>NZ_VJNT01000038.1:0-20988 GCF_008633895.1 Campylobacter sp. LR264d
TTTTTAAAAAATTTTGTTTTGAAAACAGCAATTTTCAAACTTTTTTATTTAAGTAGGACAATAAAATTTAAAAAATTTACCCTACTCTTTTAAAGATAGTTTGCAAAATTTTAGGCTTAAATCTAAGCCTAAAAAGCGATAATTTCTATATCGATTTTTGTATTTACTCCTTTAAGCTAGAATTTGCCTTTTAAATTAATTTTCAAGGTGTATAATGTTTGCTTCTTTTTTTGTATCTAAAAAATGGGCCATATGGGCGTATGCTGGGCTTTTTTTACTTTTATTATTTTTATATTTACAAACCAGTTTAAATGTTGCGATTAATGAGTGGTACAAGGATTTTTACAATGTTTTACAAAGTCCTCAAATTACAAATTTAAATGACAACAACAACACTCAACTTTCTTCAAGCGAAAACTCATTTAAAGAAAAAGAAGAGTATATAAAAAACGCAAATGAAATAGCTAAAGAAAATATAGAAAAAGCAAATTTTTTAAATAAATCTTCGCTGTATTATTATCAATTTCTAATTTCTAGTTTTTTTGAGACTCGTAGTATAGGAGTTAAAACGCATTATTCTATACAAGATTTTTATGCCCTAATAGGCGTTTTTTTGTGTATTGCCATTCCCTATGTGATAATTGCTACTATAAATATATATTTTGCTAGTGTTTATGCATTTAAATGGCGAGAGGCTATGACCTTTTCTTATCTTAGATTTTGGAAACAAAAGGACGATAATATAGAAGGTAGTTCTCAAAGAATGCAAGAAGATACTTATAATTTTTCTAAAATCGTTGAGAGATTAGGGCTTTCTTTCATTAGGGCGCTTATGACCTTGGTTGCTTTTATACCCATTCTTTGGGTGTTAAGTTCTCAAGTTAGCCAGGCCTTATTTAGGAATTTAGACCCTGATTCTGCTTTTTATTTTATAAAAAATATAGACGGCTTGTTAGTTTATGTAGCCTTGCTTATATCTATCGGTGGACTTGTTATATCGTGGTTTGTAGGTATTAAACTACCAGGGCTTGAATATAACAATCAAAAGGCTGAGGCTGCTTTTCGTAAAGAATTAGTTTATGCAGAAGATGACCGCAAAAAATACGCAAACAAAGAAACTATAGTAGAACTTTTCACAGGGCTTAAATTTAATTATAAAAGATTGTTTTTGCATTATGGATATTTTAATATTTGGTTGATTTTATTTGAACAAATGATAGTTATAGTGCCTTTTTTAGTAATGGCCCCAAGCTTATTTGCAGGGATTATAGGGCTTGGAATTGTTATGCAAATTAATAACGCCTTTGACCAGGTTAGAAGTTCATTTAGTGTTTTTATCACAAATTGGACTACTATAACAGAACTTAGAAGTATTTATAAGAGGTTAAAAGAATTTCAAGCAAATATCGAGTATAGAAAGGTAAAATAAAATTTGTATATAAAGACAAATTTTATTGACAACCCTCGCATTCAACAGCCCTATCTACCACATTTACCTTTTCACTATCAGGACTTTCGCTTCTTAAATAATAAGTAGATTTTACGCCTAACTCCCACGCAAGTTGATAAATTTCATTTAAATAACCACCACTTGCCTTATCAAGCGATAAAAAGATATTTAAACTTTGGCCCTGGTCTATCCATTTTCCACGCACTGCAGCAGCTTTTACTAGTAATCTTTGGTCTATTTCATAAGCAGGGATGTAGTATTGCCAAGTATCAAGATTTAAATTTGGCACCACAACAGGAATCATTCCACTTAAATTATGCTCAAACCACTTTCTTTTATAAACTGGCTCTATAGTTTGAGTAGTACCTACTAAGATAGAAATAGACGAGGTCGGGGCAATTGCCATTAAATAGCCATTTCTAAGCTTATCTTCCTTAACCTTTGCTTTTAATTTTTCCCAATCGCAAATATTTTGATTAAACAAGCTATCCCTAAAGGTTAATTTTTTTGCCGCGTCACTTGCCACGTCCATAGGAAAAACACCCTTACTCCAATTTGAGCCTTCAAAATCAGGATAAGCACCCTTTTCAACAGCTAAATCAGAACTTGCTAAAATGGTTTCATAGCTTATAAGCTCCATTATCTCATCAATCTTATAAAAATGTTCTTCACTACCCCAATGTATATTATTTTGTGCTAACATTTGGGCCTCGCCCATTACACCAAGGCCTATAGAGCGAGATTTTAAATTTGTATTTTTTACCTTTATGTGAGGGTAAAAATTTAAATCAATCACATTATCAAGCATTCTAACAGCAATAGGTACTACTCTGCGAATATCTTCTTTTGTATTAATCTTACTTAAATTTATACTTGCAAGATTACAAACTGCGGTCTTTCCATCGTTTTTAAATTTTTCAACTATATAAACTTTTTTACCATTTATGCTATCAAGAGTGCTAATTTTTTTAGCTATTTTTTTATAGCCTCCATCTATGATAACTTCTTGCATTTCATCAAAATGCACCTCTTCTTTATCTTCAAAAATTACCTTAATTTGATAATAATTTGGTTCAGTATTTTGAAAAATTTCAGTGCATAAATTTGAACTTCTTATAACGCCTACATGGGAATTTGGGTTGGCTTTATTGGCATTATCTTTAAAGCATAAAAAAGGCATTCCACTTTCAAAATAATTAAGTAAAATTTTCTTCCAAAGTTCTTTAGCATCTACAATGTCTTTTGTTATCTTTTCATTTTTTTCATATTCTTCGTATCTTTTTTCAAACTCTTCCCCATATAAATTGCATAAATCAGGCGTATCGGCTGGGTCAAATAGAGTCCATTTATCATTTTTTCTAACCCTTTTCATAAATAAATCATTTACCCAAAGTGCAGGGAAAAGCTCGTGCGTTCTTCTTCTTTCTTCGCCTGAGTTTTTACGCAAATCTATAAAATCGCTTATATCCATGTGCCAAGTTTCTATATAAACAGCAATGGCTCCTTTTCTAGTACCAAGTTGGTCAACTGCTACTGCTATATCATTTGTAATCTTTAAAAATGGTATGATGCCTCCAGCTGCGTTTTTGTGTCCATCTATACTTCCACCCATAGCACGAACCTGAGACCAATCCCAGCCAATTCCTCCTCCAAATTTAGAAAGCAGGGCCATTTCTTGATAACTATCAAAAATCCCTTCAATATTATCAGACGTACTTCCTATGTAACAAGATGAAAGCTGGTGGCGAGTTGTTCTTGCATTTGAGAGAGTAGGTGTAGCAAGCATTACTTCAAAAGAAGATATTAAATCATAGAATTTTTTTGCCCATTCTTGACAATTAAACTCATTTTGAGCTAAAAACATAGCAATAGCCATAAACATTTGTTGAGGTAGTTCAATAGGCATAGCATTGCTATCCTTAATCAAATACCTATCATATAGGGTTTTAATGCCAAGATAGGTAAATTGTAAATCCCTTTGGGGCTTTAAATAATCATTTAAATCATCTAAATCGTATTTTTCTTTTAAGCCTAGTAAAATTCTACCTGCCTTTTCACCCTTTTCAAAATAATCACGCAAATGATTATAGCGATTCATTCCATTTACTTTTTTATAAAGGTCATATAAAAATAATCTAGCGGCCACAAAGGTCCAATTAGGACAATCAATATCTATTTTTTCAACGGCCGTTTTTATAAGTGTTTTTTGAATTTCTTCTGTTGAAATTCCATCTCTAAATTGAATTTTTGCATCTAGTTCTAACTCGCTTAAACTCACCCCATCAAGCCCTGCTACCGCGTCGCTAGTGCATTTTTTAATCTTAGAAACATCAAGTTCTTCTGTACGTCCGTTTCTCTTAATTACTTTCATCTTTTATCCTTACATTTTTAACGAGATTAATTTACGACAAATTTTATCTAAAAATAACTCAAGGTTATTTAATAAAAAGTCTAAATTAATATCATTGCTTAAATTTTCATAGCTTAAAAAAATCTTATTCATTAAAATTATCCAAATAGTAATTTAAAAATTTACTTAAATCCTTCGAAGAAAAGGTAAAATACCCACCATTTTTTGGCTTATTTATAGTGCGTACATAGCTTATAAAATCATCGCTTTTTATAATTTTTGCAATCTTTATAAAGGGTTCTTTGCTTAAAATATAAAGCCCTGAATACACGCCAAAGCTACTTGGGGCTTTTTGTAATTTAATGGAATTTATATCCTTAATAATGGCATTAATAGCAATTTTATTCTTATAAACATCCCTTATACCCTGACTTCGCCCAAAGGCCCACCAAACATTATCTTTACTTGCCTTATCAAGTTTAGCTTTATTTGATTTTAGATATTTTTGAGTAGCTAAATTTAGCTTAGAAAAATCAATTAATTTTCCCTTTTTATCATAAGGAAAAATGCATTTTTTTATTTCACCAGTAGAACTTTTAATAATAGAAATCTGGTTAAAATCAAAATCAAATTTATCGGCGATAAAAACACTATCATTAAGGGTTGCAAAGGCATTTTTAACAAGGGCTTTTTCTGTGTTTTCATATTTTAAGACATTGCTAAATTTGTTTGAATTTAAGATAATTTTATTATCAAAAAATAGATTTTTATATGAGATATTTTTTTGAAATTCCACCTTTCTTTCATTAAATTTATAATATTTAATATCTTTAAATTTTACATCTTTTACTATCTTGCAAATTGCTGTATAAGTGATTGCATTAAATGGCATAAAATGACCTAAATCACATATCTTTTCACAACTTTGCGTTTTTTGTAAAAATTTTCTAAACTCACTCCCTGCAAGGCTTGTAAAAAAGGAATTTGGACTGATATAACAAAGCGTTCCTCCACTTTTTAGCATATTAAGCCCAAGTTCATAAAAAACGATAAAAATATCACTCATTCCACTTTTTGCAAAGCTAAATTTTTTTACCTTTTCGTATTGATTATTTAGGTTATGTACCCTAATGTAAGGAGGATTTCCTACCACAAAATCTATTTTTTGATTAAATTTATCACAAGTTAAGGTATTATCTAAGATTAAATTAAAATTAATATCTTTTAAGCTAAATTTATTTGTAATTTTATTTAAATTTTTATAGCAATTTTGTAAATTTGTTTTATCAATCTCAATACCAAAAATATTATTTTCAAGCTCATTTTTAAGGCAAGTTAAATCACTTGATTGTTTTAAAAATTCTTTTATATATCTTTTTACAATCTCACATAAAAAAGCTCCATTGCCACAAGAATTATCAATAATTTTTTTATTTAAAATATCTTTTCCAAGATATCCAGCCAAATTTAAAATTTCTTTTACTAAAAAATTTGGTGTAAAAATTTGTCCTAAATTTTTTTTATAAGCTAAATTCATTTTTATATCAACCTAGTACTTTTTTATTTTTATTAAAAGAATTAAAATTTAAGATTAATCTCATTTAAACACTCTATCAAAAATTTTATCAATATTTTTTGTATAGTAAGTATAATCAAAACAAGTTCTTATATCATCTTCGCTTAAATTTTGTCTTAGCTGCGTATCTTGCAATAAAGCTTGTAAAAATAGACTTTCTCCCTTTTCATTTAAGGCATTTTTGCCATTTTGTAAATCTTGCCATACCTTCATAGCGTTTCTTTGCACTATTTTATAGGCATCTTCTCTACTTATATTTTTTAAAGGAAGTTCTAAAAGCACCCTTTGAGAAAAAACCAAGCCCCCTGTTAAATTTAAATTTTTCATCATATTTTTTGGATAAATTAAAAGCTTGTCTATTAAATTTGTAAGTCGAACTAGCATAAAATCAGCCGTTATAAAGCTATCAGGCAAGATAAATCTTTCCACACTTGAATGGCTAATATCTCTTTCATGCCACAAGGCTACATTTTCAAGGGCAGGGGTGACAAAAGAACGAAGTATTCTACAAAGTCCTGTTATATTTTCGCTTAATACAGGATTTCTTTTATGAGGCATAGCCGAACTTCCCTTTTGACCACTTGAAAAATACTCCTCGGCTTCATAAACTTCGGTGCGTTGAAAATGTCTAATATTTACTGCTATTTGTTCGCAACTTGCAGCTAGTATTGCTATAGCACTAATTACTTGTGCGTATCTATCCCTTTGTATAACTTGATTTGAAATAGGGGCTGGTTTTAAGTCTAAAAGTTTGCAAACTTCTTCTTCAAATTCAATTGGGGCATGTGCGAAATTTCCCATTGCCCCACTGATTTTGCCATAATTAATGGTATTTTTAGCATTTATTAAAAGTTCTTTTGCGTTTTTTATCTCATCATACCAAATTCCAAGCACAAGACCGAAACTTATAGGCTCTCCGTGAATTCCATGACTTCTTCCAACCATAAGAGTATCTTTATGCTCAAATGCCCTTTTTTTAATGACTTCCAAAAGTTTTTCTATATCATCTAATAATAAATTTAAGCTATCTTTAATCTGCAAAGCAACGGCTGTATCAATACAATCAGAACTTGTCATTGCATAGTGTATAAAGCGACTTTCTTCTCCTAAACTTTCACTTACGCTTGTTAAAAATGCTATAACATCGTGTTTCGTAACCTTTTCTATTTCATCAATTCTCTTAATATCAAAACTAGCATTTTTTAAAATTTTATCTAAATCATCATTATTTATAAGTCCAAGTTTATTCCAGGCACGAACAGCGGCTAATTCTACCTTTAACCAAGCATCATATTTTGCTTGTAAACCCCATTTTTTAGCCATTTCTTCTCTGCTGTATCTTTGAACCATTATTGAAACCTTTTTAAAGTATAATTTTTTAAAAAAAAAGAAATTAATTGTAACAAATTTTTTTTAAAAAGAGTTAAAAATGCCTTATACAAAAATTAAACTAGCATCTGTTTCAAATAATGGCAAAAAGGCATTTTCTTTGCTTATGAATGAGCTTAATATTCCTATACATAAGGCACAAAGTATTATTGATAAAAAACGTTTATTTTGTAATGATAAATTAGTTATAAAAAAGAATGAACTTTTAAAAGGCGAGATAGAATTAATCGTTTATAAGAGTGAGCCAAGGGGTGTTGAGCTTTGCTTTGAAAATGAAGATTTTGCCGTGCTTGAAAAATTAAGCGGGGTTTTATCTCACCCAAATGGCAGGAATTGTACTTATAGTTTAAGCGATGAAATTTACACACTTTGGGGGCAAAAAGCAGGAATTACTCATAGGCTTGATAGGGAAACCAGTGGTTTAATCATAGTTGCAAAAAATGAAAATATACAAAAAATATTTAAGGCTAAATTTCAAAATGGCGAAATTTATAAAGAATACGAGGCCCTAGTTTATGGTAAAACTCCATTAAAATTTAGTTCAAATAAGCCACTTGCTTTAAGTAAAAATTATGATGATATAAAAACTAGAATGTGCATTGATAAAAATGGTAAAAAGGCATTTAGTGAGTTTGAATTACTTCAATATTTTAAGGATTTTAATATAAGTCTTATAAAATGCCTACCCCATACGGGCAGGCAACATCAATTAAGGCTTCATTTGTTTGATTTAGGATATAAAATTTTAGGGGAGTGTTTATATGGGCTTTGTAAAAAGGATATTGAAAGAATTTTAGATAAAAAAATAAATGATTTAGAAAGAATAAATTTAACCGGTGCTACAAGGCTTTGTTTGCATGCAAGTGTTTTAAAATTTGATTATAAGGGTAGAAATTTTTATATAAAATCTAAAAAAAGTATAAAAAATGAGCTTTTAAATTTAAACAAATTTAAAAGTAATTTTTTAGGCTAATATATTTACCTTGTTTTCTTCTTGATTTTCTTTAACTATATTTACTTGAATGCTTGTAGTATCGTTATTTGCTTGCCCTTGAATTCTTTGCATATTTTTTTCGCTATGTTTTAAGGACTTCATAGCCGATTCTACTTGATTTTGTAACATTGACATATCATAACATTTCATACCATTTGATAAAGTATTTCCTTGCATTTTTTCTCTCCTTTAATAACGAACACAACGCCATCTGCCATTACTTAATTTTTTAATAGCCTTGCAACCTGCTTGTTGTAAAATTTGATTTTTAGAACTTCTACTTGTTATTAGATTTTCTTCCTCTTCATATCCACAAAACGAAGTATTATACGCAAAAGCACTTGTTGAAAATATACAAAGCAAGATAGCTAAACTAATATTTCTCTTCATTTTTTCTCATCGTAAAAATATATTAACCATATCGGTTAGTTTTAACTATGCTAAACTAAATTTTATATTAATATCTTACTTTTTTATTTAAATTTTTAATACACCACTTTTAATCTCTTTTTTAAACTAGAATCTAAATTTAAAAATATTTCTAAGTTTATTTTTTCATAGCCACTTATAAAAACTTCTTTGCTATTTTGGTCTTTAAGACAGTTCAGTACTCCTTTGTCACATTGTGCTATATAAAGTGAATTTTCTCATTCATATAATTTATTAGCTATGATTTTTGTAAGCTTTTTGTCAAGTGTTTTGCCCGAGTTTAACATAAGATTTATTGCCTTATCTTGTGGGCTAAGCTCGCTTGGTGTTTGTAGTTTAAGAGTGTTTTCATCACTTATTAACCTTGGCTTGTCACACAAACTATAAACACAAAAGCCTGTGTCTATCTAAGATTTTGTGCCTTTAACCTTTCTCCAGCCCTTTTTACTCGTTCTATGGTTATATCACTTATTACAGGTTTTTTGCTTAAAAGTTCATTTTTACAAAACTCATAAGCTACCTTGCTTTTATTTTCATTGATTTTTTCATCAAGCTGTACTAAGATAAATTTACGATTGCCATTGTCTTCGCTATTTAGCTACATAAGTGCATGAGCTGTTGTACCACTTCCTGCAAAAAAATCTAGGATAATATCGCCACTAGAATCTGTGCTAGATTCTATGCTATACTCTCTCCATTGCGATATTATTTGAGATTGTGGAGACTTTAGTAAATATTTTATAAGTTCAATTGGTTTTGGATTATTAAATATATTTTCATTGCCCATAATATTTCCTAGTTCAGTTGTTCCATCAGAATTCCAAATGCCACTGATTATAGAATACATTAAGCTTGTATTTTCTGTATTATGTTTACAAATTAGATTAACATTATCATTGTAAGGTTGTAGAAAATATTCACCATTTTTTAATTTTTCATTTATTTCATTAAATTTATTTTGATTAATCAAATTTTCTTTTAAGAAAATATCTAATTCTTCAAACATTAAATTTCTATGGTTTAAAGTTTTATTTGGGTATTTAGCAAATATTTTTTTAATTTTTCATTATTTGTATATTTGCCGTGAATTTTACGCAAAAAATCATTATTAGTATTTGATTTTTCTTTAAATTTATAAAATCCTTTAATATTTGATTTATTTTTAGCATAAATTAAAATATATTCATGTCCTTCATAAAAGTATTTAGCTTGTCCGCCACCTGATTTTTTTTGCCAAACGAAACTAGATACGAAATTTTCTTCCCCAAAAATCTCATCACATAGAATTTTTAAATTCGCTTGTTCGTTATCATCAATTGATATAAATAACTCCATCATTTCTAAGTAAATCCCTAGCAAGTTTAAGACGAGGTAACATAAAGCTAAGCCATGCACTATGGCTTCTACTACTTGTAATGTTTTTGAAAAATTTGAGATTCTCACTTTCTAACTCTTGTCCATTTTCATTTATTTCTAGTAGTCCTATCTCTTTTAAAATTTCTTTATAATCTTCTCTAAAATCATTAGGATAGATAAAATTATCATTTTTTGTATTATAAGGAGGGTCTATGTAAATCATCTTAATTTTTTCATAATATGCTGATTTTAAAAGCTTTAAAACATCAAGATTATCACCACGAATGATTGCATTTTGTGTAGTGTTTTTATTTATACTTTGGGCAGGTTCTAGTTTTAATTCTTTCGTACATGGAGTATTATAAAGTGTGTTTGCAAGTGCCTTACCTGTAAAAGTTAGTTCATACCCTTGCATATTTGCTATATTATCATTTAATCCTAAAAGCGTGGCTATTGCCTTTAAATTTTGGTGTATTTTCACTTATGCTTTGAGGAAAATGTTCTTTTAAATATGCAAAAAGTTCGTTTTTAACTTCTATATTTATATTTAATTCTTGTGCCTTTTGTTTATCTATCATTGTTTGCTCCTTGTAAATTGTTTAAAAGTTCAAATAAAGTTTGTTTATTAATTCTTGTTTCATAATACTTTTATATGTTTAGTAGCCTCGTTTTGCTTTAAATTATCTTGCAGGGCCTTAAAAAATTTCCTCGCATAATCTATCTTTTCTTGTTCTACTTGTGGAATATCCCTTTGTTTCGCAAATAAAAAATATCTTTTCATTGCTATTATTTAGCTTTATAAGATAAGCAAAATCCGGTTCATAAGATTTGCTTGGTGAAATTTTAATTCTAAATTTTGGAAGTTTAGCAAAAACTTGTATTGTTTTATCTGTAAAACTTGTATTTTCTAATATCACTTCTTTTTCAATTTCAGAATCAAAAAGAATTTTAGAAAACAAATAATTTTCGCTTGGTTCTTCATCAATTGCGTATTTTGCCCCAAATTTTTCCTTAGCTATACTTGGTCTTGATTGCCAGATTTATCATAAATAAATCATCATTTGAGAAAGTATGTTCGCCAAATTCGTAACTAACCACGCTCACTAAATATCTATGGATAATATCTTCATAAATTTTTTTTAAAGATTCAAAGGCTGTTTTAGGAGAATTATAAAACTTGTCTTTATCAAGCTTATTAAACATTTCTAGCACAAAATGAAGTGGAATTTTGTTTTTATCTGCAAAATCTAAAAGATTTGTTTGTATAGTTTTATCAAGGCTTGTTGTATAATCTTTATGACTAATTTCTATTTTTTCTTTTTTAATTTGATTAGTGGCAAAGTCAATTTGTGATTTTTCAAAATAAATATATTCTTTTGTGATATTTTCTTTATTAAATTCTGCAATTATTGTATCAAGCAATGATTTTTCATTGATATTTTTATAAACAATTTTTGCACTTTTATTGATATTTTTCCAAAGTTCTTTAAATTCTCTTGTTAAATTTTGGCGAATTTGTACTATTTCTTGATTTTTATTTGCATTGATAACTTGTTCGTGTTTGTTTGGTGATTCTTTAAATCTATTTACAAAATTATTAAACTTATCGCCTAAAAGTTCTTTGACTTTCTCGCTTTGAATGATAGTTTGAAAATTTGGTTGTTTTGTGTAGTTATCATTTATTTTTTCATATTCTATAGCCTTATTATCTTCTAAATAATTAATAAGTTTATTTGTTTGTTGTTCGCTTAATCCTAAATTTTTTAATATCTTACTATTTAAATATTCTACTTCAAAGCTGAAATATTTAATTTCTTGCTGTAAGCCTTCTATAAATTGCCTTTCTTCACTACTTACGACAATATCTAGGCGATTTATATCATAAAATTTATTAGAATCTTCATTTAAAAAATTATGCGTGATTCTTTGACCATCCGAATTAACACAAAGCTAAGCCCACGTCCTACTTGCTGATGACGACTTGTATCTGTGCTAGAATTAGCAAGTTTAACAAGGGTAAAGATATTTGGATTATCCCAGCCTTCTTGCAGTGCCCAAACGCTAAAAATAAATCTTAAAGGCGTATCAAAAGATAAAAGTCTTTCTTTATCTTTTAAAATCAAAATAATATCATCGGCTAATTTATCTTCTTGGGTCTTGCCTTTGCTATGAGAATCACCACTAAAATAGCCTTGATGCACTCTTAGTTCTCCACTATCATCAAAGTCTTTTTGCAAAAATGCCTTATATTCTTGCAAAATGTCTTGCTTTAAAATTTCTTGTTGTTTTTTGCTTATAAAGTCTTTCAAATTTTTTTTAATAAAAGCAGACTCACCACGAAAATCATTTATATTTGGGATAAAAAATAAGCTTAAAGCCTTAATATTTTGAGAAAATAAAATTTGTTCTTTTTTTAAAATGCAATTCAATAGCCTTTTTTAAAAGATTTGAAATTTCTTCATTGCTTAGCTTATAGTTATTTTTGGTTTCTAAGGTAGTTTTATCACTTAAATATACTTTGCTTTTTGCTAAATTTTCTAGTGTGATATTATGAAATTTAGAATCTATACTACCTAAACTCTCGCCCTTTTTTATTTTAGTAAATTTTTCAATTCCACTAAGAAAATATGAGAATTTTGCTTTTTTATTTTTACTATCAGTACAAAGCAATCTTAAATTTTCATTTGATTCTACCAAAGTATGTACTTGAATTTGTTTTACTAAGTACTCATTAAAAGCAAGTATAGAATCTAAACGATACGCCATATTGCTTAACACATAATCTTTATCTTTTGGAAAAGTAGCACCAAAACGAAAATAAAGCGAATTTAGCTTTTTAAAATTTTGACTAAATTTATCCCCTATAAGTAAATGTGGCTCGTCTATAATGGCTATTGGTTTTAAATCTATGATATTTTCAAAAATGCTTTTTGTATTAAATAAATTTTCACTTTTTCTATTTAAAATATTATCTTTTTTATCTATAGCACTATTGGTTAAAATTGGCACAGATAATTCATCTTGATTTTTTATAATGATTAATTATGCTACTTTGAGATTTAGAATCTGTGTAATAATAGGTTTTAAGATAGCTTTTGTACTCATTATAAAATATGATTTAGTAAGATTTATATTTTGTTTTACAGATTCTAAAATAGCCCGCCTTGGAACAAAGATAATAAATTTATTTTGCTTATAGATTTTGTGTAATTCAAAAATAAGATTAAGATAAGTAAAGGTCTTACCCGTGCCGGTTTCCATTACAATATCTATATTTAAATTCTTACTTATTGTTTTAATAGCAAGTTCATTTTTACTTTGATAAAAAGCTTTTAAGCATTCTTGTAAATTTGTTATATTATGGTTTTTAAAATCAAAGCCACTTAAAAGTGAAATGATATTATTAATACAATCTTGCTGGTATTGTTGCTTTTCAAAAATCATTAAATATCCTCAAATTTAATATTTTCTAAGTAAATTTTGTATTTTATCAAAAACTAAATAAAAAAAGTTATAAGGCAAAACTAGGTCGTAAAATTTAATTTTTAAATCTTAGTTAAATTTAGTCTTAATATTTAATAAAAATTAATTTTCAAAGGTTAAAATCATTTTTAAATTTAAAATAAAGGAAAAAATATGAATTATCCAAAGGCTATTGGAGCTTATAGTGTTTATAGAAAGGCAAATGGCTTTTTATTTGCATCGGGTCAAATTCCATTAAATCCTGCAACAAATACCATTGAAACAAGTGATATCAAGGGTCAAACCAAACAAGTTTTAGAAAATATCAAAGGCATTTTAGATGAAAATAACTTAGGCTTTGAAGATATCATTAAGACAACTTGCTTTTTAGCTGATATTGCCGATTTTAAAGACTTTAACGAGGTGTATTCTAGCTTTTTTAACGCCCCGTACCCAGCCCGTTCTGCTGTGGCTGTTAAAGACCTACCAAAAAATGCAAAAATTGAGATCGAAATTATCGCTTTTAAGGCTTAGATTTAAGCCTTAAATTTTTTATTGTAAAAAGAGTAGGGTAAAGCCCAAAATGCAAATAAATCACTAAAAATTTCACTCAATTCATCGAACCTAAAATTACATATGTGCGACTTGATAAGGCTTTAAAATTTTCATTTTTGCTAAGCAAAACGCAGGTTTTACTTTTTGAAGTACTAGTAAAATCTGCATTTTCTAAATTTTGTATATCGCCTCCATTTGCTACGGCTTCTATGGCTGATTTTACCGAAGAATTACTTGAAATTCCCATTAAAACAAAATCGCTTTTTTCCACAAAAACTAAGCTTATACACTTTTCATCATCGCCAACCTTAAAGCCAACATCGCTATAAGCTAGGCTTAAATCCACATTTTCCACCCCACTAACATTACTCATAGTACTAATTTTTGCTAGTGAGTCATTTTTTAAGGCATAAACATTTATATCATTTATAAGCGTTTTAAGATTATTTAAAGCCTTGCTAAGTTCGGCCTCATCTTTACTTGAGTCAAATTTTGGTAAGGCAATGGTAGCTAAAACGCCTAAGATTATAATCACAAAAATAAGTTCTAAAACCGTAAAAGCCCTTTTCATAATCTCTCCTAAATATGCGTAAAATTGGTATTTTTAGGGTGTAAAATGTTTTGATTTATGGGTGTAAAATTTTTCTTTTCATACTCATCAATGCCATTTCTTGCAATCATCAAAGCATTATCGGCACAATATTTTAAGGGTGCAAGTTTTAAAGCACAATTATATTTTTTACATAAAATTTCAAGTCTAGTTCTTAAATTTAAATTCGCACTTGCTCCACCAACTACGCCAAAAATTTTAAAATTTTCTTTTTTAAAAATCATTTCTAATTTATCTAAGATATGCTCACACGCTGCATTTTCAAAGCCATAAGCTATCTCACTTTTTATATTTTCATCTAAATTTTCATAACTTAAAATTTTAAGTCTTACTTGATTTTTAAGCCCTGAAAAGCTGTAATAACACTCCTTGCTATGCTTTAAGGGCACAGAAAAACTTATATTTTTATACCTTGCCTTTTTTGCTAAATTTTCAATGACAACCCCGCCTGGATAGCCTAAATTCATCATCTTAGCTACCTTATCAAAACTTTCACCAAAGCTATCATCGCTAGTTTTTGCTAAAATTATAAGCTTGCCATTTTTATCAAGCTTTAAAACCATGGTGTGACCACCACTTACAAGCAAAATTCCCATATTAAAACAAAGTTTTTCATTTAAAAATAAAGAATAAATATGCCCTTTTAAGTGATTAATAGCAATTAGGGGGATTTTTAAGCTAAGCGCTAAAACCTTTGCCATAGAAATTCCACTTAATAAACTTACACTAAGACCTGGTTCATTTGTAACTGCTATGGCACAAAGGTCCTTAAAATAGTCCTTGCATTCTTCTAAAATTTTAGGTAAAGCAAAGCTGTGAAGCCTTGCGGCAAGTTCAGGTACCACTCCTCCAAATTTAAAATGTTCTTTTTCTTGGGATATTTTTTTATAAAAAAGGCAATCAAAATTGTCCTTATTAATGATAGCTATAGAACTATCATCACAAGAACTTTCAATGCCTAAGATTAAATTTTTCATTCAAATTCCACGAGTATAGAACCTAAGAATTTATCCTTTTTTCCAGCCTTTTGTATCAAAGACATATCAATAGGCTTTGTATTTTTAATAAATTTGCTACCACTTTCATATTCTAGTAGTTGAGGTAGCTTTGCAGACCTTAATTCATAAAATTCAACCCTATAAATTTTACCTGCCTTGTCAAGTGAGTATTGAGTTTGCATTTTTGATTTATTTATAATTATATTGCTTTCATCGCCATAATAATTAAAGCCTATAACATTTACTCGCACACCTTGAATTTTAGGTATAAGAAAATTTTCCTTAACCTTTACCTTAGTAGCAAAAGGTACATTCATCTCAAGTCCATCAAGCTTAATATCCACGCCATCAAAGGCATAAGAAAATTCTAAATATTCAGGGTAAATATGGGCTTGAAAATTATTGCCATATTGTATGTAAAAAGCATTATCCTTAGCTACAACGGCGATAAGTTCGTTATTTGTATCATAGGTTAAATCGCTATTTATAGGGAAAGGAACGAATTTAATAATAGGTCTTGGTTGCCTTAAATAAAGTAAGGTTCTACCATCAAATAATTTTACCTCCACCTCTCTTTCAATGGCCTCTTTAACACCTTGGGGGCTTAAATCAAAATCGCGTGTAAATTCAATACCTGCTGTTTTTAGATAATTTTCAACGGCTATTAAATGATAATACGCCCTAACATGAACTGGCAAATTCTTACTTGCCTCGTTTGCAAAGGCTGCTTTATTATTTGATATAACATAGTAAGTTAAGGCTTTTAGCATTTCAGTATCATTTACTTCATCTGTTTTTGTATTTTTAAGATAATAAGCATGTTTTGGGTCAATCAAAGAAGCATTTACTTTTTTAACCGTTTGCTGGGCTATTTTTTCAAGGTCATGATACTTACTAGCGTTTATTTCCTTAGTATCAATAACGCTTGAGTTTCCCCATCTGTTTGGATTTTTCATAGCATCAATATAATTTGGTCTATAAAATCCCCAGCCATCGTGCAAATTTATAACCATGCCAACTTCTGGTAGATTGATTAATTCTTTAATGCGAGTAACGGTTTTATAATCAGGGTCCTTTGGACTAATATTTGCAAATTTTCGGTTTAAATCCCCGTTTGTGCCACGACTTCTTTTAATAATGCTATCAAAAGCTAAATTTGGTGCTACTATAATCTCACCCTTTGTAATGGTATAATCGCTTAACAATAAACTTGCAGCATGAAAGCCACCAGGTTCATCTCCTTGAATTCCACCAAAGATAAGAACCGTGTTATTATCATCTAAATTCTTACCATTAATGCCCACCGTAAAATCAAGTTGCTCAGCACCTAAAAGTAAAATAAATGAAAAAAATATTATCAAATATCTCATATTTTTTAACTCCTTTTCACAAATTCTCTCACCTTCAAATCGCACTCAAAAATTTCTTCTATATTATCTAGTTTTGGCGTTTGAAAATGGTCTAAACTTAAAAATATTTTTTTTGCAATATCGATAAATTTAATATGTCCTTTTAAGAATTCACTAACAGCTATTTCATTAGCAGCATTGATTATAACGCCTAAATTTGGTTCTTTTAATATCCTATTTTTTAGGCTAAAAATAGGATATTTTTTAAGATTAATTTTATGAAATTTTATACTTGCTAGATTGCTAAAATCAACAGCTTTTATTATTTGTCTGCTATGCCTAGAAAAAATGGCTTGTGCTATGCTAAGTTGCATATTTGGTCTTGAAAAATAAGCAGAAGTACCCCCATCATAAAATTCACACATAGCATGAACTATGGAATTTGGTTCTATTAAGGCATCAATATTTTTAAAGCGATATAAATGATAAGCTTCTATTATCTCAAAAAGCTTATTTGCCATTGTCGCACTATCTATTGTAATCTTTGAACCCATTTTCCAATTAGGGTGCTTTAAGGCTTCCTTTGTATTTAAATTTTTTAAAGAATTTTGATTAAGTTTAAAGGTAGCCCCACCACTTGCAGTAATATAAAGCTTTTTAATATGTTCTTTTTTATCAAGCAAAATTTTTAAGGCACAATGTTCGCTATCTATAGGATTAATCTTTGCCTTGTGTAAGAATTTGCCACCAACTACTAAGCTTTCTTTATTTGCAAGGGCTATAGTTTTATTAAGCTCACTAGCCTTTAAAGTGCTTTTAAGTCCAGCAAAGCCAACAATAGCATTTAAAAAAAGCTCATCCTCGCACTCACTTAAAATTTTTTCTAAGCCCTTTTGACCCGAAAAAACATGCTTATGATTGATTAAGCTTTTATCTTTTTTATTTTTAATACAAACAAAATCAGGCTTAAAAAGTTCGATTTGTTTATTTAAAAGTCTTATATTTTCCCCACATGCCAAGGCACTTATTTTTAATTTTGCTCTTTTGGCAAGTTTTAAAGCATTTATCCCAATGCTACCTGTGCTTCCAAAAACTATCATGCAAAGGCAACCATTACAAACGAAGCTATAATTATGGCATCAATTCTGTCTAAAATGCCACCATGTCCAGGTATTAACTCGCTACTATCTTTAATGTCAGCAACCCTTTTAAAATAACTTTCAATCAAATCGCCAATCACAGCAAAAACAGCAACTAAAAAGGATAAAATCAAGCTTTTAAAAAAACTAAATTCATAAAGCCCTACTAGCATTCCTATAAAGGTAGCTACTAAAATTCCACCTATAACGCCTTCCATAGTTTTTTTAGGGCTAGTCTTTGAAAAAGGCGTATTTCCTATCATTTTGCCTATAAAGTAAGCACCACTATCACAGCAAATAACACTTAATATAAGCCAAAATACAACAAAAATTCCATTATCTAAATATACTTGCCAAAGTGCTAAAATAGGAATAACAGGATATAGATAAATAAGGGCAGGTTTTAAAGAATCAGCCTTTATAAAGGCTAGATAACCAAGCATTAAAATAAAGGCTAAAATTCCACAAAGCAAGGCTTCTTCAAAAAAGGTACCAATTAAAAAGGCTATGGCTACTAGGATAATGTTAGAATCAAGATTAAAAAGCTTTTTTGATTCGTTAAAAGCAAAATATAATAAAAGTGCTATGATGACAAAATTTAAGATAAAACTATTAATCAACATAACAAGCACAAAAGCTGCAAACATAACCAAACCCCAAACTATCCTAGTGCTATCAAACATTTTTATCCTTTAAATACTTATATCAAGGCGATGAGAATTTTCTTTATCCTTATACTCTTCCACCTCTTCTTCTTCGGCTTTCATCTTAGCTTCTTTTTCTTCTTTTTCCCTACGTTTCTTTTCCTCTTCTTCTTGTTTTTCTTTAATCTCTTCTTTTAACTCTTGGCTTTCATTAACCTTTTCAAGTTTATCGACAACCTTTTCTTTTTCGTTAAATTCGTTTAGATTCATAACGGAAGCAAAGCCTTCTTTGGCGATTTCATTACTTAGTTGAGTGGCGGGCATGGTCATATTTTGATTGACTAAATTCATACTTCCAATGGGACTTAGAGCCATTTTCACTCCTTTATAATATTGATACTTTTGAAATTTGTGTAATTTACAAAGGCCTTTTGCCTAATCTTTACAAAATTTCTGCTTGTATAATCGACCAAATAAGTACCGGGCTTTAAATTAGAAAAATTTACACAAATCTTTGCCGTAAATTGTACCACTTCTTCACTAATTTTTTGCTTATTTGTGTATAAAATCGCATGAGAACTAGAAAAATTCTTTACATGAAACCACAAATCATCCTTTTTAGCACTTTTTAATAAAAGCTCATTCCCATTTTCATTTTTCCCAACACCTATTTTATAATCATTAAAATAAAAATACGCAATATCGCCTTCTTTTTTTTCTTGCTTAGTCCTTTGGCTTGTTTTTTTAGGTAGTAAAATTTCAAGTTCAAAAAGACTTACTGCCTTGCTTAAAAGCTCTTTTAAATTTTCATAAAATTTTAATTTATCGTTTAAATTTTGCCTTTGTATATTAATGTTTTTAGCCCTTTGCTTTGCCTTTTTAGCCTCTTTGTAAAATAAATTTGCACTTTCTTTAGGACTATATTCAAGTTTAAAATTTATTATGTTTTCTTCAAAGTCAAGCAAAGAAAATTCCCTTTCATAATCTTTTAGCTTGCTTAAATTTGCAAATAATATATCAGCCTTCTTACTTAAATTTAGTGCCCTTTCTAAACATTCATTTTCACTTTGCAAGGAAGTTAAATTTTCTTTTAGGGCATTGATTTTTTTATTAATTTGCAAAATTTTATTTTCTTTTGTGTTTTGCATTTTTTTATTATTAATTGCTTTAAATTTATTTTGAAAATATTCTTTGAAATTTGTAATTTCTATATTTTTATTATCCATTTTAAATGGTTTTAAGGATTCTAATTTTAAGCCAGGTTTTATTACCCTATAACTTTTATCAATGTGGCGAAGTGCTTCTATTATAATATTTTTTGTATCAGTTATAATCACATTTGTATTTTTACCTGTAAATTCAAAATAAATAAGGCTTTCATAGTGTTTATAAGCCCTTTGTGCATTTAGTTTAAAAACAAGGACCCTATTATTTGGCAGAAGTGAAATTTTACTAATATTTGTAGAATTTAGGTATTTTTTAAGCATAAAATCAAAGGGTGCGTTATAATCTTTCTTGCTTAACTTTGCTTGGTAAATAGCACTTTCATTTCTATTTAAATCAAAAATGAAAGGTTCCTTATCAAAACTTAGTTCAAAAACATTATCATCAATTCTTTTAATAAAATCAATTTTTTTATATTTTGTAAAAAAATCTTTTATCAGTAAAAGTTCCATATATTTCATTTTGAAATTATAAAACAAATAATATTTAAAAAGCCTTTTTTTAAAGTATTTAAGTTTTGTAAAATTTTATCATAATTACATAAAAAATACTATTTAAAATTTTAATTATTATTTATTAAGTTTTGTATTAGCTTGAAAGTTATACTATTTGCGAAATTTTCACAAAAAGGAACAAAATGTTTTCAAGTTTAAAAACAAAAATTTCAGCACTAGGCCTTAGTTTTCTATTGGTTATTATCATAAGTTTTTCCATTTTTTACACTAACAATGAAAGAAGTATAGATTTAATTACGCAGGAAAATTATAATATCCTTAAAGAACAAACCGAAGATAGGGTTAAGGACTTAACTATGTCCATGGCAGATGCTTTAGGTAATCTTGTAAAAAATGCTAAAAGCAATGAAGAAAAAATCGCCATAATAGCAGATGCCATAGAAACTTTTCGTTTTGAAAATGATAAAAGTGGTTATTTTTACTCCTATCAAAGAACGATAAATGTCGCACACCCTGTTAGAAAGGACCTTTTAGGTAAGGATTTAAAAGATGCAAAGGATGCTGATGGGGTAGCTTATGTAAGTGATTTATACAAGGCTGCAAAAATGGGGGGGGGGCTTTGTAAATTTTAATTTTACTAAACCTCAAAAGGATGGAAGTAATATAATAGCCTTAAAAAACTCATACGCTCAAATGATACCAAATACCGATGATATATGGATTTCAACTGCTATTTATATAGATACCTTAGGTCAAAAAGCAGATACCCTAATACAACCTATTGAAAATAATATGAAAAGTAGATTTATAACCTCTATTGTAGTAGCCTTTATTTGTGTACTTATAATAATGGTTTTTGTATGGATTTTTCAAAAAAAGTTAATTTTATCTATACATATTCTTCAAAACAACGCTAGTGTCTTTTTTGATTATCTAAATAACAAAACAAATAAAAGTCAAATTCTACCACCTGCAACAAGGGATGAATTAGGAGAAATTGCACACGCC
>NZ_VJNT01000039.1:0-147141 GCF_008633895.1 Campylobacter sp. LR264d
TTTTTAGGGTTATTATCGACAAAAAATAAAACTTCACTTTTATCGCTTACCTCCCCCCCCCATAAGTTTTTTAAAGATATTTATCCCAGAGCTACCTGCTCCAAAAATAATAACTTTTTGCATTTTTTCTCCTTTAAATAAATTTGCGTTAATGATATATTAAATTAATTTGAAAATACCTTGCAAACCTGTAATCATCATTTTTGCCCCAACTGCTACTATAAATACTTGAGTAATTCTTGCTATTACATGTAAGATTAAGGTGCCTAAAATTTTTTCAATGGTGGCTGCGTAATGAAATAAGATAAACAAAAATAAAAAAGATGCTAAGACCGAAAAGGTAGCTATTAAAAGCCCTGAAAGTTCAGATATTACTATAACAGTTGCTAAGGTACCAGGTCCTATAAGCATAGGAAAGGCCATAGGTACAAGACTTTGTTTTAAAAGTTCTTTCTCACTCATTGTTTTAAAATGTGAAAAATCCTGCGTTTTGGCTGAAAAAAGCAAATTTTTTATAGACATTACAATGAGTATTAGACCTCCGCCCACTCGTAAATCATCTAAATTTATTCTAAATACATAGGACATAAAAAAAGGACCTGTAAATAAAAAAACTAAAACTATTATAAAACCCGTATAAAGTATAGCCCTAAAAAGTTTTTTTCGCAAAAGCAAGGGCAAACCCTGACTCATTGCTAAAAATTGGGTTAAATTCCCAAAAGGATTTAAAACTGCAAGTATAGTAACACAGGCAAGTAAAATGGCCTCTACTTCGTTTTCTAAAATCTCAAACATCGCTTTTAAAATCAAGGCTAATTGAATTTACGCAGTGCCTTATATTTTTATGCGTAAAGCCCTCGCCTATAAAAATATGACCTAAATGACCCCCACAATTTGCACAGACAATCTCAGTTCTTCTTCCGTCTTTATCAGGAATCTTCTTAACACTATCCTTAATCTCATTATCAAAGCTAGGCCAACCACAACCTGATTTAAATTTATCATTTGAGTTATAAAGTGGCACGCCACACTGCTTACAAAGATAAATTCCTTTTTCATAAAAATCATTAAATTTACCAGAAAATGGTGCTTCTGTGCCTTTATCTATAATAACTCTTTTTTCTTCGTCGCTTAAATTTTTCATATCAAACCTTTAAAATTTTAAAAGCCTTATTATACTAAAATACCCTTATTTATTAAAGGGTTAGTATGAAAGAATTTTTTTCTAGCATAGAAAAAATTTTGTATGAAAATGATTTAGGGCTTAAATTTAAGGAATTTGAAAACTTTTTTGATGATTTTAAAAGTACTAAAATAATATTTAATATGCAAACTATACCTCTTGAAAAAGATTTAATTAATACGAATTTAAAGGTACTGCACCCAACTCGCATAAGAAGACCAAAATCTACAAATAGCAATACGGCCTTGGCTAAGATTATACACTCTGTTGCTCATATTGAATTTTGTGCTATAAATTTAGCCCTTGATGCCTTGTATCGTTTTAAGGATTTGCCTATGCAATTTTACAAGGACTGGCTAGAAGTAGCAGACGAAGAGATTAAGCATTTTAAGCTTTTAGTAAGGGCCTTAAATGAGCTTGGTTTTGAGTATTCAAGTTTTGCTGTGCATAATAATTTATATGAGGCCATGAATTTAACAAAAGATAATTTAGCACTTCGTATGGGCGTGGTACATAAGGGCTTAGAGGCAAAAGGACTTGATGCAAATCCTTTTGTAATAGCTAAAATTCAACATTCTAATAATCCTATAAAAAGTTATATAGAAGAAGTTCTGAAAATCATTTTAGAAGATGAGATAAAGCATGTTAAAAAGGGCAATATCTGGTGGGAATTTGCTAAAAAAGATATGGACTTTTTAAGCATTTGCAAGGACTTTAATCAATTTTGTTTAGCTGGAAAAAAGCTAAATATTCACGCAAGATTAAGGGCTGGTTTTAAAAAAGAAGAATTAATCAAGCTAGAAAATTTTTATAATTAAACTCAATCTAAAATATATTTGTGATATTGTGTTCTTTGATTTGTTGGCGAAAGTGAGTTTTAAAATTTCGCTTAAATCTATTATATTAGTATATTTTTTAAGCATATTATTGTACCACTCACTTCACATTTTTTTAAATATAAAAATATGACTAATAAAGAAATTTAATCTCACCAAAGTGGCGAGGTATTATTTAAATTTAAATTTATTCAAGCTTTCATTGAGTTTAATGGCTTGATTGTTTAACTCATTTGAATATGATTGTATTTGCTTGTCAATTTGTGCAAGTTCTCTAACACAATCTACTATAAAGCCATTATTTTGAAGGCTTGAACTAGTATTTTTATGGATAATATTCATTTATTTTATATCTTCAAGCGGGGTAGAAATGACCTTATTTATAGTTTCAGCAAGTTTTTTCATATCATATTTCATGGTGATTGACTGATCTGCAAGTTCTCTTCTAGTTTTTTGAGTTTTCTTGCATTTGGGTACTTATGTCATCAATTGACTTTAAAAGTTTTTTTACTATTGCATCAGTTTGGGTTATTGATTGTTGAGTTCTTTCGGCTAAGGAGCGAACTTCATCGGCCACCACGGAAAAACCACGTCCATGTTCTCCAGCCCTAGCTATTTCAATGGCTACATTAAGGGCCAGTAAATTTGTTTGGTCTGCAATGTCAGTAATAATCTTTAATATATCTAAAATTTCTCTTGCTTTGTTGTTTAAGATATTAAAATTATTAGTGATTTCTTGTACTATCTTGGATATTATCATAAATGCTATCTATGATTTGTTCTGTTATTTTAGAATCGCTTATTACCATTTCAAGATGTGCTTTTGTCTGTTGTGAGTGATTAACGTTAGTTTGAACTGCTTTTTGATTAAGCTCACCTAAATTTTTATTTTTATCACTAATGCTAGTATTGTCGCTAAGATTTTTAGAAATATTCATAAAAGAATCTGAAATTTTAAGATTTTCACTAGTTTGCTTAGAAGTTTGTGAAATGATATTTCTTGTATAATCTATAAAGGTATTAATAGGCTTTGTGATAAACCTTATATCATCGTGACTTCTAACATCTATTTTTTCTGTTAAAATTTTATTAGATATGATAAAATCAATCTTTTTTGTGATATTTCTTAGATTACCTAACATATTTTTAATTATAGCAATGGATAAAACAAGGGTTACTAAGATTATCACTGCTTCAAGTATAATTAATATTAAAAAATACGATTTTAAATCAGAAATAATTTTGCAATATTTAAATTTACCCCACTTACAATCTTATCTTACACATTTTTAAGACATCAATCTTTTGAGTAATGGTATCAAACCAAGTTTTAGCAGGTACGCCGTATTCTCCTTGAGTGTACTTTGCTATTAAGATATCTCTCATTTTTTGTACTTCGTTAAAACTTTTATCATTAATAGCATTATCATAAAAGGCTATATCATCTTTATTTGCAAAATTTTTAAAAAGCTTTACAAAGGCTTCTTGTTCGGTTATTAGACTTAAAAATTTATTATAAGCTGCAATTTGTGTTGGCATGCTTGTAACAAAGATAGCATTTGCAGTGGCCCTTTCAAGACCTGCTCTTTCTTTTGCATATAAAAAATTGACATAAGCTAGGGTTTGTGTGGTTATATTAATATTATCAATTAATTTAATTGTATTAAACTACCACCTAAAAGTACGTCAATGGTGTTTGTATAATAATTCACGGTTTGACCTGTTAATGGGGTTGAGTTAATAGACTCATCGGCGTTTTTTCTAGTAGTAGAAAGTTTTTGTAATTCTTCTATACCATTTTTTAAATATCCTAAATAAAGTTCATTAACATCAGTGGTATTTTTGATAAAATCAAGTAAATTTTTATGCTTTTCATCTGTTAATTTGCGTTGATTAACTAATTCATTTGCAAAGGCCTTTCCCTTGCTAGATAAAAACCAGCACTCATATCTCTTTCTTTTTGCATTTCATGCACTAACTAGATATTCTTTTTGATATAAAAATTTGATTTTGTAGTTGTATATTTTGCTTTACTAAGCTATGAGTTCTGCTAAGTTCGTATATTAAGAAAAAAGTAGGGCAAGGGATGGGACTAAAACTAATGAAAAGCTTAAAAAATAAGCAATTTAAGCATAAAAATTTTAGTAGATTTTTTTGAAAAATGATTTATTTGTTAAATTTTTTTTGTTTAAATTATAAATTTTTATATTTTTACAAGGGCTTTAAAGATCGATATTTTAGGCATTTAATGCTTTTTTAACTTTTGTTTAAAGATATTATAAATAGCTTATTATTTGATTTTGCTTTAAATTTGACTGGGTATTACCATTTTACACAATAATTTATAAATTGTTACAAAATTTATCGTTTTTTAATGCTTTTTGCTAAAAAAATACATAAGATTATAAGAAAACTAACGCAAAGTACTTCTATAATGATGAGTATTATAAAATATGATTTTAGCTTTAAGATTATTTGATTTATCTCTTCTTTAAGCTCATTTACAAGCTCGTTTTCTATATCTTTTAATAAATCAATCTTTTTGGTAATAGTATCAAACCAAGTAATTACATTTACATTATATTCCCCTAAGTTATGCTTTGCATATATAGTACTTCTCATGTTTTGAACTTCTTCAAAAATTTGATTTTGGCTTATTTCATTATAAATATCTATGTTAGTTAAGGACCCTAGCGATTTAAATAAGTTTATATAAATTTCTTGCTGGGATACAAGGGTTAAAAATTTGGTGTAAGCGTTGTTAGAAAGGGCTTTATTAGTGATAAAAATATCATTTACAAAGGCCCTTTCTATCCCTGTTTTTTCCTTTGCATATAAAAAATAAGTATAAGATAGACTTTTTCTAGCAATATTAGCATTATTTATCAATTTATTTGCATTTAGGGAGTTATCAAGCAAATCTTGTATGGTGTTTGAATAATAATTTAGAATTTCATTGATTAAATTTTCACTTTTTAAACCATTATCAACATTGCTTCTAATCTTTGTAATAAGTTTTAAATTTTCAATCCCTTGGTGTATTAAATATATATAATTTACATTAACATTTTTCATTTTTTCAATGAAAAGCAACAATTGATTATATTTTTTATCACTTTTTAGTCTTTGGGCTTTTAACTCGTTTGCAAAACGTTCTTTATTGCTTGATAAAAAGCCTATACTCATTCCCCTTTCTTTTTGCATTTCGTGTATAAGGGCTGAGAATTTTTCAGAGATTAAAATTTGATTTTGTAATTTATCGTTATCATCTAGTAAAAAATAGGTTTTATTAAGTTCATTTGCAAGAAAAAAAAATATAGCAAATAAAGGAGCAGTAGCAAGTAGCATAATCTTAATTTTTAGGTTAAATTTAGTAATCATTAATTTTTCCATTAAAAGTTTTGAAAAACATTATAATCATTATTTATTAAATGAATTTTAAACAAAAAGATTTTTTTAAATATTTTGTAAATGAGTTTGTAAATTTCTAAAATTATCAAAGCCACTTTTAGAATTAATCTTATTTTCTAAAAGCTTTAAAAACTCAGTTCTGTCTATATTTTTAGCACCCATAAATTCTAAATGCTTATTATAAACTTGACAATCTATTAAAAAATCATATTCTTTTAATAGTTTGCAAAGTGCGATTAAAGCTATTTTTGAGATATTTTTTTTAAGGCTTACCATGCTTTCTCCAAAAAACATTTTACCTATGATAAGTCCATAAATTCCACCTATTAATTTATCATTTTCATAAAGTTCAAGGCTGTGTGCTACTCCTTTTTTAAAAAGGGTGTTATAGGTCTTTATAAATTCATTATCTATCCAAGTTTTTTCCCTATTTGCACAAAGTTTAATAAGGCTTAAAAAATCATAATCAAGCCTGAATTCATAGCAGTTTAAAAATTTTTTTATGCTTTTTTGTATGTGAATTTGATTTGGAAATAAAACGCAACGTGGATTTGGACACCACCAAGTAACAGGCTTACTAGTCCAAGGAAAAAGCCCAAATTCATAGGCATTTATTATAAAATCACAATCTAAATTAGGGGTTAAAAAAACAGGGGCATCACTCGGGGCGTTTAATAATTTAGAATACAACTGAGATTTGTTCATTTTTATCAAGCTTGATTTTAGCCTTACCACCTTTTTTCAAGCGACCAAATAAAATTTCATCGCTTAATTTTTCGCCGATTTGTTCGCTTATAACGCGTTTTAAAAGCCTAACGCCAAATTCCTTTTTATAAGCTAGTCTTGCTAAATGAATTTTTACCTTCATATCAGCACTAAGACTTACGATTTTTAAATTTTGTGAAATTTCATCTAATTCTTTTTGAACGATTTTTGCTAAAATTTCATCATCTAAGTCATTAAAATGTAAAATTTTATCTATTCTATTTATAAATTCAGGTGCGAAAAATTCCTTTATAGCCCTATCGTTTTTTTTACTTGTAGAGCTTAAAAAACCAAGTTCGTTATTATCTTTTAAACCTAAATTTGAAGTCATTATTATAATGGTATTTTTAAAATCAGCCTTTAAGCCACTATTATCTGTTAAAGTTGCATTGTCAAAAATTTGCAAAAAGGTATTGCTAAGGTCAGGGTGTGCCTTTTCTATCTCATCAAAAAGCACTACGCTAAAAGGATTTTTTCTTATAGCATTGCTTAAAAGTCCACCTTCTTCATACCCTACATATCCAGCTGGAGAGCCTATTAACTTACTTAAAGAATGCTTTTCTGCATACTCACTCATATCAAAACGTTCTAAATTTAAGCCTAAAAAATTGGCTAACTGCTTACAAAGTTCAGTTTTTCCAACTCCACTTGAACCTGTAAATAAAAACACACCCTTTGGTGAATTTTGATTCTTAAACCCTGCCCAGCTTTGCTTTAAACTTGCACAAAGTCCGTCTATTACTTCATCTTGTCCAAAAATTTTTGTTTTTAAATTTGAGTTTAAATTTAAAAGGGCCTTATTTGTATCAAGTTCAAAAATTTTATGAGAATGAGTCATTTTTGCTAGTGTATCTTCTAAATCCTTTAAGCTAGGCGTTCTTTTTTTCTTTGCGTTTAAAACAAAGGAAGCCCCAAGTTCGTCGATTAAATCAATAGCACTATCAGGCAAGAATTTATCATGGAAAAATTTCTTAGCTAATTCAACGCAAGCCTTTAAAATTTCATCATTTAATTTTATATGATGAAAGCTTTCATATTTGCTTTTTAAGCCTTTTAATATAAGCAAACATTCTTCTTCGCTTGGTTCATCGACATTTATCTTAGCAAATCTACGACTCAATGCCTTATTTTTATCAAAGGTATTTTTATATTCTAAAAAGGTAGTAGCCCCTATACATTTTAAGCTACCATTGCTAAGTGATGGTTTTAATAAATTCGCACAATCTGCATTATTTTCACCGGCTGCTCCAGCCCCAACAATGGTATGAATTTCATCTATAAATAAAATAGCATTTGGCATTTTTTCAAGTTCATTTAAAACACTTTTAATGCGTTTTTCAAAGTCACCTCTATACTTTGTACCCGATAATAAAGCACCTAAATCAAGGCTATAAATTTGAGCATCTTCTAAATTTTTTGGCACTTCTTTGTTAGCAATCTTTAAGGCTAGTCCCTCAACAATAGCTGTTTTTCCAACCCCGGCCTCGCCTATTAAGATAGGATTATTTTTCTTTCTACGAACTAAAATTTGCATCATTCTTTCAAGTTCGAAATTTCTTCCTACTAATGGGTCTATTTTACCATTATTTGCAAGGGTTGTTAAATTTATAGTGTAAAGATTTAAATTTTCTACATTATTCATATTTTTTAAGGATGAAAGCTTATCTAAGTTTAGCCCATGTTTTTGAAGTAAATAGCTAGAATACGAACGTTTATCAATTAAAATTTGTTCTAAAAAATCAACTATTTTAATATTTATTTTTGGATTTTTCTTTTTAAAATTATTTAAAATTTCATCAAGTACAACAGAAACTATAGGAGTGGTATTTTTTTCCTTTAAAATCTCGTTTTTATCGGCTATATAGCCTCTAAGTTCCCTTTCTAAAAGCTCAAAATCTCCATCTGCGTACTCTTTAAAAATTTCCTTAAAATTATTGCTTAACTTTAAAAGCGCAAAAAGTACATGTTCACAAGTTATAAATTCATGGTGATTTATCACGCTTAAATGTTTTGCGTTATCAAAAAAACTTTTTAATTCTTCATCGTATTTCATTATTCTTCTTCTACTATGCTTTGTAATGGAAAATTTGCAAGTCTTGCAGCACTTCTTACCCTTTTTTGCTTAGAAAGTGCTATTTCTTGGCTATAAATGCCACAAATTCCACTGCCCTTATTGTGTATATCAAGCATGATTTTACTAGCACTATCCATATCGTGTCCAAAAATATTCATTAAAATTTCAACTACAAAGTCCATAGTGGTAACATCATCATTTATTAATATAACCTTGTATAGTTTTGGTTCTTTAAGTTCGATATCTTCAAGTGTTTTTTCTTTAGGCATTACTTTTCCTTAATCCTTTGTATATCAGCTTGCATTAAGCTTGTAGGCACCTTGCCAAGATAAAATTTAACCATTTTACTCTCATTATAATAATCGCTTAAATCCTGATAAACTCCATTTTTAAGCATAATTTTAAAGGGCAACTGTTCCATGTGTTTATAATCAATGTCTGATAAAATTTGGGCTATAATCTTATCATTATCCTTAGAATTACTTAAAAAATAATAGGCCTTATAATCATCGGCAAATTTTTTCACCATTTCATCACTAACATCTTCAAAATGAGTTAGACCTATTATTAACAAATCTTTATTATTGTTTCTCCAAAGCTTGGTAAGTTCGCTTGCTTCTTCTTTACATGGTGCACAAAAGGTACCAAATAAATCAATTAATACAATCTTATCTTCTTCATTTTCAACCACAAAACCATTTTGCGTTCTAACTAAGGTCTTAGAACCACCATTTACGCTTTGAAGTGTGATTTTATCATTTAATTCATAGTGTTTAAACATAAAATCATTTTTAACTATCTCTTCACCACTACAAGCGCAAAAATAACAAGCACAGCATAAAACAAGCAATAAGCTTGTAAGTTTTTTCATATTTATCCTTTTTTTAAAAATAAAAATTAAATTTTAACATTTTTGATTTAATATTTAGATATTTTTATAATTTTTCATAGCCATTTTTGCGTCTAAATCAGCTTGTTTTTTCTTTAAACTTTCTCTTTTATCGTGTAAATTCTTACCCTTTGCAAGTGCTAAGGTCGCTTTAACCTTGTTTTTATCATTAAAATATAAATCTAAGATTATTAAAGTAAAGCCTTCCATGCTAACCTTGCCAAAAAGTTTATCGATTTGCTTTCTATGCATTAAAAGTTTACGGGCTCCTTTTTCTTGGTGCTTATAAAAGGCGTGAGTTGTATTTAAGCAAGAAATATGGGCATTTAGTAAAAATAATTCTGATTTTATAATCCTTACAAAAGAATCCTTTAAATTCGCCCTACCTGCCCTTAAAGATACCACTTCGCTACCCTTTAAAACAATACCAGCTTCAAATTTTTCTATTATAAAATAATCAAAAAGCCCCTTTTTATTTCTAGCAATAATTTTCATTTTTTAGCCTTAAAAATAGTACTTCCACTACCACTCATAAAAAAATTTTCATCTAAGTACTTTTTCATTTTAGGATATAAATCAACGCAGGGTTTAAATAAATCATTTAGCAAGGTATTTTTTTCTAATAAAAGTTCTCTTGAATTAATTTGTTCTAATTTTTTAGCTATTTTTAAATTTTCACTAAAATCAATATTTTTTTTATCAAATTCCTTATAAACAGCCTGTGTTTGGCATTTTATATTAGGCATTATAAGAGATAAATCTATCTTTTCATCATTAAATTCTTTTAAAATTTCCCCACAACCACTTACATTTGCACTATTAAAGCCAGATATAAAAAAAGCTATATCACTACCTAGTTTAATGCTTAAAGTTATTAAATCTTCTTTTGTGTATTTTAAATTTAATTCTTCATTCATCATTATTAAAAAGGCTGCACAATCACTACTTCCACCTCCTAAACCAGCACAATGAGGGATATTTTTAATAAGCTTTAAGCTTTTATCTTTAAAAAATTCTTTTAAACTTTCTTTATGCCCTAAACTAGCTAATAAATCATAGGCCTTAAAGATAATATTATCATCAAAATTAACATTGCTAATTAACTCAAAGCCTTCTTTATTTTTATCATTAATTAAAATTAATTCATCAAATAAATCATTGATTAAAACAAAGCGAGAGCTTAATAAATGGTACTTTCTACTATCAAGTCCTAAAATTTTTAAAAAGATATTAATCTTTGCTTTTGCTTTCATTTTTGTGAAATTTTTCCCTTAATGCTTTTAATTGCTTGATATCGCTTTTATGAAGTACGGAGTGTAAATTTTCATCCTTAATTTGAGCTATTAATTCTTTTCTTAAAATAACTAAGGATTTTGGGGCCTTAATGCCTATTTTAGCATAGCCTTTGCCTGTTTGAACGATAGTTATTTCAATATCGCGTCCTATTTGTATGCTTTCATTTTCTTTTCTTGATAAAATCAACATAGCTTACTTTCCAAAATATTTTGGCAAAGTTTAGCACAATTTCATTTAACAAAGCTTTTATTTTAAAAATTCATTCATATCCTGCAAGGTCTTAAAGATATTTTGTCTGTTTTTAGTATTTGCGTGATTTGAATAATTTATATCCTTAAAAGATAGCACGCCAAGCTTGTTTATTAAAATGATTCTATCCTTTTCGATTATGGCATTTTCAAGGTAAGACCCAGCTATAAAATACTCTCTTTGCGTCAAATTAAATAAATTTTGCCCCAAGCTATAAGTTTTAGGGTCATTTTTGACGCCAAAAACTTCTTGCATTAAGGTAACTGGTATATCATAAGCAGTACTTAAAGTATCAATTTCTTGTCCTTGCTTTAAGGGGTGTTTTACAATGAGTGGAATTTTAATTTGAGTATCTGTAAAATTGCCATTGTGACCAAAAAAGCCCTTTTTATTGTCATCAAATTCCTCGCCATGGTCTGAACTAATTATAATTATAGTATTTTTATCTAGGTTTTTTTCTTTTAAAAGTTCTAAAAGCTTATTTATATTTGTATCAGCGTAGTAAACAGCGTTTTGATAAAGATTAAAAAACTTAGTTTTTTCTTCATCATTTTTTAAATTTAGTTGATTAGGTTTTGGAATGTATGGATTAAACGGCGTTTTAAAATCTGGTGGAAAGGAAAAGCCATGTATATTATCAAAAAATATAAAAGAAAAAAATCTTTCATTATCCTTTAAATTTGTCAAAAATTCCTTAAAATCACTTATACATTCTTCATCCCTTAAATACGCAGGATTAGGCTTTGAACCAAATCTTAGATTATTTTCTTGATTAAAGATATTTTTATAAAATTCAGGCTTATTAAGACTTGCTGAGGTAAAAACGCCTAGCTTATAATCATTCTTATAAGCACTTTGAAGTAGGGCTGGAATGGTACCAGCATTTAAACTAGCATGCCAGTAATTTGGACTTATCCCATAGAAAAGCCCAAAAATTCCACCTCTTGTAGAATTTGAACTTGAATAATGATTTTTAAAAACAAAGGCATTTTTTGAAAAAGCATAGCTTAGTGGCATATTTGTTTCATTTAACATATCAAATCTAAGCGAGTCATTAATGATTAATAAGATATTTAAGGGCTTTTTCTTATTTTCATCAAAGATTAAGTCTTCTTTTGGATAATCAAAAACGCTTGATTTTGAAAGAGAAATTTTATTATTATGCAGTTCATCCTTGCTAATTAAGCCAAGTCTAAGCATCATATTATTTGCAGTCAAGGGCTTAAAAAGTGGTAAGCGATTTATAAAATCAGTTGTATTTATTAAATTTTTTGCATTTGAATAAGCATGATTTAAATTTGCAAAAATAAGGCAAAAAAGGGCAGTTAAAACGAAGTATCTAACCTTAAATTTATTAAGCATTTTAGCTAGGTAAATAATAAAAAAGGCATATAAAATAAGACAAGCAATTTCAATAAAAGAGCGAATTTTAAGTGAAGTACTTAACTCAATCACGTCCCCACCATTAAAAAATAAATCAAGCATGGCTAAATTTAAATGAAAGCGGTACAAGGAAAATAAATGGCTATCTATGGCTAAAATCACAAAGGCAAGGCTTAAAATTAAAATTTGAAAAAAGATACTTAGTTTATTTTTTATAAAAAGAAAGGGCAAAATTAAAAGAGAAATTATAAAAAAATATATGAAAAAATGCCCCAAAGAAGCTATATAAAAAAAGATTAAAGTCAGGTTAGTACTTTCACTTTTTAAAGGTGCAAAAAAGCTAGAATAATACAAGGCAAGTGGCAAAGAAAGTACGCTAAGCCATAAGATATATTTAAATTTTAACATTTTTTATTCCTTTGGTATATTATTTAAAAGGTAAGAAACCTTTTCGTCTTTAAGTTCTATAATGCTGAAATTTTCTTTATTTTCTATATAATAAATTCCATTTTCTTGCACTTTTAACTCATCTTTATTTAATTTTGCCCCAAATTTTAATTTATCTAAGTTATCAATAAAATTTGGTCTTAAATTTAAGGTCTTTAAGGCATTTAAGCTTTTTTCATTTTCATAGATAAAATTGCCTTCTGCTATTCTTTCAAGTGAACTTAAACTTGCATTAATGCCTAATTTTTTAGCAAATAACTCACACCAAGAACGAACATACCCTCCCTCGCTTAAAATTATTTTGATATTTAAAAAGGGGTGATTATAACTTACTATATCGCATGAAAAAACCTGCATTTTACAAGTTTTTAATTCTATCTTTAAGTCCCTTTTTGCAAGTTCATAAGCCCTTATGCCATTAATCTTTTTAGCACTAAATTTTGGAGGGATAAAGTTAAGTTCTCCAAGTAAGGAATTTTTAATATCTTCTAAAAAATGTAAATCAAAGGGCTTTAAAAGATTTAATTTTTCTATATTGTGCGTATCAAGGCTTTTTGATTTAAGCCCTAGCCATATTGTAGCCTTATATATTTTTTTATTTTTATCTAAAAAGCGAAAAAGTTTGCTAAATTTGCCAAAGGCTACTATTAAAACGCCTTTTGCAAAGGGGTCAAGAGTGCCAGAATACCCAGCCTTTTTTACCTTGTACTTTTTTTTAAGTTGCGTTAAAAAGGCGTTTGAGCTTAAATTTATAGGTTTTTTTGCAACGAAGAGTTTATTCATTGATTTTAGCTAAAAAAGTAGATAAAAGAATTCTAGTCTTACCGCTAAAATTTACGCTTACAAAAATTTCATTTTTTTTATGTTCGGTTACTGAAATAACTTTTCCAACGCCAAAAATTTTATGTCTAACTAAATCATTCTTTTTAAAATCATCGCTTTTATCTTGTTTATCTTTAAATTCTATATCTTCTTGCTTTTGAGCTTCTTCTTTTATAATCTTACTTTCTTTTAAGAAACGACTTTTTTTAAGGTCAAATTCTATACGCCCATTGCGTATTCTCTTTTTTGAGTAGTGAAAATTAAGCTGTTTTCTTGCCCTAGTAATGGCTACATATGCTAGTCTTCTTTCTTCTTCCATGTCACTAGACAAAGTACTAATTGGAAAAATTCCTTCTTCAAGCCCAACTATAAAAACATAATCAAATTCTAAACCCTTACTAGCGTGAATACTCATTAAATAAACATTATCTTCTTTTTCTTCCATGTTATCTTGGTCGCTTAGTAAGGAGATATTATTTAATATTTCAATTAAATTAAGCCCTTCTTTGGATTGTTCTTTTAAATCAGAATAAAAAGAATCTATATTTTCAAGCCTATCCTCATCGTTTAAATGTTCTTTATAATATGCCCTAAGTCCTATTTTTTCTTCAAAATTTTCAAATATTTCTAAGCAATTTTTGCAACCCCTTAAAAATTTTATACCCTCTATGAAATTTTTTATTTGATTGTCTGTTTTAACGCTAAAATAGCCAGTATTTGAGAGATTAACAAGGCTTTTAAATAAGGGTTGATTATGTTCAAAGGCCTTTAATTCAAGCATATTTAAGGAAGTTTGTCCAAAACCTCTTAAAGGGCGATTAATGATTCTTTTAAAAGAATAATCATCATCTAAATTTACAATCAATCTTAAATAAGCGATGATATCCTTAATCTCTTGCCTTTCATAGAATTTTATACCACTTAATAATTTATAAGGAATTTGTTTTTCTAAAAGGCTTTTTTCTATATTCCTTGAAAGTGCGTTTATGCGAAATAAAACAGCTATTTCACCAGCCTTTACGCCTTTGTTTAAAAGATTTTTAATATTTGAGCTTAATTGTTCACCTTCTACCCTTTCATCAGCACTTTCATATACTCTAATCTCTTCTCCTACTTCTTGAGTACATATTAAATTTTTACCTAATCTTTTTTGATTATTTCTTATAAGTTCATTTGCAGCATCTAAGATAACGCCAACTGAACGATAATTTTGTTCTAGGGTTATTCTTTTTACATTTTCAAATTCTTTTTCAAAATTTAAGATATTTTCTATCTTAGCACCTCTCCAAGAATAAATACTTTGGTCATCATCTCCCACAACGCAAAGATTATCATGGCTAAGGCATAAATTATTTAAAATTTTATGTTGTAAAAAATTTGTATCTTGGTACTCATCAACCGTTATATATTGATAAAAAGAACTTTGAAATTGTCTAAATCTATCATCTTGTTCTAAAATTTCATTAGTAAGTAAAAGCAAGTCATCAAAGTCAACAAAATTATATTTTAATAAATATTTTGTGTATTTTTCATAATATGTAATTAAATTTTTAAAATTCTTTTCTGTAAAATCATAATCTTCACAGAAAAAATTCTCGTATTTTTCAATATTATTTTTGAATTCCAAAGCACTTATAGCTTGATTTTTAAGCCGTGAAATAGCATTTATAAATTTATTTACTATCTTTTTATCAAATTCATCTTCTATAATTTCTCTTTTTAAAATGCCCTTTACATCATCGCTATCTTGTACAGAAAAATCACTTAATCTATTTAGCCTATGTATGTGAGCCCTTAAAAACAAAAGGCCAAATTTATGAAAGGTACAAAGCAAGGGGTTTATATCACTTCTTTCTATCATATTTAAAGCCCTTTGTCTCATAACACTAGCTGCTTTATTTGTAAAGGTTAGGGTTAGGGTATTTTGTGGGGCAATGCCTACTTCTTTTATCAAATAAGCCAGTCTTGTAGTTATAGTTTTAGTTTTACCACTACCAGCCCCTGCTAAGATTAATAAAGGGCCATCAATATGACTTGCTGCTTGTTTTTGGCTTTCATTTAAGCTATCAAAAAGTGTTGTCATTTTTTCAAATTCTTATTGTTTGGATTATTTAAAAAAAGTTTTTTTGAATTTTGCGTTAAATGCTTTTTATCACACTCGCCCTTATAAAGGCTAAAATTTACAAAAATAACACTATTTTCAACTTGAATTTGATTAATAGCTGCTAAATTTAAACTAACTAGGGTTTCATAATCATCAGGTCCAAAACCTGCCTCAAAAAAGAGTTTATCTTTTTCAAGAGAGATTGACTCAAAGGTATAACCTGCAAGGGCAAACACGCTAAGGGCGTGATTTTGTATACCAAATTCTTCAGGTAAAGGTGGGTTAAAATTTACAAATTTGGTATGTACAACTATGTTAAATTCAATACCTCCATTAGTTAGCATTTTAATAACATCATAACAATGACTTGTCATTAAAGCCACAAATTTATTATCGGCTAAAAATTTATCTAGCATGTTTTATCCTTGTTTTAAAACTAAAAATTCATTAAGTATTTTTTTTACTTCCTCAATGCCTATTTGCCAAAATTCATCATCATCTATATCAAAACCAAAGCTTGAAATAAGTTCTTTTGGACTTTTAGAACCTCCACTTTCAAGTAAATTTATATATAAATTGCTAAAATTGTCACATTTTCCACTCTTATAAAGCCCATAAAGTGCTAGTACTAAAAGTTGGGCATAAGCATAAGCATAGCAGTAAAAAGGAGAGTGTATGAAATGAGGTATATAAGCAAACCAAAGTGCGTAATCATCGCTTAAATGAACGCTTTCTTTAAACATTTTTTGCGATTCTTCCATCCAAATTTTACTTAATTCTTCTATACTTAGATTATTTTCACTTGCATGAATTCTTCTTTCAAAGGTGGTAAAATTTATCTGTCTATACAAGGTAGCAAAGATATCTTCAAGCTTAGCAGCATAAAGGGCGATTAACTCATTTTTTTTAAGCCTTGTTTTTACATAATCAAAAACAAGCATTTCAGCAAAAACAGAGGCAGTTTCAGCTGTAGTTAAAGGGGTATTTTGATTTAAAAAACTAACCTTATAGCTAAGTTTTTGGTGTATGCTATGACCTAATTCATGTGCTAGGGTAAATAAATCTCTTCTTGTATTTGTGTAATTTAATAGTATAAAAGGGTGGGTATCAGGCACACTAGAATGAGAAAAAGCACCCCCCTGCTTATTTAAAGCAGGATATACATCTATCCAGCCTTCATCAAAGGCACTTTTGGCTATTTCTTTAAATTTAGGCGAAAAGGCATCAAAGGCTTTTAAAACTATATCCTTGCTCTTTTTAAAATCAAACTTACTTTCTTTTCCAATAGGGGCATATCTATCATAATCCTTAAGCTTTGCAAGTCCTAAAATTTGTTTTTTTCTTTTATAAAAGGTATCTACTATGTCAAAATTTTTTTCTACTATGTTTATTAAAGAATCAACGCTTTTTTGTGAAATTTGATTGCTTAAATGCCTCGGGGTTTCAGCACTTTCATAGCCCCTTAAATGGCATTTTGTACGAAGCTCTGTTTTAATGGTATTTAAAATAAAGCTTAGCAAATGGGCATTTTTTCTTAAAACCTTACTAAAGGCCTTTGCAGCCTTTTTTCTATCACTTCTTTTAGCACTATAAAGCTTACTTAAAATTTCTTCTTCGCTTAATTTTTTACCATTAAAATTTATCCTAAGTCTTGCCATGCTTTCATCAAAAAGGCGAGAAAAGGCATTTGCCCCACTATTTGAAAGATGAAGCATAATCCTTTCTTCTTTTTTGCTAAGCATGTATTTTTTTTGTTTTATCAAAGTTTCTAAATAATAGCCATAATTTGTTTCACAATGACTATAATCATTAATAAAGCTTATAATTTCCTTGCTTTTTTTATCACTTAAAGCACAAAATTCAAGCTCAAAAAATAATAAATTTTCTTCAATCTTCTTACTTTCTTCTTCAAATTTAGCTAAAAACACACCCTTACTAGTATCCTTTGCAAATACTAAATAAGCATAGGTCATAATTTTATTTAAAGCAAGATTTAATTTTTCAAATTCTAATAAAACGTTTAAAAATTCATCATTACTAAGATTTTTTAACTTACCTTCATTTTCTTTAAAGGCTAGTGATTTTGAAATAGTATCTTGTGTATAATCAAGCAAGTCGTTTTCATCCTTAAATAAAACGCTTAAATCCCATTCTAACATTTTCTACCTTTCTAAAATAAGTTTTTTCAATACAGCCATTCTAATGGCAACGCCGTTTTTAACCTGCTTTAAAACAAAGCTTCTATTATCATTTAAAACTTCATCGCTTATATCAATATTCCTATTTACAGGACCTGGGTGAAGTATGATTACTTTGTGTTTGTCTAAAAGTCTTAAATTTAGACAAAAATCATTTGCATAATCTTTTAAGGAGGCATAAATGCTTTTATTATGTCTTTCAGTTTGAGTTCTTAAGTTCATAATAATATCTGCACTTTTAATTAATTTTTCATCAAGCTTATAAGCCTTATTTAAAGGCGATTTTGGCATAAAATGAGGAGGGGCAACAAGGGTTATATTTAAACCAAAACGAGTTAGAAGTTCTATATTTGAAGAAGCCACCCTTGAATTTTTTATATCTCCTATTATTAAAATGTGTTTATTCTTAACCTTGCCTTTAAAATGCGTAAAAATGGTAAATAAATCAAGCAAGGCCTGGGTAGGATGCGCATGTTTTCCATCGCCTCCATTTAAAATAGGACAATGAATATGCTTTGCCAGGATATGAGGAACGCCTGAATTACTATGTCTTATCACAATAGCATCAGGGCTCATTGCATCCAAATTTGCAGCCGTATCAAAAAGCGTTTCTCCCTTACTTGAACTACTTCTTGAAACATCAAGTCTTAAAACACTAGCACCAAGGCGGCGAGCCGCACTTTCAAATGAAGAAAGAGTCCTAGTTGAGTTTTCAAAAAATATAGTTGTCACACTTTTTTTACTAAGTAAAGTTCTAGCCTTTTCATCTAAAAATTCCTTAGCATCTTCGAAAAGTTCTAAAATTTCATCTACTTCAAGGTCTTTTGTAGTTATAAGATGCCTCATTTTTGTCCTTATATTCTTTGAGTTTTTATTTTATCAAATTAAGGTTAAAAATTGCTATGAAGTTAAAAATTAAGTCTTAAATCATTACATTTTTTTGCTAGAATATGCCGTCTTTTTTAGACTAATTCAATCCGAAAGGAAAAAAATGTATCTATTCACTTCCGAAGTTGTAAGTCCTGGACACCCTGATAAGTGTGCAGATATAATCGCTGATACAATAGTGGATATACTTTTGAGCAATGACAAAGACTCAAGAGTGGCGAGCGAAATCTTTGTCGCAGGAAATAAAGTAGTAATTGGAGGCGAGATTAAGTCAAAGCATAAACTTTCTCGTGCAGATTATGAAAATTTGGTAAAAGGTGCCTTAGAAAAAATAGGCTATGATGGTAAAAGTGCTTTTAGCAAAGAACAATGCTTGCACCCAGATGACATAGAGGTATTGCTTTTCATAAATGAACAAAGCCCTGAGATTAATCAAGGGGTAGACCAAGAAAGTGGTGAGATTGGTGCAGGAGACCAAGGCATTATGTTTGGTTTTGCAAGTTGCGAGGCCCCTGAATTTATGCCAGCAGCAATTTATTATGCTAGAATGATTTGTAATAAGGTCTATGAGTATGCAAAGGCTCACCCAAACGAACTTGGCGTAGATATAAAAACTCAAGTTACTATTGATTATGAAGATAAGAAAAATTTCGAAGAATGTAATCCTAAGCACATTCATACCATAGTAGTATCTGCACCTTGCGTTGAAAGTATGAGTATAGAAGAGGTTAGAAAACTTATTACTAAGCTTATTTTAGAAAGTAATTTACCAAAAGAACTTTTCAATCCCGATAAAACAAAAATCTTAATAAATCCAACAGGTAAATATGTAAGTCACTCATCCTTACATGATAGTGGTTTAACAGGAAGAAAACTTATAGTTGATAGTTTTGGAGGATATGCCCCAATTGGAGGTGGTGCGCAATCTAGCAAAGATTATACAAAGGTAGATAGAAGTGGACTTTATGTAGCTAGGTGGCTTGCTAAGCATATAGTGGCTGCAAATTTGGCTAAAAAATGTGTGGTTCAATTAAGCTATGCTATAGGGGTTGCTAAGCCTATATCAATTAGCGTTGATTGCATGGGTACAAATTCAAAGCTTGATGATAATATTTTAAGCGAATTTATCACTAAAAACTATCCTCTTACCCCAAAGTGGATAACTCAAAAATTTGCCCTTGACAAGCCTTCTAAAACGCATTTTTTATATGCAAATGTAGCAGCTAGGGGTCAGGTTGGTCAAAAGGATTACCCTTGGGAGCAACTTGATGAGTTAGATAAATTTAAAGATTTGCTTTTGCATTCTTTTGAACTATCACTTTAAAGGCTTTAAGCCTTTAAGGTTTTTTAGGATTTTTAATAAATTTCAAATAGATTTTAATTTTTTTATATCATTAATCTTAATGAAAATAGGGGTATTAATATTTTAAAAAATAAAAACAAGCAAAATTTATAAATTCACAAGGGAATTTTTAGGTTTTATAGAAAGCTTTTAAAATATATATATACAATGCATAAATATTAAAAAAGCTTTTAAAAATTTTTAATTTGTCGTGCTATTTTTACAATACAATAATAAGGCCTTATAGTATAAGCTATTTTTTTCTTCATCAGGTAATAAATTTAAATCATTTATCTTTATTATCACATTGCATTCATCTTCTGAGGGCTTTTTATCATTGATAAATTGTTTTATATAATTTAAAGCACTTGTAGAATCTGTAATATCCGAACTTGTAGAAGTACTGCTAGAAGAGGTACTATTTTTATTTAAGACAGATTTTAAATCAAAACCACTCATAAATAACACAGCTATTAATATAGCACTAAATTTAATAATTTTCATTTTTTATCCTTTTTAAAAAATTGTAACATAAATAAATTATTTTTTAGGTGTTTTATTTGCCATTTGATAAATAAAGGCAAAGACCTCTGCTACTGCCTTATACATATTTGGTGGAATTTCATCACCCAAATCAAGTTTACTAAGTATCTCAACCAAGTCCTCATCTTCTTTTATAGGCACTCCATGTTCTTTTGCAAGGGATATAATCTTAGCTGCACTTTCTCCTTTTCCACTAGCTAAAACCTTTGGGGCGTTATGTAATTCTTTTTGATAGCCAAGGGCAACTGCCTTTTTTATGGACTTTTGACTCATACCTTTTTATCCATTCCCATTTGTAAATCATAATTTCTTAAATTCTTTGTATCAAATTTTGACCTTATTATATCTCCTATAAAGAAATTTGAACTTAAAAGCCCAGCCTTGTTAATACTGCGTTTTAACTCGTGTGCATGTTCATAAATAGTTTTACGAAATTCCACATTTTCAGCCATTATATTAATATCAATATATTTTTCATTATTTAAACAAACCAGTACTTCAAGTTCGCCAAGGTGTGCAAATTCAAGCTTAATTTGTGCAAAAAATTTATCCTTCTTACCTCTTCTAAATACCACCTTAGAATCATTTAAATCCTCCCAAAAGAAAGGCAAATAAGTATTTATAGTATCATTTGCAAGAGATAAAAGTTGGTTATTTTCAATTTGTGCTAAAAGCCTATTTGAAGCATTATAAACTGCCTCATCGCCCTCATTTTTAGCTAAATTTGAAATTTGTAAAAGCGTGGATTTTACATCGTTTTTTATCTCATTTGCTATGTCTTGTTGGGTTTTAACCCCTATATTTGATAAATCTTTTAAAGAAATATTAAGCTTATTATTTAAAATTCTTAACTCGCTTAAATTTGTCTTGGCCGCCTGACTTTGTGGTTCAAGCTGCTTTAAACTTTCATTAATTCGCCTTGAAAGATTTGCTAAATCCTTGCTTAAATTTTCTACCTTGCTAAGTTCGCCAGCCTCCGTTTTAAAGGCTAAATTCTTTGCAACATGCGTTTTTACAATATCAACTCCTTTTAAGGCATTGTGCAAGGCCTGATTAACCTGGGCTGCTTGATTTTGCTTAGCTTGGGCTGAATTTATCGGAATTTGTGTGGTTTGTTGTGTATTTTGTTGATTTTGTGCTTGTTGATTTTGTGAATTTACTTGGGCGTTATTTTGAGTTTGGTTATTTTGATTTTGTATATTTGGCTGATTTTGCGTTGTTTGTTGATTTGGTTGGTTTTGTTGAGTTTGTACCCCTTGCGTATTTTGATTATTTTGTAAATTTGGGTTTTGATTATTTGTCTGTTGTGTTGTATTTTGATTAGCTTGATTTTGTTGTACTCCTTGGGAATTTGGTGGATTTTGTGCTCCTTGTTGACTTTGTGCCTGGGCGTTATTTTGAGTTGAGTTATTTTGATTTTGCAAATTTGGCTGATTTTGTGTTGTTTGTTGGGCTTGGTTTTGTTGATTTTGTGTATTTACTTGCTGATTTTGATTAGCTTGATTTTGTTGTACTCCTTGGGAATTTGGTGGATTTTGTGCTCCTTGTTGACTTTGTGCCTGGGCGTTATTTTGAGTTGGGTTATTTTGATTTTGCAAATTTGGCTGATTTTGTGTTGTTTGTTGGGCTTGATTTTGTACCCCTTGTGAATTTGGAGTTTGGTTTTGCGTATTTACTTGCTGATTTTGATTAGCTTGATTTTGTTGCATTTCTTGAGAATTTGCTTGGGCTGTTTGTTGATTTTGTGTTTGTTGATTTTGCGAATTTACTTGAGCGTTATTTTGATTTTGTATATTTGGCTGATTTTGCGTTGTTTGTTGGACTTGATTTTGTTGCACTCCTTGCAAATTTGGCTGGGTATTTTGATTATTTAAATTTGGTGTGTTTTGTGGATTTGTTGTATTTTGCAAGTTTTGCAAATTTGGATTTTGAGTTGTACCTTGCGTACTTTGAGTTTGAGAATTTTGCGTGTTATTTAGTATATTTTTTAATGTTGTTTCAAGACGCTCAAATCCTTGTGCTGCTTGATTTAAGCTATTTGTATTGTGCATTAAATTTAAATTTTCTGGCTTTGCAAGAGTAGCAAAAAAATCACTTTTTATAATGTTTAAGGTCTTTAAAATAAAGTTTGCTATTTGATTTACCTTGCCCTCGGCTCCCATAGGATTTTTATTTATATAATTTCTAAAATTTTCTAACTTAGAAGAAAGGTCTAAAAGAATCTTGTAATTACTAGCTTGTAATACTTGCTTATTTTCTACTTGATTATTATTTATGATATTTTGAAGTTCTTTAAGGCTATCTTTAGTGCTTAAATTTTGCGTTTCAAGCATCCAAATTTCAGATAAAATTTTCTCGCTACTTAGCGATTTTGCTGAATTTATAAGGCTATAAAAGCTTTTAGGAAGCATTTCTTCGTTTAATGCGTTTTTAAGCTTGGTTTCAAAAAATACCCCTGAATTTTTAAAAAGTGGGGCTAGATTGTTTGATTTTATTTCGCTGGCTGGTTTTAAAATTTCATTTATCTTATCTAAAAGTTTGCTAAATACATCACTTTTTGCAAGCTCACTACTTAAAAGTTTAAGCTCATTTGCAAAATTTGGGGCAAAATTTAAGGTATTTGCTTGTTTCATTATAGAGGTGTTATGGTCTTTGTTTGTTTGAATTTGGTTTAATAATTTATCTACTAATTCTTGTAATTTTTGATTGGTTTGAGTTGGGCTAAATTGTTCTTGTAAAAGATTTGTGGTGCTATTTATTAAGCTTTGTTTAAGAGTTTGTGATAAGGTACCCTTAGTATCAAGTAATTTTTCCCTAACCTCGCTTTTAATCTCGCCTTTGCTATCTGGTTTTGTAGCATTTGCAGCAACTTGAGAACTAATGGTGTTGGTATTAATCATACTTTTTCCTTATTTAAATGCACTTTTTACATAAAAAGCAAAGATGAAAACACACAAAATCAAAACTGAAATTCCACTTACAAAGCCTAAAACTGAAAGTAAATTATGGCGATGCAAGTATAAAAATCCAGCGACTAAAATCACATAAGCCAAAATTTTTAGCAAGGAAAAATACAAAGAAAAATATTGTATTTTTTGCTTAAAATTTGGCTTTAAATCGGCATTAAAGGCTTTAAAGTTAATAATTTCAGGTAAAATTTTATACTTTTTTAAAGTTATATTTAAGGGTGGATTTTCATAATTTAATTTACTAGCCCTTAATAAAATTTGTCTTTTATAGCTTAAAAAAGAAGTAATTATAATTAATAAAAAGCTAAAAATTCCTACTTCAAAGCTTAAAAAAACGGATAAATTTAAGCTATTAAAAAGCCAAAATACAATTAAGGATATTAAATTTAAGGTGCAAAAAATAACACAAAAGGCAAGTTTTTTTTGCATTTATTTTTTTTCTTTTAATTTTTTAGCTATCAATTCATCTCTTTCTTTAAATTCTTGATAGCTTTTAACCTGTCCTTGATAGGCTTTAAAGATATTTAAAAAGGCTGCTAATATGCCTATTATAACGCCTAGCCAAAAAAGCCAAGGATAGGGCGTATAGTTTTTTAATAAAAGCCCTATGCCCATGCCTAAAAAAATGGCTACAACAATGGAAATTCCAAGGCTTAATCCATCGGCTGCTTGTATGCTTTTTTGTACTATTTCTTGCCTTTTGTTATCGTATTTTTTCATTTTAGAGATTCTTAAAGCTTATAAAGGCACTATCAAGGGCTTTATCTATGATTTTTTCATTCATACAAGCACAAATAAAGCCTGTTTCAAATTGAGAAGGTGCTAGATAAATTCCATGTTTAAGCATATTTTTATGAAATTTAGCAAAAAGCTTAGTATCTGAACTTAGGGCATCTTGGTAATTTTGTACCCTTTTATCGGTGAAAAAATACCCAAACATAGACCCTACAAAGCAAGTTTGAAAAGGAACACCTTTTTCATTTGCTATTTTTTGTAAGCCCTTTGTAAGCCTTTTTGAAAGTTTTGCTAATTTTTCATAAAGATTTGGGGTATATTTTGCCTTTTTAACACTAACTAGACCTGCTGCCATGGCTAAGGGATTGCCACTTAGCGTACCTGCTTGATAAACTCCACCTTGAGGGCTTAAAAGTGTCATTATCTCATTTCTCGCTGCAAAGGCAGCAGCAGATAAACCTCCTCCTATTACCTTGCCAAAGGTTACTATATCAGCTTGTATATGATTTATGCCGTAACTTCCTAAAAAAGACGCTCTAAAGCCACTCATAACTTCATCAAAGATTAAAAGCGTTTCATTTTCTTTACAAATTTTAGTTAATTCTTGCAAAAATTCAATTTTGCCAGGTACTAAGCCCATATTACCAGCGATAGGTTCTATAATCACACAAGCTATATCTTTATGCTTATCAAAGCATTCTTTAACGCTATTTATATCATTATAAGTTGCTACTAGGGTATGTTTTGCAAAATCTTCTAAAACGCCTAAAGAACTAGGGGTATTAAAGGTAGCTGCACCACTTCCAGCACTTACTAATAAGCTATCACTATGTCCATGATAACAACCTTCAAATTTTAAAATTTTATCCCTTTTTGTAAATGCCCTAGCTAATCGAATAGCACTCATAGTAGCTTCTGTGCCACTATTTACAAAGCGAATTTTATCAAGATGAGGAAAGTCTTTTAAAACAAGCTTTGCTAAACTTGTTTCAAGCAAGGTAGGTGCTCCAAAGCTAGTACCTCTATTTAAGGCCTTTAAACACGCATTGTTAATATCCTTATCACAATGTCCAAAAAGTAAGGGTCCCCAGCTTTGCACAAAATCTACATAGGTATTTCCTTCAATATCCTTTATGAAAGCCCCTTTTCCACTATGTATAAATGGTGGATTAGAATTTACGCTTTTAAAGGCACGAACTGGCGAATTTACGCCACCTGCTATATATTTACACGCCTTTTCAAAGGCCTTTTTATTTTTCATTTTTTTGCTCCTTATCTTGGTTTATATAATTATACAAGGCAATTATCTCATTATCAGTTAATGAATAATTTGGCATAATGGATTTTACGCTTTTAATTTGCATTAAAGATTTTTTAAAGTCTTCAAAATTTAGCCCCTGTATGCTTGGTATAAGATATGGCGTTTTAATGCCTTTATTTGTGTAATAGGCTAAAATTTTACCCTCCCCTCTTTCTCCGTGGCAGTTTTTGCAACCTATACCTCTTGGATTTTCATAAAGCATTTTAGCGTATTCTTTCATAGTTATAAAATCTTCTGCAAAAAGACAAGATATTACAAAAGATATGATTAATAAAAATTTCAAAATTTCACCTTGTTAATATAGTTTTAGTATGATACAATTTTTACTTTAAAAAAGTGATTAAAAAAAGGAAAATTAATGACTCTACTTGATGGTAAAACCTTAAGCACTAAGATAAAAGAAGATTTAAAAATTCAAAGCAAGGCTTGTAAAGAAAAGGGCGTTGAGCCATGTTTGGCTGTGATTTTAGTAGGCAATGATAGTGCTAGTCATACCTATGTAAATGCAAAGGCTAAGGCATGTGAGTTTTGTGATATAAAGTCCTTAGTTTATAAACTTGATGAAAAGACAACTCAAAGAGAGCTTTTAGCCTTAATTAACACTTTAAATTATGATGATAGCGTTCATGGAATTTTAGTACAACTACCACTTCCTAGCCATATAAATAAGAATTTAATACTTGAAAGCATAGCTAGTTCAAAGGATGTAGATGGCTTTCATCCTATAAATGTTGGTTATTTAAATTTAGGAATTGAAAGTGGATTTTTGCCTTGTACCCCTCTTGGTGTAATGAAGCTTTTAAAGGCTTATGATATAAGCTTAGAAGGAAAAGATGTAGTAGTAGTAGGTGCTTCAAATATAGTAGGTCGCCCTATGGCAACACTGCTTTTAAATGCAAATGCAAGTGTTAGTATTTGTCATATTAAAACAAGGGATTTAAGTCTTTATACAAAGAATGCTGATATTATCATTATGGCTGCAGGTTGTCCAAAGTTATTAAAAGAAGATATGATAAAAGATGGAGTTGTTATAGTTGATGTGGGTATTAATAGGGTTAATGATAAATTAATAGGAGATGTGGATTTTGAAAATGTTAGTAAAAAGGCAAGTTTTATTAGTCCTGTGCCTGGTGGAGTAGGTCCCATGACTATAGCAATGCTTTTAGAAAATACTATAAAATCTGCTAAAAATATAGCCTTTAATGAGGTTGGTTTAAAATGAGCCGTTTAAAAAAACTTTATAATTTTTCAAATTCTTGGACAGGTACTATCATAATAGTCTTACTTGTCATTTTTTTCTTTATACAAGCTTTTGTTATTCCTAGTGGTTCTATGAAAAATACCTTGTTAGTTAAAGATTTTTTATTTGTAAAAAAATTTAGTTATGGCATAGTTACCCCTCATATTCCTTGGTTTGAATTTCCTTTATTGCCTGATTTTTTTAATAACGGACACTTAATCGAAGGACCTAGACCACAAAGAGGTGATATGGTAGTATTTAGAAATCCTCAAGATAAATCAATTCATTTTGTAAAAAGATGCGTTGGCGTTGGTGGGGATAGAATTATTTATGCTGATAAAACCTTATATGTTAGAATGAGTGAGGGCGATTCTTACATGAAAGAACATTATCCAGGGGATTTAGTTAGCTTAAAGAATGAGCTTTTTGTAAAAGAACCATTTAAGCAAAAAGGCATTAATTATGATGATAGGGTGGATATTGATGATATTATTTTTAAATTTATAAATGTTGGTGCCTTTGCTATGAAAGCAGTTGATATCGAAGGTCTTAATAGGGCTTATGAATTTGAAGTGCCAAATGATGAATATTTTATGATGGGTGATAATAGAGATCATTCTAATGATAGTCGTTTTTGGGGTGCTGTGCCTTATAGCTTAATAGTTGGCAAGCCTTGGTTTGTGTATTTATCTTTGGATGATGATTTTAGTGTTCGTTGGGATAGGATAGGTCGTTTTGTTGACACTCTTGAAAATAATGAAAAATACATAAAAGAACAAATTCAAAATGAAAAGGATTTTAGTTAACGCCACAAAGGGCGTTAATTTATTTTGTTAAAGGTATCAATAAGCCTTCATATAAGCTTTGATATACATTTTCATTTGTGAAAATTTTAGCAAGTTCTAGTCCAAAAAGAATAGCCACACCAGGTCCTGCTGCAGTTATAACATTGCCATTCTTAACCACTGCTTTATTAATCCTAGTTCCTTGTAAACCTGCCTCGCAACTTGGATAACAAGTAAATTCTCCACTTAAAACACCGGCTTCATTTAATACAATAGGTGCAGCACAAATTGCAGCTACGATTTTATTATCACTATGAAGTTTTTTAATAAGGCTTAAAATTTCTTTATCAGCCTTTAAATTTTGCATACCCTCAAAGCCACCAGGCAAAACAATACCAGCAAGCTCGTCCTTATTTACAGCATTAAGCGACATATCAGCCTTTATATAAACGTCATTTGCCCCCTTAACTAAAAGTTCGTTATTTAAGGCTACGCTAAATACTTGCAAATTTTTATCTAACTCACTAGCCCTTCTTAACACATCTATAATGCCGATAAATTCAGCCTCTTCAAAGCCTTGTGCTAAAGCAACCATAACTTTTTTCATTTTTTTCTCCTTTAAAATTTGATATCTTTCTTCTCTTTCCTTTGTCCTTTGTCTCATTTGTTCATTAAAACCAAGTATTAAAAATACTAAAAAAGAGACAAAAAACACTATAAAAATAAATTCTAAAATTTGCATTTTTTACCTTTTAAACTTAAAAATTATAGGCAAAAAAAGTTAAATTTTAAAGAAAATGCAAAGTTTTTTATATAAAATTGTTACTTATTAATTGTTTAGGATAAGTTTTGCAAGAAAAAAATTTAAAGCTTTTTATCTTCTTTGCTACTATTATTTTATGGGGTTATTTTTCCTTTCCTTATGAGCTTTTGCAAGTTCAAAAAGATTCTGTTATAGTTTATGAGTTTACTCCAAATGCTAAAATTTACTTACAAAGTTATGTAAGGACCTTGATTTTAACCCTTGGAGCAGTTCTTATAGGCTTGATTGTTGGCTTTTTACTAGCTATTTTAAAAACACTTCGTTTGAAGCTTTTAAATGTGATAATTGATGAGTATATAGATATTATAAGGGGTACTCCTGTAGTTTTACAATTAATGATTTTTGCCTATGTGATTTTTGTCTTTTTAGATAATTTATTGGTTGGGATTATAGCACTTGGCTTAAATGCATCAGCTTATATTGCAGAAGTTATTAGAAGTGGCATAAATAGCGTTGATAAAGGACAAATGGAAGCAGCTAGGGCCATGGGGCTTAATTATAATCAAGCAATGCGTTTAATAATACTACCACAAGCCTTTAAAAACATACTTCCAGCCCTTACGAGCGAGATTATCTTAGTTTTTAAGGATACTTCTGTGGTGGGCTTTATTAGCATTATTGATATAACCATGCAAAGTAAAAGCTTGCAAGCCATTCTTTATAATCCAAAACCTATAATTTTTACAGGGCTTATTTATTATATTAGCGTTAAAATTTTTAGTTTTTTAATGAGAAAGGTAGAATTAAGGCTTAAAAAAGATGATTGAAATTTCAAATTTATATAAAAATTATGGTGATTTAGTAGTTTTAAATGATATTTCAGTAAATATCAAAAAAGGGGATATAATAGCCATTATAGGACCAAGTGGAGGAGGCAAAAGCACATTTTTAAGGTGTATAAATTTATTAGAAAGACCAGATAATGGCAAGATTATTATAAATAATAAAAACATACTTGATAAAGACAATAATGTTAATCATTTAAGGCAAAAAATTTCCATGGTTTTTCAACATTTTAATCTCTTTGCAAATAAAAATGTCTTAGAAAATTTATGCCTAGCTCCAGTCACAACGGGTATTTTAAGCAAAGAAAGGGCTATTAATAAGGCAAGAATTTTATTAAAAAAAGTAGGCTTAGTTGATAAAGAAAACACTATGCCTTATAAATTATCAGGGGGACAAAAACAAAGGATTGCAATTGCAAGGGCTTTGATGATGAGCCCTGAGGTGATTTTATTTGACGAGCCTACTTCTGCACTTGACCCTGAAATGATAGGAGAGGTATTAAGCATAATCAAAGAACTTAAAAAAGAAAATTTAACCATGCTTTTAGTAACGCATGAAATGGGCTTTGCTAAAAATGTTGCAAATCGTGTATTTTTCATGGATAAGGGTAAAATTATGGTAGATGAAAGTCCAAAAGAATTATTTGAAAATCCACAAAATACTCGCTTGAAAGAATTTTTAAATAAGGTTTTAAATCATTAAATTTTTTTAAGCCTTGCTATAAAAAAGCCATCACAATACTCATTAGGCAAAATTCTTTTTGTCTTGTGAAGTTCCTTAATATCACTAATGCCATTTTTTGCCTTTATGTTTTCTAAATCTAAATCTAGTATTAAAAGCTTAAATTCACTATTTAAGGCATTTTCAATTACTTCTTCATTTTCTTCTTTTAAAAAAGTACAGGTACTATAAACCAACTCACCTCCTATTTTAAGAGCATTTAAGGCAGAGTGTAAAAGCTTTTTTTGAGTTAGACTTAAATTTTTAATCTCTTTTTTATTTATATTTTTAAATCCTGTTTTTGCCATGGTAGAACAAGGGGCGTCAACTAAGATTTTATCAAATTTTAAAGGACAAAGTTTGCCTATATTAATGCTATTTTTTAAAAAACATTTTGCGTTAATATTGTATTTTTTAATCGTTTCTTTTAGGGTAAAAAAACGTTCTTTATTTTTTTCAACACAGGCTAAATAACCTTGATTTTGCATAAAATTTGCTAAATTTACACTCTTTCCACCAGGGGCTGCACATAAATCAAGCACACTTTCACCACTTTTTACATTTAAATTTTTAGCACATAAATAAGAGGCAAAATTTTGTATATAAAAATACCCCTTATTAAATTCATCCATTTTACTTAAAATAATTTTATCATTAGACTTAAATACATAGCAAAAATTATTTATTTTTTGAAATTTTAAATTTAATTTTAAAAAGGCATTTTCTAACAAATTTGAAGTAGTTTTTAATAAATTTATAAAAATGCAAACGTTTTTTTCATTTTTAAAAGATTGCTCGATTATATCAAATTCATCTTTATTATAAAGTGATTCCAAGATAATCCCTTAATAAAACAAGGGCGGCTAAGCTATCAAGCTTACCATCCTTTTTTTTGCTTTTAAATTGCTTTAAAGTTAAGGCCTCTTTGCTTGTAAAACTCTCATCCTTAAAGATAATTTGACCATTAAATTCAAGTAAGCTTACAAAATGCTTGATACGCAAAGTCATTTCTTTTTCGCTATTCCCACCCTTTGGAAAACCAATTAAAAGCGTAGAAATTTCATATTCTTTTATGATATTTTTTATCTCACTTGCTGCTTGTTTTCTATTTTTTCTAATAATGGCAGTTAAAGGAGTGGCAATGTTATTAACCCCAAGTGCTAAGCCTATACGTTTTAAGCCAATATCTAAGCTTAGAATTTTCAATTTATCACCCTTATAAAAACCCCATCTATTTGAATTTTGCCTTCAAGTTCATACTCATAAACCCTTTGTCCAAATTTTGCTAAAGCTTGTTCAAGGCTTACTCCTTTTTTGCAAAATTCTAAAAGTTCGTCCGTGTTTTTATTTTCTACTTTTCCAAACTTAGATGCAAAATCCGTAAAATCAGCGATTAAACTGGCTTTATTTTCACTTAATAAAGCATTTGTACCCTTACTTTCATAAATTCGTTGAGGTAGCACAAATAATGGTTTATTTATCCTTATAGCCATTCTTGCACTTTGCATAGAGCCACTAATTAAATCAGCCTGTGCTATGATTATCATTTGAGAAAGTGCTATTATAAGGCGGTTTCTTAGTAAAAAATCATAAGGCTTTGGGGTGTAATTATCATAATTTTCACTAAGGGCTAGGCCTTTTTCATAAATTTCTTTTATAATGTATTCATTATTTTTTGGATAAATTTTATTAAGTCCATTTGCAAAAATGCCTATAGTATTCGGCATAGCAGCCTTACTAGCTATTATATCAACCCCAAGGGCCCCTCCACTTACCACGCAAACGCCCACATTTTTTAATAAACTTGCAAGTTCTAAAACACAATTTTTAGTATAAACACTCATTTTTCTAGAACCTATTATCGCAACCTTTGGCATATTTAAAAGGCTTAAATTTCCCTTGTAAAAAAGTTCTTTTGGAGGATTTTCTAAATTATTAAAAAGTTTTAAATAAGACTTATCAAGTTTTAAACTACTCATAAATTTCACTTAAATACACAAGTTTAATGCTATTTAAAAGTTTTTTGCTTTCTTTTAAGGCCAAGATTGTATTTTTTTTAGGGTGTGCTATGGCGATTGCAAAGCCATTTTTCTTAGCTAACATAACTGCTTCTTTAATCTGCTTTTTAATCACTGCTATATCGTTTATATCATCTAAAAAAACGTCTCTTTGAATATAACCATGACCCATTTGCTTAGCTATCTTTTCTACCTTAGAATTTGGAGTAGTAAGTGAGTCTACAAAACGCAAATTATGCTTATCAAGTGCCCTATAAAGCTTTTTCATCGCCTTTTCATCGCTAGTAAATAGGCTACCTGTATGATTATTTATAAACTTAACCCCCTTAAAATTCTTTTTTATATCAGCAATTTTTTTATTTATTCTATCTTGACTATCATTTGGGTGCAAGGTATCAAGCTTACTTTCATAATTTATAGCAGCTAAGGGCAAGTGAACCATATAAAATTTTAAATTCTTTGTTAGCTTGTGAGTATCCTTATAAAAATTATCACTTGGAAAAATAGAGGGCGTAAATTTTAAATTTAGCTTTTTAAATTTGTTGATTTGGTCTATATTTGAAATATCATCTATGATTAATACTAATTTTGGATTTTTTTTATCAATCTTAGCATTTTTGTGTTTTATGTCTTTTTGAATTTCTTCTTCAATCTTTTCATCAATTTTAATCTCTTCTACAACTTGACTTAAATTTTCATCATTATTTTCTAAGCTTATATTATTTTCTTGTATGCTTAAATTTTCATCCATTATAACTTGTTCTAATATTGAAATTTTAGAACTTTGATTAATATCTATAAAAAAATCTTGCTTATAAGTTTTATTTAAATCTAAATTTTGGTTTTTATTTTCTAAGCTTAAAGAACTTTGCGTAGTGTTTATATCTTTTAAGACTTGCTGTTTTTGATATTTAATCAATATAGCAAGGCTTAGAGCTACGCAAAGTAAAAATAAAATAGCGATTATTAATAATCGCTGAATTTTAATTAAGGTACTTTTTGACAAGTTTAATTCTTGTCTTTATCTACAAGTTTTTTAGCACTTATCCAAGGCATCATAGAACGAAGCGAACGACCTGTTTTTTCAATCAATGAATCGTTCATATTTTTTCTCTCAGCATGCATTCTAGCAAAACCAGCCCTTCTTTCAAGTATAAAATCCTTTGCAAAAACTCCATTTTGAATGTCTTTTAAAATGCCTCTCATAGCCTTTTTTGTTTCGCAAGTTATGATTTTTGGACCTGTTATATAATCGCCATACTCAGCTGTGTTTGATATAGAATAACGCATATCAGCAATTCCACCTTGATAGATTAAATCCACGATTAACTTCATCTCATGCAAACATTCAAAATACGCCATTTCAGGTTCATAACCAGCCTCAACTAAGGTTTCAAAACCAGCTTGTATTAAGGCAGTTAAACCTCCACAAAGCACGGCTTGTTCGCCAAATAAGTCAGTTTCAGTTTCTGCTTTAAAAGTAGTTTCTATAATGCCAGTTCTACCACCACCTATAGCACTTGCATAGCTTAGGGCTATATTTTTTGCATTTTTGCTTTCATCCTGTGCAACTGCGATTAAACAAGGAGTACCTCCTCCTATGCTAAATTCATTACGCACGGTGTGACCAGGTGCTTTTGGAGCTATCATTATAACATCAACTCCAGTTGGGGCTACTATTTGTCCATAATGTATATTAAAGCCATGTGCGAAGGCTATAGCCTTACCACTACTTAAATTTGGCTTAATTTCGCTATTAAAGATATCAGCTTGTAATTCATCAGGTGCTAAAATCATAATCACATCGCAAATTTTTGTAGCCTCGCTAACGCTTTTTACTTCAAAACCAGCATTAACAGCCTTATCCCAGCTTTTACTACCTTGTCTAAGACCTACCACTACACCTACCCCACTATCTCTTAAATTCATAGCATGGGCGTGACCTTGAGAACCAAAGCCAATTATTGCTACCTTTTTAGATTTAATCAAACTTAAATCACAATCTTTGTCATAATAAACCACAACAGCCATTCTTTTTTCTCCTTTTAATGTAAAAAGTAAAATTATATCAAAATAATCCCACAAAATAGATTTATTTATAAATTTCATGTAAAATTTGTTTTAAAGATAAAATTTAAAATACAAAGAATAAGCCGTGAAAGAATTTTTAAAAAGCCTTAATTTTGGTCTTTATGCTAATAAAGTCAATAACGAGTTTAAACAAATTTTAAGAGAACTTTTAGCTAATGATATCATCAAGGAATATAAAAATAAATATTATTTAAATAATGGCTATGTCTTTGGTGAGCTTGATATTACAAGTAAGGGTACGGGTTTTTTAAAATGTTTTGATGAAAGCTTTACTAAGGATTTATTGATTGAAAATAAATATTTAAAGGGGGCTGATTACAAAGATATAGTAGTTTGTAAACTTTTGCCACTTAGAAAAAAAAGACCTAGTGCTAAGGTGATTTTGGTTTTAAAAAAGGCAAATGAAAGTTCTATAGTTATTACTAAACAATACGCAAATGTTATTTTAGGAATGAATATTAAAACTGGCTTAAGCGTAGCCTTAAAGGCCTCTCAAAAATCCTTAAAAGCCTTGCCACTAGGCACAATTTTAAAAATAGAAAATGTAAATAATAACATAACGCAGGTTTTAGGGCATATTGATGATGAAAGTGTGGACGAGAAAATTTCTTTAAATTTATATAATAAAAATAGCGAATTTAATCAAACTTGCATTAACGAGGCCCTTGCAAATGGAGATAGCGTTGATGCTAGTTTTTATCCTCGTAGAAAGGATTTAAGGCATTTAGCATTTTGTACAATCGATCCCTTTCATGCAAAGGATTTTGACGATGCTATTTTTTATTCTAAGCAAGAAAACGCCCTTTATGTAGCAATTGCTGATGTTAGTGAGTATGTACATGCTTATAGTGCGATTGACAAAGAGGCTAGAAATAGAGGCTTTTCTATATATTTTCCCCATGTTGCAATCCCTATGTTGCCACATTTATTAAGTGAAAATATCTGTTCTTTAAAGCCAAATTTAGACCGCCTTGCCTTTTGCTTTAAGCTAAGTTTTGATGATAATTATAAGGTGGTTAAAGAAGAATTATTTGAAGCAATTATTAATTCTAAGGCTCGTTTTAACTATGATGAAGTAGATATTTTTTTAGAAAAAAAGCCTGATTTAAAAGAAATATCCTGGCTTTATGAACTTTTTAAAATCACTCAAATTTTAAGAAAAGAAAGACTTAAAAATGCCTTTGAATTTAGGACAAAAGAACTTAGAATGATGCTTGATGAGAATTTAGCCTTGAAAAACACAATTTACGAAGAAGATACCTTTTCTCATAATTTAATTGAAGATTGTATGCTTTTAGCAAATAAAGCAGCGGCAAAAATGATTGACATAGGCATATTTAGAAATCATTTAAGTGCTGATTCTAAAAAGATTGATAAGCTTATAAATGAACTTGCAAGTCTTGGTATAGATGTAAAATTAAAGCCAAATTTACCCGAACTCATACGAGATATCCAAACCCTGGCTGATGAGTTAAATTTAAGAGGAGAGGTGGATAAATTAATTATAAAAGCTCAAAAAAAGGCAGAATATGCAAGTATTAACGCTGGGCACTTTGGCTTAGGCTTTGATAAATATACTCATTTTACAAGCCCTATTAGAAGATATTCAGACCTTATCTTGCATAGACTTTTAAAAGCAAAATTAAAAAACGATGAAAGGCTTTTTAATTATTTGCTTTTGAATATAGATAGTACTTGTGAGAATTTAAGCGTACTTGAAAGGGAGGCTGATAAGGTTGCCTTTGATTTTATGGATAGGAAATTTGCAAGGTGGGCAAAGAAAAATATAGGCAAGAAATTTAAGGCTTTAATTATAGAAAATACTAGCGTAAATATAGCTAGATTGGATGATGATATAAGGGGGGCTGATATTATTTTAAGTGATATTAATGTAAATTTATTACAAAAAGTTGAGGTTGAAATAACACAAAGTGATATAGTAATGGCTAAAATTTTTGGTAAAATTACAAGGAATTTAACTTCGGAGGATTAATGTATAAAAAGGATCTACAAGGCTTACTTTATAAAGATGATTTTCCAAATTTCTTTGCACTTTATGGGGCTGATAATTTTCAAATAGAACTTTTTACAAAATTTATCAAGGAAAAATTTAAAGTTGATGAAAGCTTGAAAATGTACTTTGAAGAATACGATTTTAATAGGGCTGTTGATTTTTTGTCCTTGGGTTCTTTATTTAGTACTACAAAATTACTTGAATTAAAATTAAGCAAAAAACCAGCCAGTAAGGAGTTAAATAATTTAGTTGAACTTTGTAAAAAAAATAAGGATAATTTTTTTATCTTAGAACTTTATGATGAAAATTCAAAGCAAAATGATTTAGAAAAGGCATTTGAAACAAATTTTGTTCGCTTTTTTAAGCCAAATAGTCCAAGAGAGGCCATAGAACTTTTAGAATTAAAAGCAAAGGATCTTAATGTCAATGCTACGCAAAATGCCTTATTTGCCTTATATGAGATTTTTGATGAAAATTTATATCTTGCAGCTAGTGAGTTGGCTAAATTTCAAGGCTTAAATTTGGATGAAAACAATGTTAAAATCTATTGTTCTAGCGTAAATTTAGGCAGTTTTGAGAGTTTTTTTGACCTTCTTTTAAAAAAGGCTGATATTAGAATAGAACTTGAAAAAATCTTAGATAATTCAAATGAAATAGCCTTTATTAACTCACTTTACAATGAATTTTATAGGCTTTTTAAAATAGCCTTATTTGCTAAGATTAACGGCAGGGTTGATTTAAAAGAAATTCTAAACTATGCCCCGCCCCCGCAAGTTGCTAAGAATTTAAGCACTCTAGCCCTTTCTTTAAAATTAGAACAATACAAAGAAATTTTTTACATACTTTTAAAAACAGAACATAGCATTAAAACTAAGTCAAATTTAATAAAAAAAGAATTTTTAATATCCCAAATGCTTAAACTTTCTCGCTTTTTAAAAGCTTATAAATAATTTGGTGCGTCATTTGAAAAGAGTATTAAATCATTTTCTTTAGTTTGTGTTGCCAGTGTTGGGACAAGTTCGCTTTTATCATTAAGTATAATATTTTTAATATTTAAGTGTTGTTTAAAAATACCAGCATTAATCCTTGCACTAATTATAGCCATATCAAAGCACTCATTTATAATCTTGCAAAGCCTTATATTTTCTTCTTCTTCAACCTCTATTATACCAGGGGTTACAAGTACTCTTTGCCCCTTATTATAATCTTTACACATCCTATAACTTTCACTCATCCCAGCAAAATTCCCATTAAAGCCATCATCTATAATAAATTTTGGATTTTTAGCAATTACTTGCAAGCGGTGTTCAACAGGGTTTAGTTTTGAAATTTTTTCACTTAAATTTATTATATTTAAGCCAAGTTCTTTAGCACAACATATACAAGCACATAAATTTTGAGCGTTAAAGGTACCTAAAATATGGCTCGTAAAATGATAGATTTTATCAATTATCATAGAAAATTCTAAACTCTCAAGGCTAGAATTTGCCTTTGTTAATTTTGTATCATAAATTATTATATTTTCACCTTCGCTAAGCTTTGTACTAGAATGGACAAAGGCCTTTTTTAATCTCTTTGATTGCAAGGCTTCAAGCTTTGTTTTTCTTATATTTTCAACGCTTTTAAAATATTCTAAATGAGCCTTTCCAATCTCACCTATAATGCAAAAATGAGGGTTTAAAAATTTAGTTATTTCTAAGATATCACCTTTTAATCGAGCCCCGGCCTCTACTATATAAATTTGAGTATCAGGTTTTAAATTTTCATTAATATCTTTTATTATGCCAAGTAAGGTATTTACACTTCGTGGTGTTTTTTGTACTAAAAAATCATCTTTTAAAAGTTCGTATAAAAAATTTTTTATACTAGTTTTTCCAAAACTGGCTGTTATTAAGATGATTTGCAAATCTTTAAAAATATAAATTTTTCTAGCCCTTTTTTTATAATAAGCATTTAATAAAATATCATAAATTTTTAAAAGTATAAAAGATAGTGGCAAGGTAGGGGTTAAAAAATACAAAGAATAACTAAGGGCTAAATAGCTAAAAATAGCACTTAATATTATTAAAATTATAAAAAAAACTATAACCTTTTTTGTAAAAACTAGCTTTTTGTCAAGCTTTTTATGCCAAAAAATAAGACCTAGGCAGTTTATTAAAAGATAGATTAAAAGTATAATTTGATTAAAAGCAATAAGACTTATAAAAATCAAGCAAGGTACGATTATAAAATATAAATGCAAGTAAAAATTATGATAATGAAAGATAATGCGTTTAAATTTATATGAATACCATTGCAAGGCTAAGATAAGGTAAAATCCTAGGCTTATATTAAATAAAAATGAATTTATTATTTGCATTATAGCCCCCTAATCTTGTCGCTTATAAATTTGCCTTCTTTTAAAAAGAAGAAGTGGTCTCCTTCTAAGGCATAAAAGGTACTATTTTTTATAAGTGAGTGAATTTTTTCTCCACTACTAAGTGGGGTTGCCTTATCATATTTTCCCCAAAAAATAAGGGTTATTGCTTTTTGATTTTTAAAAAAATCTTCGAAGTTTTCATCCACTATTTTTTTAAAAATTTCATACATTAAGGGACTTAAATTTGCCCCGTCCTTGCTTACAAAAAATTTATAAAAATGAGAAAAACCTAGTTTTTTTAAGAATTTAAATATCTTTATTTTTAAACGCACTTTAAGGCTTTTTTTTACCACTATGCCAGCACTTGAAAGAAGAATTAATTTTTGATTTTCTTTACATAAAAGCGTAGCAATCTTACCTCCATAAGAATGACCTATGAAAATATCAATATCAAATTTTTTTGACTTTAAAAATTCATTTATGATATTTACATAATCCTTGCTAACTATTATTTCTGCAACGTTTGATTTACCAAAGCCAGGCAGGTCTAAATAAATATGAGTATAATCTTTTAAATACTTGCTAAATGCTTGTTGCATTAATTCTTTATTTGCCCCCCAGCCATGCAAAATAAGAATTTTTTTTTCTTGATTTGGATTTTTTAATTCATAAGAAAGATTATATATGTGATTATTATATAAAATGCTTGTACTAGCCAATTTAAACCTTTTTATTATAGATATTTTCTAATAAATTTAAAGCATCTTGTAAACGTTCAAATTCTTTCATACTAAGCATTACAGCTTCAAATTTATTATTTTTTAAAATAACTAATTTTCCACTTTCACTTTTTTTAAGCTTATCAACAATACTACTAAAATTTCGCACCAATTCAGTAGCCGTATATATTTCATCCTGTTTAAAAGAAAGCATTTTTTTTCCTAAAATACATAAAATTTCGTGTAAAATTTAGCGTATTTTCACTTAAAAAGCTATAATTTTCCTTTTTGTCCGTTTATAGAATGTAAAAAAGAATAAGAAATTTCTATTTTTTCTTCATTTTTAACGCTTTTTGCTAATCTTTCTAAGATTTGATTAAAATCCTTAAATAAATAATTTGCAAGTGAGCCTGGATTTGGGTTTATTTCATTAAGATAAACTTCATTATCAAGCACGAAAAAATCACATCTTATAAGTGCTCCTTTAAATAAAGGATTATAAATTTTTTTAAAGCTTTGCCTTAATTTTTCTTTTAAACTCTCACTTATATCAGCCTCAACCACTTCACTACTATTTGAAAAGCTATAATACTTTTGTTCAAAGTCTAATAATTCCTTTTTATGTGGTTCTTCTATAATAGAAAAAATAAACTCATCATCCACCATGCACCCTGCTAAATTATATTCTTTTATATTGCTTTTAAATTCTTCAACTATGATATCAGTGTCAAATTCAAAGCCCACATCCTGAGCATAATTAAATTCTATATCATCTTTTAAAACCGAAATTCCTATACTACTTCCAAGTCTAGCTGGTTTTAAAATGCAAGGATAATTTATCTTTGGCAAGGCTTGATTTTTTCTTAACATTACATAAGGCAGGGTTTTAACGCCAACATTTTTAGCATAAAGTTTAGTTAATTCTTTATTAAAGGATAAAACACTAGCCTCCATTCTAGGACCTATGTATTTAAGTGAGTAAAATTCGCATAAAGCTGCTATTTTTCCATCCTCTCCGTCTTTTCCATGTATTAAATTTATAATACAATCAAAGCTTAAATCATTTGTACCAAAAAGGCTTTTTGAAAAAAAGCCACCTTGTTTTAAAAAGAGTTCTTTTTCTTTTTTATAAGCATTTGAACTAAATATTTTAGCGTTTAATTTTTCTTTTGGAATTTCATAAAATTTTCTATCTTTATCACAAAATACAAAGCAAAGTTCATTATTTAAAATTTTTTTTAACACCACAGCACTAACAATGCTAATTTCATGTTCGTACGAATTTCCACCAAAAAGTATAAGATATTTCATTTTTTTCCTTAGGCAAGTTTTTTAAGGGCTTCTTTTATAAGCTCACTAGTATCTTTTGACTCACAAGTTGCAAGCACAGAAAGAATTTTATCTTGTTTAAAGCCTAGACTTAATAAGGCTTGATAAGCCTCGTGTTTATCATCGCTAATACTTTCTATTTTTTTCATATCTCCAAGTTCGACTATAATGCGTTTTGCACTTTTTACACCAATGCCAGGTACCTTTTTTAAAACAGATTCATCGCCTAAGGCTAGGGCCTTATAAAAGGAATTTGTATCAAGGCTAGAACAAACTGCCATTGCAGTGCTAGTTCCTACGCCATTTACTTTTAAAAGCATTTCAAAAACCTTTTGTTCATCCTTATCTAAAAAGCCAAAGAATTTATTAGAGTCTTCTTTTATTATTTGAGTGATTAAAAGCTCGATTTTTTCATTAATTTTTAATTTTGAAGAACAAAACAAAGATATAAAAACGCCATAACTTACGCCATTTTGACATTTAATAACAGCAAAGGTAGGTTCTTTTTTAGTGATTATGCCTTCGATTGCGACAACCACGAAAGCACCTCCTCTTCGTACTCTACACTCTTTTCAAGCACTATAAATTCTTGATTATCCATTTCTTGCTTTTTTAACCCTATGTATTTAAAATTCTCATTAGCAGAAGAGGCATAAAAAATATCTTCCTTTGGTTCAAGCAGACTAAATCTAATCTCGCACATTTCACTCCATTTTCCACTTTTATTAATAAAGGTAGCCTTGACAAGTTCATCTTGCAAACTTTTAAATTCATCATAAAATTTATTTTTTTCTTCTAAAAGTGCCTTTTCATCGCTTTGAGTTTTTATAAAATCCTTTTTAAGTAATTGATAATCCCTTAAAATCTTTTTATATTGTATAGGAATTTCTTGCTTAAAGGTTTGTAATTCTTGCATTTTTTTCTGTATAGTTATGATATTTGATTTATTTGCTAAAAGATTTTGTTTTAATATCAAGCATCTTTTATTAAGCTTTAAAATTTCATCGTGTAATTTTGTAAGAATTTGTTCGTAATTTTTTTCTTGGGTTTTAATCTTAGCGTGAAATTTATTATTTTCCCCTTCAAATTTTTCAACTACAGCATTTTCAAAAAAGGTGCAAAAATTATTATGAGTAAGTGTATCAATATAAATTTTATCAGCTATGATATTGCCCCCTAAGCTCTTTTTTATCTTAACAATCCTAGCCTTAATGGTACCATTTTCAAGTAAGTCTATATTTACAATATCCCCTTCTATATAACCTCTATGCGTTTTTATATAGGCCTCATTTTTTGCATAAAGTTTAGCCTTAGTATGTGTGGTCCCATCGATATTTAGCTTACTTGCCCTTAAATTTGTATTACCAGCCACGCTACCTGCGACATTTAATTCCTCGCATTCTATACCAACGCCAGAATTTACAGCATCTTGCATATCAGAAAGCAATCTTATATTAATCTTAACATTTTTATCAAGCCCAGCCTTAATAATGCCAACCGTTTTAAAATCCACACTTCCAAAATCAATAGTATTTGCTATATCAAAGCTATTAGCATTTTCGGCAACATAGCCCTTTTTTTGCGAAACATAATCTACATATCCATCATTTTGTATAGGTTTTAAATTTTCAGAACAAGAAAAATTTGTCTTGCTTTCAGCAGGTTTTGCAACCTTTAAAAAATGTAAATTTAAACTCTTTCCAGGGCTTCCATCTTTTTGTTGAATATGTCTTAGTATAGTTTCATTTTCATTAACCGCTATAATGCCTGATAATTTCTCATCAAGGGTATAATCTTGTACTTTTTCTTTATAAAATAATATTAGCCTTTCACTTTGACTAGGTACTAAATCAATTCCTCTTGCAACTATTAGTTGAATTTTTTCATTTATAGGTGTGTGTTGGTGTTTAGCAACTGTGTTAAAAAGATTTTGTTTAAAATCAAAAAAGCGAATCCCTAAGAAAAATTTTAGTTTAATAAGCTTTTTATAAATTGTTTGTATAAGGTCTAAGATAAGATTATCATGGTATTTTAATTTAGTAAAATCAATCTGTACCACTATTCTAGTAATATTTTTATTTGCACTTAAACGAATGGCATTTGAAACTTCATCAATGCCTTTTCTTTGAAAAAATTTTACCTTATAATTTTGTTGAATATGCAAATCTTCTTTTAAAAATACTTCATCCTTTTCAAAAAATGCTAAATCTTTTTCGCTTATTTCTTCCCATTGTGGTGTGGTACCGAAACGATAATGTGTATCAAAAGAAAGCACATTAAAATCAACCTCTTCTACCTTTATATCAAGTTTTTTAGCAACATTAAAGATATCTTTATAAGGATTTTGTGTATTTATGGTTACTGTTTCTGGCAAATTTGCTCCATTTAAAAATAATTTTAAAATATATTATACTTAATATTATACTTAATTTTAATCAATTTTAGATAAAATACAAAAATATTTTTTTACGATTAATTTATAATGAAAAGTGTTATTTTTAAAAATTTTCTTATCAATGCATCAGGCATTTTATTTTCTAGAATTCTTGGACTTGCAAGGGATGTTTTACTCGCCCTTTTTTTAGGGGCAGGTTTATTTAGTGATATTTTTTTTGTAGCTATAAAAATGCCAGCATTTTTTAGGCGAATTTTTGCAGAAGGGGCCTTTGGACAATCTTTTTTACCAAATTTTGTAAAGGCTAAAAAAAAGGGTGCTTTTTGCTTTCAAGTACTTATTCAATTTGGTATTGTGGTGTTTTTATTTTGCCTTTTAGTTAGTTTTTTCGCCTCTTTTTTTACTAAAATTTTTGCCTTTGGTTTTGACGAAAATACCATAAAACTAGCCGCCCCTCTTGTTGCAATTAATATTTGGTACTTATTTTTTATCTTTTTAGTTACCTTTTTAGCAGCTATTTTAAACTATAAACAAAAATTTTTTATAACCTCTTTTTCGGCATCTTTATTTAATCTAAGTATAGTAATAGCAGCCTTTTTTGTTGATAAAAATGAACCTAATCAATCGCTTTATTATTTTTCCTATGCCACTGTTTTAAGTGGGGTAGCCCAGTTAATATTGCACTTAATGGTACTTCGTTCAAATTTAGTTATTAAAGCAATGTTTTTAGCAATGAAATTTAAAACTAAGACAAAATTAAATAATTTTTATGCAAATTTCTTTCACGGGGTGCTAGGTTCTTCAGCTACGCAGTTAAGCTCTCTTTTAGATACTACAATAGCAAGTTTTTTAATTACAGGCAGTATTTCTTATTTATACTATGCTAATCGCGTTTTTCAACTTCCACTAGCCCTTTTTGCAATAGCCATAACTCAAGTTTCCTTTCCTAAAATTTTAAAACACTTAAAAAATAAGCAAGAAGATTTAGCCTTAAATTTTATGCAAAAGGCCTTTGCAAGTTTGAGTATATTATTAATAATTTCAAGCATAATAGGCTCTGTTTTTTCCTTAGAAATTTCAAAGCTTTTATTTGAAAGAGGAAATTTTAACGAAAAAGATAGCCTTTTAACTGCTTATGTATTAATAGCCTATTTAATAGGGCTTTTACCCTTTGGTTTACAAAAACTTTTTTCCTTATGGCTTTATGCTAGATTTAAGCAAAAAATAGCAGCCCTCATAGCCTTTAAGGCCCTTGTTTTATCCTTTCTTTGTTCGATTTCATTAATCTTTTTAATAGAAGATGAACACTTAAAGGTTTTAGCCGTAGCCCTTGCTAGTTCAATATCAGCTTTTTATCTACTTTTTGCAAATATAAAAGAATTTGGCTTTAAACAATTTTTATCGATATTATCTTTTAAATGGGTTTTTATTGGCGTTTTGGGCTTAATTTTATTTGGGCTTTTACTTTTTTATTTAAAAGGTGTAATTTTATTTATGTTAATATGTTGCTTTGATTTTATAAAAGGAATGTTTTAATGAGGCTTTTTGATAGCGTTAGCAAGGAAAAAATTAATCTAAATCAAAAAGAAGTAAATATCTATCTTTGTGGTCCAACCGTTTATGATTTATCACATTTAGGACATGGAAGAAGTAGTGTTTGTTTTGATTTATTGCACCGTGTTTTATTAGCCTTAAATTATAAGGTAAATTTTGTTAGAAATTACACTGATATTGATGATAAAATTTTAAACAAAATGCAAGAAAGCAATAAGTCCTTAGAAGAAATAACTGAACTTTATATAAAAAAATATGAAAGTGATATGGCTAGTTTAAGGATTTTAGAACCAAGCAAAAAGCCAAGGGCTACGCATTTTATAGGGCAAATGTTAGAATTGATTAAGGACCTTGATAAAAGGGGCTTTGTTTATAAATTACAAGATGGAATTTATTTTGATACAAGCAAAGATAAGGCTTATTTAAGTCTTTCAAAAAAGCCCTTAGATAATACTAAAACGCGTTTAGAACAAGAAGTTAGCAAAAAAAATCCAAGCGATTTTGTTTTATGGAAATTTGATGAAAATTTTTATGAAAGTGAGTATGGCAAAGGAAGACCTGGTTGGCATAGTGAGTGCGTGGCTATGATTTTAGGCATTTTTAAAAATACTCTTGATATACACGCAGGAGGGGCAGATTTATTTTTTCCTCACCATGAAAACGAGGCAGCCCAGTGTCGTTGTGCTTATGATAAAAATTTAGCAAAAATTTGGCTACATAATGGCTTTGTAAATATCAATGGAGAAAAGATGAGTAAAAGCTTAAATAATAGCTTTTTTATAGAAGATGCCTTAAAATCAAATTTAGGAGAGGTGTTAAGACTTTATCTTTTAAGCGTTCATTATAGGGGGCATTTTAATTATTCTTTGCAGGATTTAGAACTTAGCAAAAAAAGACTTGATAAGATATATAGACTTAAAAAAAGATTAGAACTTAAAGAACTTGAGGATTTTCCTATACACTCAAATTTTAAAAGCCAAATTTCACAAAATATCTTAGAGGTTTTGCAAGATGATTTAAATATCTCAAAGGCCTTAGCCTTGCTTGATGATTTTATTATAAATGCAAATTTAAGCCTTGATAAGAATCAAAAAGATATAAAAGAAAAATTACAAGATGAATTTAAGGAAGTAGCTAAAATTTTTGGACTTGGCTTTTTGGACCCTGTTTTTTATTTTCAACATGGAGTAAGCAAAGAGGAGATTAAGTGTATAGAAGAACAAATTCTACAAAGAAAGTTAGCAAAAGAAAACAAAGAATATACAAAGGCTGATTTAATAAGAGATAATTTAAAACAAAGGGGCATTTTATTACTAGATACTAAAAATGGCACTATTTGGGAGAAAGATAATGTGTAAAACAATGAGTTTGCTTGAAATTTTATCGCGTTTTAAGCCTTTTTATAAGCAATATTGGTTTTATTTTGTCTTAGCTATAATAGGTATGTTACTAGGGGCAGGAGGTACTGCTGGAAGTGCCTATGTATTAGAACCTATACTAGATAAAGTTTTTATAGAAAAAAATGAAGCTTTGCTTTATTATATCCCTTTTTTAGTGGTTATTGCATATTTTGCTAAAAGTTTTGGCGTTTATATGCAATCTTTTTATATCTCTTATATAGGCACAAATATTTTAAAAACATTACGTGAAAAGGTCTTGCAAAATTTATTAAACCTTGATATGAAATTTTTTAAACAATACAGAAGTGGAGAATTAATAAGTCGTTGTACAAATGACATAAACGCACTTCAAAGCATAGTTTCAAATATCATACCTGATTTATTTAGAGAAAGCATAACTGCCATAGGACTTTTAGCCGTAGTTTTATATCAAAGTACTACCCTAGCGTTTTTTGCCCTTATTATTTTGCCCTTAGCAATATTGCCTTTAATGTTATTTGCAAGGCATTTAAAACGTTATGCAAGGAAAATTCAAGAAAAAAATTCAGACCTTTTATCTCGTTTAAGTGAAATTTTTACAAATATCGAACTTATCAAGGCAAATAACGCCCAGCTTAAAGAAAGTATGAAATTTAATACCCAAAATGATATGTTTTGTAAATTAAATTTAAAAAGCATTAGAATATATAATCTTTCAAGTCCCTTAATGGAAACCGTGGGTTCAATAGGCATCGCTATAGTTGTTATAATTGGCGGAAAAGAAGTTATTGAGGGTAATATGAGCGTAGGGTCTTTTACAAGCTTTACAAGTGCTTTATTTTTAGCTTATACGCCTATAAAAAGGATATCAAATTTATACAACCAGTTTCAAACGGCCATTAGTGCAAGTGAAAGAACCTTTTATTTGCTTGATTTGAGACCTGAGATTAAGGGTGGTGAAAAGCAGTTAAATAATATTGAAAAACTTGAATTTAAAAATGTAAATTTTGCATATGATGAGAATAAAGAAGTGCTAAAAAATGTAAGTTTTGATTTTAAAAGGGGTGAAAGTTTTGGTCTTGTTGGACCTAGTGGAAGTGGAAAATCTTCAATAGTTGGTTTGATTTTACATTTTTTTGAAAAACAGGGTGGTGAAATTTTAATAAATAATGAAAGATTAGAAAATTTTAGCCTTGAATCCTTGCGTTCAAAAATTTCTTTAGTTACCCAAGATATTTATATGTTAAATGATACAATAGCAGCAAATGTAGCATTTAGCGAGAATTTAGATGAAGAAAATGTTATAAAGGCTTTAAAACTTGCAAATGCCTTTGAATTTGTGGAAAAAATGGGTGGAATTCACACTCAACTTTTAGAAAATGCTAAGAATTTAAGTGGAGGTCAAAAACAAAGAATAGCAATAGCTAGGGCACTTTATAAAAAGCCTGATTTATTAATATTTGATGAATCAACTTCTGCCCTTGATAATGAAAGCGAAAAGGCCATTGTAAGAACCATTGAAAATCTTAAAAAAGAACATTTGATTTTAATCATAGCCCATAGGTTAAGCACCATTGAAAAGAGTGATAAAATCGCAGTTTTAAAGGATGGGAACATTTTAGCTATAGGAAATGATGAAGAACTTTTGCAAACTTGCACGCTTTATAAGCAATTTAAAAGTAAAGATGATAATTTAAGTTAAATTTGGTTAAAATCCTAGCCAAAGAAAAGGAAAAGTATGAATTATAACAGCTTAAAATCGTTACTTTTTAAACTTGATGCAGAAATGGCACATTTATTAGCTGAGTATTCTTTAAGAAGTATAAGTGCAATTTCACCAGCATTTTTAAACATTTTAGCACATTCTTATATGGTAAATGATGAAAGCTTAGAACAAAATTTACTAGGTTTAGATTTTTATAATCCCGTGGGCTTAGCAGGTGGTTTTGATAAAAATGCTACTATGATTAAGCCCTTAAGCTCTCTTGGTTTTGGTTTTTTAGAATTTGGTACCTTTACGCCAAAGGCACAAAGTGGCAATGAAAAGCCTCGTTTATTTCGCTTAATCAAAGATGAAAGCTTACAAAATGCTATGGGCTTTAATAATAAAGGGGCACACTTCATAGCCCAAAGGCTTAAAAAACTTTATCCCTTTGTATTGCCACTTGGTGCAAATATAGGTAAAAATAAGCTTACCCCAAATGAAGAAGCTTTAAATGATTATTTTTCTTTATTAAAATCCTTTGATAATTTGAGTGATTATTTTGTAATCAATATCTCATCGCCTAATACTAAGAATTTAAGACAGCTCCAAAGTTCTAGTTTTTTAAAGGAATTATTAAGCGAGGCTAAAAATATAAGCAAAAAGCCTATTTTGATAAAGATTGCACCTGATATGGATTATAAAGATGCGATTTTGCTTTGTCAAAGTGGGACTGAATTTGGGGCAAGTGGCTTTATTATAGCAAATACAAGCGTTGATTATACCTTGCTAGATAATAACCGAACCTTTGGTGGCATTAGTGGAAAATTAATACAAGAAAAAAGTGGAATTTTTTTCAAAAATGTTGCTAAAGAACTTTTTAATAAAACACTTTTAATAGCAAGTGGAGGCATTGATAGTGCTGAGGTTGCTTATGAGAGAATTAAAAATGGGGCAAGTCTAATACAAATTTTTACAGGCCTAGTTTTTAAGGGTCCTTCTCTTGTAAAAGATATAAATTTAGGATTTATTGAATGTTTAAAAAAAGATGGATTTTCTAATATTAAAGAAGCAATTGGAGTAAATTTGAAATGATAAATTATGAAAAAATAAGTTTAAAAAATAAGCTTGATGTTTATGCCTTTAAGGTAAATGAAAATAGCGATGTAATAAGCGTTGATATTTTTTATAAGGTAGGTTCAAGGAATGAAGTTATGGGAAAAAGTGGCATAGCACACATGCTTGAACATTTAAATTTTAAGTCTACAAAGAATTTAAAGGCAGGGGAATTTGATGAGACAGTTAAGGGTTTTGGTGGCGTTGATAATGCAAGTACAGGCTTTGATTACACTCATTATTTTATAAAATGTGCTAAGAAAAATTTAGATAAGGCACTTTTTTTATTTGCTGAATTAATGCAAAATTTAAGCTTAAAGGATGAGGAATTTCAGCCTGAACGCAATGTGGTACTTGAAGAAAGACGTTGGAGAACGGATAATAATCCACTTGGATATTTATATTTTAGGCTTTTTAATAACGCATTTTTATATCATTCTTATCACTGGACTCCTATTGGATTTTATAAGGATATTGAAAATTGGAGTATTGATGATATTAAGGATTTTCATTCTACCTTTTATCAGCCAAAAAATGCTATTTTGTTAGTAAGTGGTGATATTGATAGTGAAGAGGTTTTTAAGAGTGCTAAAAAGCATTTTGAACATATTAAAAACACTAAAAAAATTCCTAAAATTCATTATAAAGAACCAAAGCAAGATGGGGCTAAAAGGCTTATTATAAAGAAAAGCTCAGATACGCAATTACTAGCCCTTGCTTATAAAATTCCAAATTTTAAACATAAGGATATGGTTAGCTTAAAGGCTTTAAGTGAGCTTTTATCAAGTGGAAAAAGTGCTTTGATGAATGAAATTTTAATTGATAAGTTAAATTTAATAAATGATTATTATGCCTTTGCAAATGATAGCATTGATGAAAACTTGTTTATTTTTATTTGTGTTTGCAATAAAAATATTAAGGCAGAAGTTGTAGAAAAAGAACTTTTAAAGATAATTGAAAATTTAAAGCTAGGTAAAATTTCTAAAAAGCAGTTGCAAAAGATTAAAAATAATGTAAAAAGTGATTTTGTCTTCTCTTTAAATACAGCTAGTGCTGTTTCTAATATTTATGGTTCTTATTTGGCTAAGGGTGATTTAAATCCTTTGTTAAATTTTGAAAATAATATACAAAATTTAAGTATAGATGATTTAAAATTTTGTGCAAAAAAATATTTTAATGAAGAAAATTCAACGACTTTGATACTAAGAAAGGATTGATAAATGAATAAAATTATAGGTGCTATGACGGCTTTAATTACGCCTTTTAAAAATGGTAAGCTCGATGAGGAATGCTATGAAAGGCTTATTAAAAGGCAAATTCAAAATAATATTGATGCTATAGTTCCTGTTGGTACCACAGGAGAAAGTGCTACTCTAACGCATGAAGAACATAGAATTTGTATTCAAATAGCGGTACAAGCTTGTAAAAATACAAATACAAAGGTCCTTGCAGGTGCTGGAAGTAATGCAACTCACGAAGTAATAGCCTTGGCCCAGTTTGCACAAAGCGTGGGAGCTGATGGAATTTTAAGCGTTACTCCTTATTATAATAAACCTACTCAAAATGGACTTTTTGAACATTATAAGGCCATTGCAAATAATATTGACCTGCCTTTGCTTTTATATAACGTACCTTCTAGGACGGGCTGTGAGATTGAGGTTGATACTATCATAAAATTATTTTTAGAATGTGAAAATATTTATGGCGTTAAGGAAGCAAGTGGGAATATTCAAAGATGCGTGGAATTACTTGCAAAAGAAGAAAGAATGATTGTTATATCAGGAGATGATGCTATAAATTATCCTATCTTAGCAAGTGGTGGAAAGGGCGTTATTTCAGTTACTTCAAATCTCTTGCCTGATATGATTAGCAAATTAACGCATGAGGTCTTAAATGAAAATTATCAAGAATCAAGAAAGCTAAATTCTAAGCTTTATAATATAAATAAGATTTTATTTTGTGAAAGCAATCCTATCCCTATAAAAACTGCTATGTTTATAGCTGGGCTTTTGCCAAATTTGGAATTTAGGTTACCTTTATGTTCTATCAGTAAAGAAAATTATGCTAAAATTGAAAGTGTTATGAAAAATTATGAGATAAAAGGATTTTAATGCAAGAATTTAAAGGAAAAACCTTAGTTATAAGTGGTGGTACAAGGGGCATAGGAAAGGCCATAGTTTATGAATTTGCAAAGGTTGGCGTAAATATCGCTTTTACTTATAATTCAAATGCTGATATAGCTAGGGATATGGTTGAGGATTTACAAACAAATTATAAAATCAAAGCTAAAGCTTATGAGTTTAATATTTTAGAACCAGAAAGCTATAAGGAACTTTTTGAAAAGATTGATTTAGATTTTGATAGGATTGATTTTTTTATATCAAATGCCATTATTTCAGGCAGGGCTGTAGTCGGGGGCTATACTAAATTTATGAAGTTAAAACCGAAGGGGATTAACAATATCTTTACAGCCACGGTTAATGCCTTCGTGGTAGGAACTCAAGAAGCAGCTAAGAGAATGGAAAAGATTGGTGGTGGAAGTGTTATTTCTATATCTTCTACTGGAAATTTAGTTCACATAGAAAATTATGCAGGGCATGGCACGGCAAAAGCAGCAGTTGAGGTTATGATGAAGTATGCAGCTACTGAACTTGGTGATAAAAATATAAGGGTAAATGTAGTAAGTGGGGGTCCTATTGATACAGATGCCTTAAAGGCTTTTACAAATTATGAAGAAGTAAAACAAGCCACTATTGATTTAAGCCCTTTAAATAGAATAGGTCAGCCAAGTGATTTAGCAGGGGCATGTTTATTTTTATGTTCAAGTAAGGCAAGTTGGGTAACAGGACATACTTTCATAGTAGATGGAGGCACTACTTTTAAATAAGCTTAAAATTTTATAAATATTTAAGTGCTTAAGTGCTATATTAGATTTATTTATAAAGGATAAGCCATGTTAGGTAGTAGTCCTTATTTTAAACGTTTATCAGTGGGTCTTTATTGTCCTTATGAAGGACTTAGTGATTTAGTGGTATCTTTAAAACTCTTGTATGCTTTAAAATATATCTATAATGCAAAGGTTATTGTTTTTGGTTCTAAAGTCAATGAAAGCTTGGCAAGGGCAATTGAATTTATAGATGAGTATGTAGAACTTTCTTATGATATTAAGTATGAGAAGGATAAACGCAAGAACCGAGATATTATAAATGAATTTATGCTTGATTATATCATTCCTTTAAGGGCTGGAAATAAGAGCATAAATTTTTTAAAAAGCACAAATGCTAAATTTATTATTATTAGAACTAAAGAAGAATTAGAATATTCTTCAAGATTTATCTTTGTAAATTTTGAAAATAATAAAAAATTACAACAATCAAATGAATTTTTAAGGGTGCTTTATAGGGCTAGAAGTATTAATAGTGCTTTATTTGATAAAGAAATTTCAAAACTAAGTTTTGATATAGACATTCAAACTAAAAAAAAGCATAAAGAAAAAATTGATAACTTTTTTAAAAATATTAATAACCCCTTAAATTCAATACTTATATCACCCTTTGCTAAGGAGACAAAATATAATTTGCGTTTGAAAGATTATATAAAATTCATTAAAGAGGCAAGAACAAAGTATCCATATTTAAATTTTATAGTACTAACTAATGAAAAAACGCATGAAAATTTCTTAGAACACATTGATAAGATTGATGAAAAACTCCTTAAAAGCATATATATTTTTAAAAATGATGGAGATATTTTAAATATTTGTGAGCTTTTAAAAAGGGTAAAATGCTTAATAGCTCCAAGTTCAGGTACAATGTATCTAGCTACTATTTTAAAGATTAATAGCATAGGGCTTTATTCTTTACATGATACTGTTTATTGGGAAAGTTTTAATAAAAATTATGTTTTACTTGAAAAAATCAAGGATGGTTTAAGTAAAACAGACATTCAAAACGCAATAGGTATGCTACTTTTTAAACTTGCAGAATTTCTTAGAAAATAATCGCAACATAAGGCATTTATAGCCAAATTTTGATATAATTAATCTTATTTTTATTCAAAGGCTTTAAATTGCAAAAGATTCATTTTATCGGCATAGGTGGTATAGGAATTTCAGCACTTGCAAGATTCTTAAAAGAAAAAGGTTTTATCATTAGTGGAAGTGATTTAAAAAGGAGTAAGATTACAGATCAGTTAGAAAGCGAGGGCGTTAAGGTTAGTATTCCACACCGGGCTAGTAATGTTAAAGGCAAGGATTTAATCATTTACTCAGCTGCCATAAAGGAAGAAAATGCAGAATTTAAAGAGGCAAATAAACTTGGCATAAAATGCCTTTCTAGAAAAGAGGCCTTACCCTTGATATTAAAGGATAAAAGGGTCTTTGCAATAGCAGGGGCACATGGAAAAAGCACTACTTCAAGCATAATGGCTAGTTTACTGCCACAAAGTTCAGTGATAATAGGGGCGATTTTAAAGGAATTTGGTTCAAATATGATTTATAAAGAAAATGAAAATTTAGTCTTTGAGGCCGATGAAAGCGATAGTTCTTTTTTAAATTCAAATCCTTATTTAGCCATAGTTACAAATGTTGAGGCCGAACATTTAGAACATTATGATAATGAATTTCAAAAATTACAAAATGCTTATTTGCAGTTTTTACAAACAGCTAAAAAAAGGGTTATAAATGTAGAAGATGAGTATTTAGCTACCCTTGATATTGATGCTATAAGGCTTTATCCAAGCAAGGATATTAAAAATGTGCGTATGAGTGTGGAAAATTTTAAGCCTCAAACTTGTTTTGAGCTTAAAGATTTAGGCACTTTTTGCATAAATGGAATGGGCAAGCATTTAGCAATCGACGCAGCCTTGGCTATTTTAGCCTTAATCGATGAGTATGATATAAATGATTTAAGAACTAGGCTTAAAAATTATCAAGGCATTAAAAAACGTTTTGATATATTACATGCTAACGAAAAACTAGCAATTATTGATGATTATGGGCATCACCCAACAGAAATTGCTACTACTTTAATCGCAACAAAAGAATATGCAAAACTAGCAAAGTATAATAAAATAACAGCTATCTTTCAACCTCACCGCTACACCCGTTTAGCAGCAAATTTACAAGCCTTTGCTGATTCTTTTAAAGAAGTTGATGAACTTTTTATCTTGCCAGTTTATGCAGCAGGGGAGAAAAAAATAGTACTTGATATTAAAAAATATTTTCCAAATGCCATTTTTATAAAGGACATTAAAAGAGAGGGAGATTATCTAGTTACCAATAAGGGCAAGGTCTTAGAAGAAGGTTTAATTATAGGCTTTGGAGCAGGGGATATTAGTTTGAAATTAAGGGGAGTGTAGTGAGTAGAGTAGTAATATTTTTACTTTGTGCTTTTGCTATTTTAATTTTTGTTTACGCACTTAGAGAAAAATTAGGCAAAAAGGCTAAGCCTGCCTTTTTTATTTTATTTTTATTATTGATTTTAGGCATTGGAATTTTTGAATATAAAAACATTGTCAAAGGCCATAAACAAGACGATTTATTAATAGCCTTTAATCAAGGAAAAAGCTTAATATGCAAAAATATAATAGTTGAAAGTTCAAATTTTAATTATGAATTTGGTACTTCAAGTTTTATCTCAAAAGACATTAATAAAAGCTTGAAATTTCTAGTTTTAGACATTAAAGATTGTAAGTTAAATAATGAATGAAAATTTTAAAAATCTTTTAATAAAGCTTGATTTAAAAGAATATTTAGAAAATTTTACAAGCTTTTTTGCAAGAAAAAAAGATTTTTTTATGCAAGGGGATATAAGGCTTCATTTTAGTAGGATTAACGAACTTAGTCTCATTGAATTTAATCCACCCCCACTAGTTAAAAATTTGGACCTATCCCTAACTCACCTTAGCAAACAAGGAATTTTACACTTAGATGAAAGTTGTGAATTTGTAAAAATTATTCGTTATTTTGTGTATTTAAAAAAATTAAAATTTGAAAAAAATTTAAAAGAATGGCTTGATAAGATAGAATTTCCAAGTGTGCTTTTAGAACTTTGTGAGTATTTTGATGAAGAGAGCAATTTTAAAGAAAGCATTGATGAGGGATTTTTAAACATAAATGAGGCATTAAAAATAAAAGAAGAAATGATAAGGGCTGAGTTTAAAAAACTTAGCTATTCTAAGTCCTTAGCCCCTTATCTTATGGATACTCAAATTCACTTAATAAATGGCTTTGAGGCCCTTTTGGTAAGAGGTGGCTTTAATCATAGTTTAAAGGCTAAAATAGTAGGGCGAAGTTCAAGTGGGGGTTTTTATATCTTTCCTTTAAGTGTTGAAAATTTACAAGCTGATATTGATAAGCTTAAGGGTCAAAAAGAAGAATTATTTTACGAGTATGCAAAAAAAATTTCTTTTATCTTACATAAACAGCTTTTATTTTTGAAATTTATTAATAAGGCCTTTGATTTATTTGATAATTATAGTGCTAGAATTTTATTTGCTAAAAGTAAGGATTTTGAATTTGTCTTGCCAAGTAATGATGAAAAAATCATACTTAAAAATTTCGCCCATCCAGCCCTTAAACACGCAAAAAGAGTTGATTTAGATTTTTCAAAACGCGTTTTAATCATAACAGGGGTAAATGCCGGTGGTAAATCCATGCTTTTAAAAAGTATACTTTGTGCTTGTATTTTAGCAAAATATCTTTTGCCTATGCGTATTAAGGCAGATGAAAGTAAGATAGGGTCTTTTAAGGGTTTTGAGACCATTATAGAAGACCCTCAAAATGTGAAAAATGATATTTCAACCTTTGCTGGTAGAATGCTACAATTTTCAAGGCTAAATGGGTCTAAAAATCTACTTTTAGGCATTGATGAGATTGAACTTGGAACTGATTTTGAAGAAGCGGCATGTTTATATAGCATATTAATAGAAAATTTAATGGATAATAAAATCATAATTACAACGCACCATAAAAGACTGGCTATGCTTTTAGCAAAAAATGAAAATGTAGAATTAATAGCTGCTTTATATGATGAAAAAAACGCTATGCCAAAATATGAGTTTATGAAAGGAATTATAGGTAAGTCTTATGCCTTTGAAACGGCGTTGCGTTATAAGATTGCTCCTTTTATCATAGAAAAAGCTAGAATTTTATATGGAGAAGATAAGCAAAATTTAGAAGAATTAGTAGGAATTAATATAAATTTAGAATTAGAACTTAAAGAAAGATTAAGAAATTTAGAAAAAAAAGAAATAAAAACCAATGAAATTTTATCTTCTTTAAAGGAGCAAAAAGAAAGGCAGGATAAGGAATTTAAAGAAAGACTTCAAAGGCTTGAATTTGATTTTTATAAGGCCATAAATGAGGCCAAAAAAACTCTTGATTTTAAGGATTTAAAAGAAAAGCAACGTTCTTTAAATAAGGCAAATGAGTTAAAAAAGGCTATTAATGTAGATACTTTAAAGCAAGATTTAGAATTTAGACTTGGGGATTTTGTAAAGTATGAAAATATCAAGGGTAAAATCATAGGACTTACAAAAAATGAGGCCTTGATTGAAAGCGATGGCTTAAATCTTAGAATAGCTTTAAATTTGCTTAAAAAAACTTCAACTTTACCACAAAAAACAGCTAAAATTAATATTAATATAAAAAAACCAGCAAGTGTGAATTTAAGCCTTGATTTGCATGGTTTAAGAAGTGAAGAGGCCATTGAAAGACTTGATAAATTTATTTCAGATGCACTAATAGCAGGGCTTGACGAGGTTATAGTATATCATGGTATAGGCACAGGAAAACTTGCTTTTGCAGTGAAAGAGTTTTTAAAAACACATAAAAGCGTTAAGGAATTTAAAGATGCCACCGTTAATCAAGGTGGTTTTGGTGCTAAAATCATTAAATTTTAAAAAGGTGTTAAACTGCTTTTAACTTTTAAAATTTTATAATCAAGGCTTAAAAAATTTTAAGGTAAGAAAAATGGATTTTTTAGATGAAATGTTAAACAAAAGCCCTAAGGAAAAATTTATAGAAATTTTACAAAACGGCAATTTAGGAGCCTTAGAAAAGACCTTTGAAAGCTTTTTTGAAGAATATATAGCAATGATTGAATTACTAGAAAAACAAGGCTTAAACGAGAGGCATTTAAGGGAATTTATCCTAGAAAATGCTGAGTTAATGAGTGAAAGAAAAAACGATATTTTTATAGAACTTACGGCAAAAATTTTAGGGCACGAGGGATAAGTTGAGAAAAATTTTTATTTTGTGTGTATTTTTTATAAGTTCTTTTTGTGCTGAGCCTGAATTTGCACATATTTATGATTTTAAACTAAATAAAGATGAAAGGGCAAGTGTTGAGATAAAAGAGTTAGGATACGAAAATGATGTTCAAAATTTTGACTTTTATTGGACCCTTTTTGATAATACAAATATGATAGTTCATACAAAATTTAGAAAATACCCTCGCCAATTTGTTATGTCCTTGCGTAGAAATTTAAACTGGTATTCTCAAACACTAATCCCTGATTATACAAATCCAAATATTGACAGGGCTCGTTTGGTTTTTGAATTTAAAGACTTTTCAAGGGGGATTGCAACATTTAGGGTGTATATTGAAGATAGAGATTCTAGGCTTGAGGTGAAATTTTTAGATCCAAAAAATATGAATAATATACAAAATACAAACTAGATTAAGTAAAAAATAATAAAATAATAAAAAAAAAAAAAAGGAAATTTTGTGCAAGAAATTGATTCTTTAATAGAAAGTTTTTTAAAAGATTTAAACTATCCACCTATTTTAGATATGATGAAACATACAAATTCGGGTAAAAAACTTCGTTCAAAACTACTTTTAAGCATCGCAAAACCTAGTAAAAAAGCCTTTATACTTTGTGCTGTTATTGAACTTATACATTTAGCTAGTTTATTACATGATGATATTATTGATGATAGCAAGTTAAGAAGAGGGGTAAAATCAATAAACGCTGAATTTGGCGTTAAAAATGCCCTAATGCTTGGTGATATTTTATATGCTAAGGCCTTTTTTGAATTAAGCAAAATCGAAGCAATTTTTGGACAAATCATCTCAAAAGCCGTTTCAAATTTGGCTATTGGCGAGTTAATGGATGTAAGTTTAAGTCAAACTTTTAATAGCGACAAAAAGGCATATTTAGATATGATTTATAATAAAACTGCTGTTTTAATCGAAGCTAGTGCAAGATGTGGGGCTATTTTAGAGAATTTAAACGAAGAAAAATTTGGAGAATATGGAAAAAATTTAGGCCTTGCCTTTCAAATGATAGATGATGTTTTAGATGTTAGTGGAAGTAGTGATAAGCTTGGAAAACCTGCCCTTAATGATTTTAAAGAAGGCAAGGTAACCTTGCCTTATATTTATTTGTATGAAAGTTTAGAAGATAAAAATAAGTTAAAGACCCTTTTTAAAAAGGAAATTAGCGAAGATGAAAAAAACTGGCTTTTAAAGAGTATTGAAAAACCCTTAAAAAAGGCAGTAGAAGAGGCTAAGGAGTATGCAAATTTAGCCTTAAATGCGATTAAAGAATATAAAAATGAAAAATTAGAAAATATCGTTAAAGCGATGATAGATAGGGAATTTTAATGCATTATTTTTGTATTTCATTTACTCACAAAAATACAGATATTTCTTTAAGGGAAAAATTAAGTTTAAGTGTAGATGATAAGCAAAATGAGTTTTTAAAAATACTAAATTCAAAAGATGATATCGTAGAAAGCTTGGTGTTAAGCACTTGCAATAGGGTAGAATTAATAGCCTTTGTTAAAAAACTTAGTGGAATAGCTGATTATATGGTATCTACTTTATCCTTGCTTTGTGGAGTTGATAAAGAACTTTTAATGCAAAAGGCTGATATTTTTGAAGATAGTGGGGCAATTCATCATCTTTTTGCAGTGGCAAGTTCTTTAGATAGCTTAGTAATAGGCGAAACGCAGATTGCAGGACAGCTAAAAAATGCCTTTAATTTTTCTGTTAAAAATAATTATTGTGGTGTAAATTTAAGCAGAGCTATACAATATGCCTTTAAGTGTGCAGCAAAGATTAGAAATCAAACTCAAATTTCTAAAAATCCTATATCAGTTGCTTCTGTTGCCGTGGCTAAGGCTAAGGAATTAATAAATTTAAAGCAAAAAGAAGTTATTGTAATCGGGGCTGGTGAAATGGGCGAGTTAGCTTGTAAGCATTTAATCGCAGCTGGCGCGAGGGTGATTATTTTAAATAGAGATATCAAAAAAGCTGAAAATTTAAGTAAAAATTTAGGCGTTTTAACAAGCTTTGATAGCATAGAAAAACTAGCTAAATACATAAACGAATATGAAGTATTTTTTTCAGCCACAAATGCAAATTCAGCAATCATAACAACTTCCTTAATCAAAGAAGTAAATTTTAAAAGATACTTTTTTGATATAGCAGTCCCCAGAGATATTGACTTAGATTCTAGTGAAAAAATAAGGGTCTTTGCGGTAGATGATTTAGAAGAAGTAGTTCGTAAAAACTTAGCCCTTAGAGAATGCGAAGCCAGTGTGGCGTATTCTATAATAGGGTCTATGACAAATGAATTTTTTAAGTATTTAAATGATTTAGCCTTGCATCCTATCATAAAAGAATTAAGGCTTAGGGCAAAAGAATGTGCTAGAATACAGCTTGAAATTGCCATTAAAAAGGGCTATTTAAGAGGCTCTGATAAAGAAGAGGCTAGAAAATTAATACACCAAGTTTTTAAGGCATTTTTGCATAATCCAACTATAAATTTAAAAAAATTACAAGGTAAAATCAAAAGTGATAGTATCATAAGTGCTATGCGTTATATTTTTAATTTAAATAATCAAGAAGAAAATAAGGTTTTAATTATGGAGAATGATGATGAAATTTAGTAAATTATACGCACCAAGTTCAAAACAAGCTCCAAAGGATGCTATGTTACCAAGCCATATTTTTTTACTTAGAGGTAGCTTTGTAGAGCAAATTGGTAGTGGTTTGTATAATTTTTTACCACTTGGAAAAAGGGTTTTAAGTAAGATTGAAAATATAGTAAGAGATGAAATGGATAAGGCAGGGGCACTAGAAGTAAGCCTTAGCTTTGTAACCCCTGCTACTTTGTGGCAAGAAAGTGGTCGTTATAATATTTTTGGAAAAGAACTTTTAAGATTTAAAGATAGAAAAGAAAATGATTTTGTTTTAGGACCTACCCATGAAGAAGCCATGCTTTCAATAGTTAAAAACAAAGTTACAAGTTATAAAGAACTTCCTTTGAATTTATATCAAATAGGACTTAAATTTAGAGACGAGGCTAGGCCTAGATTTGGGCTTTTGAGATGTCGTGAGTTTTTAATGAAGGATGCTTATAGTTTTCATGCAAATGAAGAAGATTTGGGGCGAGAATTTGACAATATGTTTAAGGCGTACTCAAATATCTTAACGCGTTTAGGGCTTGATTTTAGGGCTGTTGATGCAGATAGTGGGGCGATTGGAGGAAGTGGCAGTAAAGAATTTATGGTATTAGCACAAAATGGCGAAGATGATATAATACTTTGTGAAAATTGTTCTTATGCAGCAAATATTGAAGCAGCAAAAAGGACTAAGAAAATTTCAAACGCTCCAAGACCCCAGGCAAATTTTGTAAGTAAATTTCACACTCCAAACATAAAAACCATAGATGAATTAGCCAAATTTTTTAAAATAGATAGCTTTTATACCATTAAGGCAGTGGCAAAAAAGGCAATTTATGAAAATGATGAAAAAATCGTTATATTTTTCATAAGAGGAAGTGATAATCTACAAGAAAAAAAGGCCTTAAATGCTTGTGGGGCTTTAGAATTTGAAGAAGTTGATGAAGATGAATTGGCAAAAGTTGGCTTAGAGGCTGGATATATAGGATTTGTTGGCTTAAAGGGCGTTGATTTTTATATAGACTTAGAACTTGAAAATGAAACCCAAATGATAATAGGAGCAAATGAAAAAAATTACCATTTAATAGGCATTAATGTTGTAAATTTAAAAAAAGAACGTTTTAAGGACTTAGTTGAAGTAAACGCAGGGGACAATTGCATTCATTGTGGAGGAGTGCTTAAAAAAAGTAAGGGCATAGAAGTAGGACATATTTTTAAGCTAGGACAAAAATACTCATCGGTCATGAATGCTACTTTTTTAGATGAAAATGGCAAGACAAAGCCCTTTTTTATGGGCTGTTATGGCATAGGGGTTAGTAGATTAATAGCTGTTGCAATCGAGGCTAGTCATGATATTAAGGGTTGTATTTGGAATAAGCAATTAGCACCCTTTGAACTTGATTTAATAATTTCAAATGATAAGGATGAAGAATCCTTAAAATTTGCAAATTTACTTTATGAAAAGCTTTTAAATTTGGGTATAAATGTGCTTTTTGATGAAAGAAAAGAAAGATTTGGCGTTAAGATTAATGACTTTGAATTAATGGGTTTTCCTTATGCAATTATAATTGGCAAAAAATATACCGAACTAAAAGAAGTGGAATTTATAACGAGAAAAACCTTACAAAAAATATCGGTTAAAGATTACGAAATCATAGACCTAGTTAAAAAGAATCTATTATGAATCAAAGATTTAAGATAAGTTTAACCCCTGTTATAATAAGCGAATTTATAATTAGCATTTTGTTTATATATGTTTTTGGAGTTGGAAATTTTGTAGTTTTCATAATGGCAAGTATGCTTTTAGGCGTGATTTTATTGATAATTTTTTGGAAAAATATGCTTGAATTTCAATTAAGTGGCGTTAAAAATATGATAACTCAATTTTCCTTTGTAATAGCCGGTTTTTTGCTAGTTTTCCCTGGGGTTTTAACTAGTTTTTTTGGATTTTTAATTTTAATTGTTGCCTTATTTTTTCAATTTTTTACAAAAACGCGTTATAGGCGAACTCAAAGGCAAAATATGCAAGGGAATGAAGAGATTATAGATGTAGAAATTATAGAGGATGGAAAATGAAAGAATTAATAATTGCAACTAGAAAAAGCAAACTAGCCCTTTGGCAAAGTGAATTTGTAAAGGATTTTTTAGAAAAAACTCATAAAATTTCAGTTAGCTTACAAGGCTTTAAAACAAAGGGTGATGTTTTGCTTGATTCTCCTTTGGCAAAGATTGGTGGTAAGGGACTTTTTACTAAAGAACTTGAAGAAAGTATGCTTAGAAAGGAAGCCCATTTAGCAGTTCATAGCTTAAAAGATGTACCTAGCTTTTTTCCAAGTGGCCTTGTTTTAGCTGCCATTAGTAAAAGAGAAGAAAGCAATGATGTTATGCTTAGTCAAAAATATAAAGATTTAATAGCTTTACCTATGAATGCAAAGGTAGGTACCACAAGCCTTAGACGCTCAATGCAACTTAAATTTATAAGACCTGATTTAAATATTATTTCTTTAAGAGGCAATGTAAACTCACGCATTCAAAAGCTAAAAGATGGCGAATTTGATGCTATTATTTTAGCCTTAGCTGGTGTGAAAAGATTAAATTTAGATAAAGAAGTAAATTTTATTTATATTTTTTCAAAGGATGAATTAATCCCAGCTGCAGCACAGGGGGCTTTAGGAATCGAGGCCATTGATGATGAAGAAATTTTAACCTTGCTTAAATGTTTAAATGATGAAGATGCCTTTATTGAAACAAAGATAGAAAGGGATTTTATAAGGACCTTAGATGGAGGATGTCAAGTACCCATTGGGGTAAATGCCCAGTTAAAAAATGATGAAATTTGCATTAGGGCAGTTCTTGGCTTACCTGATGGCAGTGAAAAATTAAAAGAAAAAATTTTTGTTAAAAAAAGTGAATTTAATGATATTGGTGAAAAATTTGCTAATGATTTTATAAAAAAAGGTGCAAAAGAACTTTTAGAAAGGGCTTTAAAAATGGTGTAAGAATATGCAAAGATTTATAAAAATTTTAAAAGAAAATGATTTATTAAAAATCTATAATGAGCCCTTAGATGTAGAACTTGAAATTCCACATATTGCTTATATAGAGGCAAAAAAGGGCGAAGATGGCAAGGCTTTGTTATTTAATAATCCAATTAGTAAAAAAGAAAATAAAAGCTATGATCATCCTGTTTTAATGAATGTATTTTGTAATAAATTAGCTTTAAATTTAGCCTTTACTAGAGATTTTGAAGAAGTAGTAAATGAAATTTTAAAATTAACAAAAATGCATATTCCTACAAATTTAAGTGCAAAGATTGATTTTTTTAAATTCTTACTTTCCTTAAAAAATGTACCACCAAAAAGATTAAAATTGCCTAAGCCTAAATTTAGCTATAAAGAATTAGATAGCCTTTATGATTTACCAGTGCTTAAAACTTGGGAAGAAGATGGTGGCAAATTTATAACCATGGGGCAAGTTTATACTCAAAGCCTTGATAAAAAGCAAAATAATTTAGGTATGTATCGTCTGCAAGTAAGTGGTGAAAAAGAACTTTTAATGCATTGGCAAATTCATAAAGATGGGGCAAATTTTTATAATGAGTATAAAAAAGCAGGGCTAAAAAAAATGCCTGTAAGTATAGCAATTGGTGGTGACCCCTTATATATTTGGTGTGGGCAAGCTCCTTTACCAAAAGGAATTTTTGAACTTTTGCTTTATGGTTTTATAAAGAAAAAAAGGGCTATTTTATCTGCTTGTGATAATAAAATTTTTGTTCCATTTGATAGCGATATAGTAATTGAGGGCTTTGTTGAGATAGATAATTTTAAAGATGAAGGACCCTTTGGTGATCATACAGGCTTTTATACGCCGGTTTTGCCTTTTCCTGTTATGAAAGTTGAAAAGATAAGGGTTAAGAAAAATGCTGTATATCAAGCTACCGTTGTTGGAAAGCCTCCTTTAGAAGATAGGGTTATGGGGCTTGGGACTGAAAGGATTTTTTTGCCACTTTTGCAAACTTCTGTACCTGACTTGATTGATTATAAAATGCCAGAAAATGGCGTTTTTCATAATTTAATTTTAGCTAAATTTAATCTTAAATACCCAGCTCAAGCTACTCAATTAATGCATGCTTTTTGGGGCGTTGGGCAAATGAGTTTTGTAAAACATGCAATTTTTGTTGATGAAAAGGCCCCTGATTTAGATGATTATGATAAGTTAATCCCTTATATTTTGGAGCATTTTGATAGTAACAATATCCTAATTAGCAAGGGAATTTGCGACCAATTAGACCATTCTAGTAATGATGAGTGTTTTGGTGGAAAAATAGGGCTTGATGCAAGTAAAATAGCACATGTACAAACCCTTGAAATATTAAGTGATGAAAATTTAAAAGACCTTTTTAAAAGTAAAATCGACCTTATAGATTTAAAGCAGTTTTATGTACAAACAAAAAGCCCTGTAGTGTGTATTTTAATAGATAAAAAAGAAAAAATTTCAACACTTTTTGGAAATTTGCTTGAGTTTAAAAATCATTTTAGAATTTTAGTATTTTTAGATAAGGAAAATAAGCTTGAAAATCCATACATGCTTGTTTGGAGAGTAAGTAATAATATAGATGGATTAAGAGATGTTTTTATAAAAGATGAAAGGGTTTGTTTAGACGCTACTAAAAAGGGAAAATTAGAAAATTATACAAGGCAGTGGCCAAAGCAAGTTGATTGTTCAAAGGGCGTTTTAGAAGATTTGGTTTTAAGAAAGATTATACAAAATGATACTCAGCTTTTTGACAAATTTGAAATTTAATAAAAAATTAACAAAAAAGTTCTTTAAAAACAAGAGATAATTTGTTAAAATTGCTTACAAAGTGTTTATTAATTTTTGTAATAGTCGATATAGAGATTGACTAACACAAAAAAATTTTAAAAAGGATTTTAAGATGGAAGTGACAAAATTAGCTATGCAAGGTGTGCAAATGGATACAACTTCGGCTGTATCTAAGACAGATTTTGAGTCTAGTAATTCGCAAAGTGCTAGTACTACTAATACTACACAAAGCGTTCAAAGCCAGGATGGCATTGAGAGTACTCAGCAAAGCGATAAAGGGTTAAGCGAAAAGTTAGCCGAGATTACGCAGGAATTAAACGAGCAAATGGAAACTATGGATTCAAATATTAGATTTGGTTATAGTGATGAAATTGATCGCATGTATGTTAGCGTAGTAGAAAAGATGACAGGCAAGGAAATTCGTAGAATTCCAACCGAAGAGGCCATGCGTTTAACCGAATATTTTAGAGATGCAATGGGCATGATTTACGATGAGGAGGTTTAAATGGCAACAGAATCAAGTAGCTTATCAAGCTTAGGTTTTGCTTCTGGTGTTTTGACACAAGATATTATTGATCAGTTAAAGGCAACGGATGAGACTTCTAGACTTACGCCTTATACTACGCAAATAGAAAGTAATACCACAAAACAAACCGATGTAACAGAACTTATCACTATGCTTTCTAGTTTGAAAACTTCTGTTTCAACACTAGGCGATGGTACGATTTTTACAAAAAGAAGTGTTACAGCTAACAAAACAGATGACCCAGCTGCTACTTTAACAGCAGATAGTGGTGTAGCTTTACAATCATTAAATGTTAGTGTTACTCAATTAGCACAAAAAGATGTGTATCAAAGTGCAGGTTTTTCAAATAATACAGGTTATGTAAATTCTAGCCTTACTTCTCCTACTGCTTTTACACTCTTTGTTGATGGACAATCTTATACTATAAATGTTACTTCAAGTATGACTTATCAAGACTTAGCAGATGAGATTAATAGTGCAACTGATGGGGCTATAGTAGCAAAGATAGTAAATACAGGAGAAAAGGATGCTCCTTATAGACTAACCCTTACCAGTGGTGATACTGGGTCTGATAATGCTATTACTTTTTTTGCTGGTACAAAAAATAGCACTACTTCTACTTATGAAACAAGTACTGAGGCAGAGGAAATTTTAAAAAATTTAGGTTGGGAGATGGATACTAGTACTAGTTCAGTTGACGTTACTGATTCTAGCTTTGCTGGTTATGGTATCACAAATGATGCAGACTTACACGTACAAACTGCACAAGATGCTTATTTTACAATAGATGGTATCAAATACACTAGGTCTTCTAATACCATAGATGATTTAACCACAGGTCTTACACTAACCCTTAACACAATAGGCGATATAAATTTTGAAGTAACACAGGATTTATCATCTGCTACCGAGGCTATGGAAAGTTTAGTTGAAGCTTACAATAACCTAATCGCTAATCTTTCAGCTGCTACTGACTATGATATTGATACTGGTACTTCAGGTAGCTTAGTAGGGGTAAATGCAGTAACAAGCATTAAGTCAACTATAAATAAAATCCTTTTTGGTTATCAAACAGTAATAGGCACAGTTGAAAACGATGATGGTACTTATTCAACTTCTCAAGTTTCAGTTTCTTTGCTTGATTATGGTTTAAGTGTATCAGATGATGGGGTATTAAGCTTTGATTCTTCTACCTTTGAAAGCAAGATGAAAGAAGACCCTGACTTTGCCGAGGAATTCTTTGCAGGTATTAGAGAGTATGAAACCCTTACTTATACTAGTAATCTCATTAAAACAGGTTCTTTAGAAAAAGCATTGCAAGATGAAGGTGGTTCTATAACCTTTAGTTCAGGTGATTTTAAAATAATCTACAATGAAACTACTTATGATTTGTATAAGAATAAAGATGGTTCTACTTTTGTTTTAACAGGTAACACCGAAGAAGAAATTATGCAAAATTTAGTTACTCACATTAATGACCTTGGTATAGAAGGGCTAACTGCTAGCTATGAAACCTATAATAAAAACGGCGAAACAGGTTATAATCTAGTATTAACTGGTACTACCGGTTCGAATTTGCAAATCAAGGGTGATAGCGATTTTCTTAGTACCTTTGGTTTAAAAGAAACTACTATGTATGCAAGTATCAAAGAAGCAACCGGTATCTTTGCTGAGTTAAAAGATGCTATTAATGGTATTATAGGTACAAATGGTTCTTTAACCTTGTATGATGAAAGCCTTACTTCTTCTACTACAGCACTCACTGAGTCAAAAGAAAGGGTACAAGAAATGATTGATGCTAAATATGCAACTATGGAAAATCAATGGTTGCAGTATGAAAAGATTTTAAGTGCCCTTGATTCTCAACTTTCAGCCGTTGAAATGTTGATTGAAATGATGAGTCAGTCTGATGATTAAAAGAGTTAGCAATGCAAAATAAGTTAGCTTGTAATGCGTATTCTCAAAATCAATTGGGGGTAGAATCCCCCCAAAAACTCGTAGAAATGCTTTATGAGGGCATTTTGAAATTTTGTGCTAGGGCAAAGGTTTATATACGTAATGAAGATATAGAACAAAGGGTATATTATATTAAAAGGGCTACTGCAATTTTTGTAGAATTAATAAACGGGCTTGATTATGAAAAAGGTGGCGATGTGGCGTATTATTTAGCTGGTCTTTATACAAGAGAAATTCAACTTCTAGCATTAGCAAATTTAGAAAATAACGAAGCTAGGGTTGATGAGGTGATAAATGTAGCCAAATGTTTGTTAGAGGTTTGGAGGGAAGTGCATAGTGAAAAAAAACAAGACTTGGCTTGATGAATTTAAATTAGCCTTATTTTTGGATGATATAGGAAGTTTTGAAAAATTACTTAATAGAATAGAATATAATCAAAGTGAATTAGTACAAATCAGGGCCTTATTAATAGAGGCCATAAAATTAGTTAAACATAAAAAAGACTTACAAGCTGTTGAAATTCAAAAATGCCGCAGGGCATTAAAATATGTCAAATCGTGAGATTGTGAAAATATTAAAGAATATGAAAATATTAAAAAATAAGTTATTAAAAATTTAAAAGCATAGCGATAAGCCGAGTTCTGTCGTGAATGCTCATTTATCTAGTTTTGTTTTTACAAACAAAATCAAGCGAAGGGTTAAAAACAAAGACTTTAACCATCCCTTCTTGCTGCGAATTGGGTTTACATAGCCGAAATTGTTACCAAAAACGCTGGTAGGCTCTTACCCCACCCTTTCACCTTTTCCATTTTCATGGTAGTTTACTTTCTGTTGCACTATCCCTTAGGTCGCCCTAGCCATCTGTTAGATGGAATTCTTGTCTTTAGCAGCTCGGACTTTCCTCTTCAAAATGAAGCGAGCATTTACTATGCTTTGTGTGTAATTTTATCTAAAATTTAGTAATTTTTATTAGTTTATAAAAAAATATTTGTTAATATATCGCTCATTTTTTATTAAAGGATTATGATGGCAACTTACTCAATGGGAGATTTGAAAAAAGGCTTAAAAATTGAAATCGATGGTGTTCCTTTTAAAATCGTAGAATACCAGCATGTAAAACCCGGTAAAGGACCTGCCTTTGTTCGCATTAAGATTAAATCATTTATCGATGGTAAGGTACTAGAAAAGACCTTTCACGCAGGCGATAAATGTGAGTCTCCAAATTTAGAAGAAAAAACTATGCAATACCTTTATGATGATGGGGAAAATTGTCAATTTATGGATACTCAAAGCTATGAGCAAGTTGGCATTAGTGATGAGGATGTTGGAGATGTTAAAAAATGGATGCTTGATGGTATGATGGTTGATGTGCTTTTTCACAATGGCAAAGCAATAGGCGTTGAAGTACCCCAAGTAGTTGAGCTTAAAATCGTTGAAACTGCCCCAAATTTTAAAGGTGATACTCAAGGTTCTAATAAAAAACCAGCCACTTTAGAAACGGGGGCTGTTGTGCAAATTCCCTTTCATATCTTAGAAGGTGAAGTAATCCGCGTTGACACAGTGCGTGGAGAATACATAGAAAGGGTAAATAAATAAAGATTTGCTTTTATATTAATGGCAAATTTGCCATTAATTTTTTTTAAAACTTTCAATTTATTTTTTAACTTTTTAACTTTCTTAAAAAATATCAAAAAATTTAATATACAAAACTATAAATTTTAAAACTATTAAAATATTTTTATTAAAATTTTATAAATTAAATAAAAAATACTTCAATCATTAATTTTTATCAAAATAAAGGCAAAATTTAAGCTGAATTTTTATTAAAATTTTTATCTTTCATAAAAAATTTCTAACAAAAATCTAAATATTAAAAAATTTTTATTCTCTTTAAATACCTTAAAAATAGTTATTTTAGATATAAATTATAATTTTGATTAAAAAATTATATTAATATTTTATTAATTTTATATTTTTTTAAAGAATTTTAAATATAATTTCTTTTGATTTTTTAAGGAGAGAAAAATGAACGCAGTAAATACTAGCTTTATTATGCTTTGTTCTTTACTTGTTTTGCTGATGACACCGGCATTAGCTATGTTTTATTCTGGTATGGTAAGAAGTAAAAATACTCTAAATACCATTATGAATTGTTTTATAGTCTTTGGTGTCATTAGCTTACAATGGGTTTTGATAGGCTTTAGCTTATCATTTGGGGATGATAGTGGCACTGGTCTTATAGGGTCCTTTGCAAATTTTGCCTTAAATGGCATTAGTGGGGAAAATGATGCAGGCGTGCCAAATGTCCTTTTTGTGATATTTCAAATGATGTTTGCATTAATCGCTTCTGCTATTATTACAGGAAGCTTGGTTGGACGCGTTAAATTAGGCGTTTTAGTGGTATTTTTGCTTTTTTGGAGTACCTTAGTTTATGATGTTTTAGCCCATATGATTTGGAGTAGCGATGGCTTTTTGTTAAAAAGAGGAAGTCTTGATTTTGCTGGAGGTGGAGTTGTGCACATTAGTTCAGGCGTTGCAGGTCTTGTTGGTGCCTTAATGGTAGGGGCTAGAAATGAAAAGCCTACACAAACAGCAGCCCATTCCATACCTTATGCCTTTTTAGGGGCAATCTTACTTTTTATAGGTTGGCTTGGTTTTAATGCAGGTAGTGCAGGTGAGATCGATGAAATAGCTGTAAATGCTTTTATAGTTACCATATTATCAGCGTCTATGGGATTTTTAGTATGGGTTTTGGCTGAGTGGATTAAACATAAAAAGCCATCCATTTTAGGAGGACTTAGTGGGCTCGTGGCTGGTCTTGTAGGCATTACACCAGCTTGTGGTTATGTTGGGATTCTTGAGAGTATGATTATAGGTGCTATGAGTGCGATTTTTTGCTACATGGGACTTAGTTATATAAAATACAAACTTGGCTTTGATGATACTTTGGACGCCTTTTCTTTGCATGGAATAGGTGGTGTTTGGGGAGGCATTGCAACAGGGCTTTTTGCGAGCGATAGTGTAAATAATGGTGCGTCAAATTTAGGAGAGGGCTTATTTATAAGTGGTTCTTGGCATTTGCTTTTAGAACAATGCCTTGCTATAATAATTTGCATTATACTTTCTGCTATAGTAAGTTATGCGATTTTTAAGTTTATCTCACTTTTTACTAGTCTTAGGGTTGAAAAAGAAGATGAAAATATAGGACTTGATATTATCTTACATGGTGAAAAAGCTTATAATTAGTTATTCAAGGGCTTAAATTTTTAAGTCCTTGAATTTGCAAAAAAATGATAAAATACGAATTTTTAGAAAAATTAGAAAAAATGGGGTAAAAATGAAAAATAAGTGCTTTAGGTTTAAGTGCGATTTTTGGGTTGTTCCGATTCATTAAATGATACTTTTTCAAAAGACAAATATTGTTCTAATAATCACAAAGATGAGCTTTATACTAAATTTGAGATGCTTAATAAGCTTAAAGGTAAATTTGGTAAAAAAGAAGAAGTTAAAAATGGTATTTTTGCTAATAAAAATGCAGATATTCTTTCAAAATTTTATGTTTTTTGTAATGATAACTTAGATGTAACAAATGCTATTAATTGTAAAGAAGTTGTTAATATAGTTTATTTTGAAAAGCATCCTATACAATGGCAATATTAAAATAAATTATTTTTAATAATTTTGTATTTTTTTTATTTATTGCATTTATAGTTTTTGCGTTAAATCTACTTTCTTTGTAAGCTATGGCTAAAATTATTTTATAATCTATCTTATAGGTATTATTAGCAAATTTAAGATAATTTTCTAATCTATCTTCAAAACGCTTAAAAAGGCTTCTTGAGGTAATTTTACCTTACCTATTGTTTTCATCCTTTTTTTGCCTTCTTTTTGTTTTTCTAAAAGTTTTCTTTTGCGTGTAATATCGCCTCCGTAGCATTTTGCAGTTACATTTTTACCCATTGACTTAACCGTTTCTCTTGCTATGATTTTATTTCCAATACTTGCTTGAATGGCTACTTCAAAAAGCTGTCTAGGGACTATTTCTTTCATAGCCTTTACAAGTTCACGTCCCTTGCTAAGTGCTTTTTGACTAGGTACTATAATGCTTAATGCGTCTATATTTTCACCAGCTACCTTTATATCAAGCTTTACTAAATTAGCATCTCTAAATTCAATAGGTTCATAATCAAAACTAGCATAACCCCTAGTTAAGCTTTTTAATTTATCATAAAAGTCCATAACTATTTCATTTAATGGTATATCATACTCAAGTAAGACCCTTTCAGGCGTTATATAATCCATTTTTATTTGAATTCCTCTTTTATTATTTAAAAGCGTAATTAAATTTCCTAAAAACTCACTAGGGCTAATGATTGTAGCACGAACAAAGGGTTCTTTTATATAGGCTATTTTATTAACAGCTGGTAGTTCGCTAGGATTTTGAATTTTAATCATAGAATTATCAGTTAAATAAACTTCATAAGTCACGGTTGGGGCTGTGGCGATTAAATCTAGGTTAAATTCCCTTTCAAGCCTTTCTTTGATTACTTCCATATGTAAAAGCCCTAAAAAGCCTACTCTAAAGCCAAAACCAAGAGCAAGGGAGGTTTCAGGTTCATAAGTTATAGAACTATCATTTAATTTTAATTTATCAAGTGCCTCTCTTAAATCTTCAAATTTATCAGTTTCTATTAAATAAAGCCCTGCAAATACAAAAGCTTTAGCTTGTTGAAAGCCTACTATTGCTTCTTTTGCCTTGTTTTTTACTAAGCTTATAGTATCGCCAACTTGCACGTCCCCAAGTGTTTTAAGTCCAAGTACCACAACTGCGATCTCGCCTGCACAAATTCTATTTGTCTTTTTAGGATTTATAGGGTGAGGATAAAAAAGTTCTTGCACTAAATGCTTTTTTTCAGTACTCATTATTATAACTTCATCGTTTTTACTAATACTTCCTTCATAAACTCTAACAAGGGCTAAGGCCCCTAAATAATTATCAAACCAAGAATCATAAATTAAAGCCTTAGTTGGGGCGTTTTCATTTGCCTTTGGAGGTGGAATTTGCGTGATTATCCTTTGTATCAATTCTTTAATGCCTTGTCCTGTCTTTGCACTAACGCAAATTGCATCCTTGCAATCAATGCCTATAATATGTTCTATTTCATGTTTAACCCTATTTATATCAGCTGATGGCAAATCGATTTTATTAATAACAGGTATGATTTCTAAATTATTTTCAAGTGCTATATAAACATTAGCAATGGTTTGGGCTTGTACCCCTTGACTTGCATCAACTACAAGCAAAGCCCCCTCACAACTTGCAAGGCTACGACTTACCTCGTAACTAAAATCAACATGGCCTGGGGTGTCTATTAAATTTAATATAAAATTTTCTTTATTAAAAGTGTATTCAAGGCGAACTGATTGGGCTTTTATAGTAATTCCTCTTTCTTTTTCTATATCCATAGTATCCATAACCTGTTCGCTCATTTGCCTATCGCTAATCGCCCCACACTCACTAATAATTCTATCAGCTAAGGTGCTTTTCCCATGGTCAATATGTGCTATTATGGAGAAATTTCTAATATTTTTCATATAAGACCTTAAATTTCAAAATTTAAAAAAGTAAAATTGTAACAAAATAAATTTAAAAGAAAGGTAAGATAGACACAAGGCCTATCTTAAATTAAAGCCAAAAGAAGTAAGCAGCTATGGCGATTATAACGCTACAACAAATATTTAAAATAATGCCTACCCTTACCATTTCAGATTGTTTTATATAACCTGTTCCAAAAACTATAGCATTTGGAGGGGTAGCAACTGGTAGCATAAAAGCACAAGATGCCCCGATTGCAATTATTAAGGCAAGACCTAGTGGAGGAGCACCCAAAGATTCTGCGATTGAAATAAATAAAGGCACTAAAAGTGCAGCTGATGCTGTATTTGAGGTAAATTCTGTTAATAAAACTATAAAGAAAGAAATAGCTAGGCCAATTAAAAATAAATGTCCTCCTTGAATAGCCCAAATAAGACCATCAGCCATTACCTTACTAGCACCTGAATCCTTTAATATTAAACTTAGGGTAATTCCACCACCAAATAACATTAAAACGCCCCATTCTGTATTTTTTTCTACTTTTTTCCAATCAATTACGCCAAAAATACATACCAAAACAGCAGCAAAAATAGCTATTACGCTATCAAAGGAGGCAATTTTTTTCATATTGATTAAAGATGCTACTAAAGGGCTTAAATAGCTAGAAAATATCCAGCACAATGCAGTAAAGGCAAAGATAGCTAGGGTTATGTATCTTTGTTTATTCATAGGGATAATGTCTAGGGTTCCGCCTACCTTTTGTTTTAAATTTGGTCTAAATACTATGAAAAGTACTATTAACATTAAAGGCATTAAGACAAGGACCATAGGGATTCCATATTGTAACCATTGAGAAAAATTTATATTTAAATTTGTAGCAACGATTAGATTTGGAGGGGTACCAACAAGGGTGCCAATTCCTCCTATACTTGCAGAAAAAGCTATACCAAGTAGGGTAAAAACATAAGTGCTCTTATTTTCTTCAAATTTCACATTAGAAAGCATACCAATGGCAAGTGGTAGCATCATAGCAGCTGTGGCGGTATTGCTAATCCACATTGATAAAAATGCAGTTATAATAAACATATATAGCAAAGAAAGTGCAAAATGACCACGAGCTAAAAGTAAAATTCTTTGGGCTATGATTTTATCAAGTTCTTGATAGTGCATGGCAGCTGCTAGGGCAAAACCTCCAAAGAATATAAAAATATTTGGGTCAGCAAAACCTGCCAGAGCTACCTTAGTGGTTAAAAGACCAGTACAAGCTGCTAAAATAGGGATTAAAATAGCTGTTATTGTTGTGTGAACTGCTTCACTTAGCCATAAAACTGCTATAAAAACTAATATAGCTAAGCCTTGATTTACCTTTGTCTCAAAGGGTAGTAAATAAAGAAGTGCTATAAATAATAATATATCCACTATAATTATAGATATTCTTATGCTTCTACTCATAAATGCTCCTTAAACAAAATTAGTTTTATTATAAGTTAAAAAGAATGTATTTTTCATAAAAAATTTTTAAATTTACAAAACTTTTAATTTAGCGTTTAAAAAAGTATCAAAAATATACATTAAATTTAAAAATTTTAATATTTTTTGATAAGTTTTTTAGTAAAATACCTTTTCAAATTGAAAATCATAAAGGAGAGTTGATGTTAAAAAATCTCATTTTATGTATATTAGCAGTCTTTTTACTAAATGCTTGTTCAAGTAATACTTACTCGCAGGTAAATCAAATTGCTAATAATACGCAGTGTTATTCTTGCGAAAGCTCACAAGCTTTTGAGGCTAGAATCAAAGGACTTTATTATGTAAGCGATATGGGTATTAAGTGTTGTGCATCAAAACGTACGCTTGATAGTTCAGTAGCCATTAAAAAAGTATATTTGCATCGTTTTTATGACTTAAAAGAAGAAGAAAAAGTACTTAACACAGATACTAGGACTTATCTTGTAGATGTGCAATTTCACACAGCTTTTTATATTTATTTAAAGCAAGAATTAGAAGCTAGGCATATTGAGGTGTTAGATGACAACAACAATAATTCTCCTTATGTTAGCAAGATAGATTTAAGCTTTACCGGTTTTAATTCAAAGCAAGATACCACAGGGCTTCATTCAAGATTGGTTGGGGTTTTAAGCGTTAAGGATATTAATAAAGATAAAAAATTTACACTTAGGACTAAGCAAGATGTAGAAGGCTTTAGTAATCTAAGAGATATTAGTTTTTATACGCATTTGCTTATAAAACAAATGGCAAATAAAGCAGCAAGTTTAATATCTGAGTTGTGAGATGTGTTAACTGTCACAACTTTTCCTTGCTTGTGTTTTGCGATAAATGCTTAGAAGAACTTGGGGAATTTTCTCTAGGCGTTAGAAAGCTTGAAGAGAATTTTAAGGTTTATTCTTTTTATAAGTATGATGAGATAAAGCATTTGATATTTTCAAAACATCATTTTTATGGGTATTTTGTCTTTAATATGTTGGCAAAATTAAGCTTTGGCAAATTTAAGGATTTTTTTAATCCTAATGAAAAAATAAATGCCATAGCACTTGATGATAGGGTTGAAGATTCCCTTTATTCTCATTGTGCTATTTTAGCAAAGCATTTAAAAAGTGCTAGTATAAAGCCTAAATTTAGAGTTTTACAAGCTCAAAATTTCGTAAAGTATTCTGGTAAAAGTGTGTCTTTTCGTAAGCAAAATAAAAGAAAATACAAACTTTTAAAGGATATAAAACACCCTGTTATATTAGTTGATGATGTTATAACCACGGGTTGTAGTTTATTAGAGGCTAAAAAATTTTTAGAAAAAAAAGGAAAATGCGTACTTTTTGCTTTAGTTTTAGCTGATGCAAAAGTTTAATTTGGTAAAATGTAGCTTTTATTGTAAGGATTTTTATGGAAAATATTTTCAATCATAATAGCGATACTCAGCTTGTAGATATAGAAAATTCTATTAAGAGTAGTTATTTAGATTATTCTATGAGTGTTATTATAGGTAGGGCATTGCCAGATGCTAGAGATGGTTTAAAACCAGTACACAGACGCATTTTATATGCTATGAATGACCTTGGCGTTGGAAGCAAAAGTGCATATAAAAAATCAGCTCGTATAGTAGGTGATGTTATAGGTAAGTATCATCCACATGGAGATGGGGCAGTTTATGATGCACTTGTTAGAATGGCACAAGATTTTTCTATGCGTTATCCAAGCGTTGATGGGCAAGGAAATTTCGGTTCAATTGATGGCGATAGTGCTGCTGCTATGCGTTATACTGAGGCTAGAATGACTATTTTAGCTGAGGAGCTTTTAAGGGATATTGATAAAGAAACCGTTGATTTTGTGCCAAATTATGATGATTCTTTAAGTGAGCCTGATGTTTTACCTTCTAGGGTGCCAAATTTATTATTAAATGGTTCAAGTGGGATTGCTGTTGGTATGGCTACAAATATTCCTCCTCATAGCCTTAATGAACTTATCGATGGGCTTTTATACTTACTTGACAACAAGGATGCAAGTTTAGAAGAGATTATGCAATTTATAAAAGGACCTGACTTTCCAACTGCTGGGATAATTTATGGCAAAAAAGGCATTATTGATGCGTATCGTACTGGTAGAGGTAGGGTTAAAATTCGTGCAAAAACACATATAGAAAGAAAGGCAAATAAAGATGTTATTGTGATTGATGAATTACCTTATCAAACAAATAAGGCAAGATTAATCGAACAAATTGCTGACTTAGTAAAAGAAAAGCAAATCGAAGGAATTTCAGAAGTAAGGGATGAAAGCGATAGAGAAGGAATTCGAGTTGTTATAGAACTTAAAAGAGAGGCACAAAGTCATATAGTTTTAAATAATTTATTTAAGTCAACCACTATGGAAAGTACCTTTGGTGTGATTATGTTAGCAATTCATAATAAAGAACCAAAGATTTTTTCTTTATTAGAACTTTTAAATTTATTTTTAACCCATAGAAAAACGGTTATTATAAGAAGAACTATTTTTGAACTTCAAAAGGCAAAGGCTAGGGCACATATCTTAGAAGGTCTTAAAATAGCACTTGATAATATAGATGAGATTATAAATTTAATCAAAACAAGCCCTGATACAAGCACTGCTAGAGTTAGTTTAATGTCTAGATTTAATTTAAGTGAATTGCAAAGCAATGCTATTTTAGATATGAGACTTAGCAAACTTACAGGACTTGAAAGAGAAAAGCTTGAAAATGAGTTAAATGAACTTATAAAAGAGATTGCAAGACTTGAAGAAATTTTAAAAAGCGAGGATTTGCTTGAAAATTTAATTAAAGATGAATTAAAAGAATTACGTTTGAAATTTGACGTGCCTCGTATCACTCAAATAGAAGATGATTACGATGAGATAGGCGATGAGTCTTTAATACCTAATGAAAATATGGTTATTACTATAACTCATAGAGGTTATATTAAAAGAATGGCAAGTAAGCAGTATGAAAGGCAAAAAAGAGGAGGTAAAGGGAAAATAGCCCTTACTACCTATGATGATGATTTTATAGAAAGCTTTTTTACTGCAAATATGCATGATACTTTAATGTTTATTACAGACAGAGGTCAGCTTTACTGGCTAAAGGTGCATAGAATTCCAGAAGGAGGCCGCATCGCAAAAGGAAAGGCCGTTGTAAATTTATTTGAATTAAATGGTCAAAAGATACAAGCTATCATAGCTACTACCGATTTTGATAAGAGTAAATCCTTATGCTTTTTCACAAGCAATGGTATAGTAAAAAGAACAAATTTAAGTGAATATAAAAATATTAGAAACATAGGGGTGAGGGCTATAAATTTAGATGAAAATGACCAGATTGTAACAGCTTTGATTGTCCAAAGGGATGAAAATGAGCCTATTATCGATGAAAACGAACCTATAGAAGTAGATGAAAATAGCCAAAACGATGAAAATAATGAAATCATAGACGAGAATTTTAAAGGAAAAATGCTTTTTGCTATTACTAAAAAAGGCATGTGTATTAAATTCCCACTTGCAAAGGTGCGTGAGATAGGTCGCGTTAGTCGTGGGGTTAGGGCTATTAAATTTAAAGAAGAAAATGATTGTGTTATCGGGGCTACCCTTATAGAAAATGATGAACAAGAAATTTTAAGCGTTAGTGCAAAGGGTATAGGAAAAAGAACAATGGCTTCTGAATATAGACTTCAAAGTAGAGGTGGTAAGGGCGTTATATGCATGAAGCTAACTGATAAAACAAAGGATTTAGTAGGGGTTGTTATAGTAGATGAAAGTATGGATTTAATGGCTTTAACAAGTAGTGGAAAGATGATTCGTGTTGATATGCAAAGCATTAGAAAGGCTGGGCGAAATACGAGTGGAGTTATAGTTATTAAGGTCGAAAACGATGAGGTGGTTAGTATAGCAAAATGTCCTAAACAAGAAGAAGAAAATTTAGGCGATGATACTAATCAAGATTTAAATTTAGATTAGTTATAATGTTGGCACGCTTTTTGCTAAGTAAATTGTAATTACAATATTTTGAGGGTGTAATATGAAAAATTTATTTTTTGCGCTTGTTTTAGCGTTGGTTTTTGTTGGGTGTACGCCTATTTCGCAAAGAAATACTGCAAGTACTGGCACAGGTTCAACTTCAACTTCTACTCCAAGTTCTGATGTAATCGTTCAAAAGGTAGATAAGGATGATGTTAGAGATATCATTAGACAAGAAAAGATGTTAGCACCTGATGTAAGTGAAACAGAGCTTAGTTTTACTGCTGTTGGCGAAGGAATTGCTCCTTTAAACACAGTTTCATCAGCACAAGCATTAGCACTTGCAAAAAGGGCTGCGATAACTGATGGTTATAGACAACTTGCTAGTAAGCTTTATGGCGTTAAGGTAAATGGTAAGGATACAGTAAAGGATGCTATGCTTAGAAGTTCTACTATTACAGCACAAGTAAATGGTTTAATTAAAAATGCAAGTATTATTGATGAGAATTTTAATCAAGGGCTTTATCGCATTAATTTAGAATTAAAAATAGACGCCGATAAGTGGAAAGAATTGTTTGCTTATTAATCTTTCTTAGTGTTAAGCTTTGTTGCGAGGAATTTATCTTCTGGGCAGAGCTTACTAATAAAAATTTAATCCTTTTTCATCAAAAACAAAATTTATCCCTAGCTATGACAAATAGCGAAAATGCAGATAGTGAATTTGCTTGTGAGATTAAATTTAGTCAAAAAGATTATGATGAGTTACCTAAAAATGAACTTGGCTTAATAGATGATGATATGCCAAAGGCTAGAAAATTAAGCTTTTTAAATGAGCATAAAGACGAGCTTAGTGAGTGTTTTATAGGTGCTAAGATTAGCGTTAAAGATATAATCAATACAAATTTAATGCAAGCAAAAAATGAAACCTATGTGAAAATTTTACCTCTTCGTTTTATAGTTGATTTTGGTCAAAATAGTGCCTTAATTTACTATCTTAAAAAGAGTAAATAAAAATTAAGTGCAAATTTGCTATTATCTTGCAAAAATTTTAAGGTGAGCTTATGAATTTAGTTATCGTAGAAGATGATATAAATATGCGAAAATCTTTAGAAATTGCACTTAGTGAGTATGATGAATTTAATATTAAAAGCTATAAATCAGCCACTGAGGCCTTAAAAAAGCTAGACGATAGCACCGATTTAATTATAACAGATATTAATATGCCAGGCATTGATGGGCTTGAATTTGTAAAAACTTGCGATAATAAATATGATTTTATTATTATTACAGGCAATGCTACATTAAATAGGGCCATTGAGGCCGTAAGGCTTGGGGTTAAGGATTTTTTAACTAAGCCCTTTGATATTAATACCCTTGTTGAAGCGATTAAAAGGGCTAAGATTATACGCGAAAAAACAAGCGATAAAAAAATAGCTAAGAAAAAAGAAAAAAATAATAGTGATTTTTTTGCAAGCTCACCAAAACTTGAAGAAGTATTAAATTTAAGTAGTAAGGCTGCAAAAACTGATGCTTCTGTTATGTTTTTTGGTGAAAGTGGGGTTGGAAAGGAACTTTTTTCACAATTTATCCATAAAAATAGTAAAAGAGCGAATAAGCCTTTTGTGGCTATTAATATGGCAGCAATTCCTGCAAATTTGATTGAAAGTGAGCTTTTTGGCTTTGAAAAAGGAGCTTTTACAGATGCAAACGCCACAAAAATAGGGCTTTTTGAAATAGCAAACGAAGGGACTTTATTTTTAGATGAAATAGGAGAAATGCCTTATGAAATTCAAGCAAAATTACTTAGGGCTTTGCAAGAAAAAGAAATTACAAGGCTTGGTAGTACAAAAAACATTAAGATAAATGTAAGAATCATAAGTGCAACAAATGCAAATTTGGATGATAAAATTCAAAATGGAAATTTTAGAAGAGATTTATATTATAGGCTTAATACCTTGCCTATAAATATACCACCTCTAAGAGAAAGAAAGGAAGAAATTTTAGATATATCAAAAAGGGTGCTTGATGATACTTGTAAAGAATACGAATTTGAAAACAAAGAACTAAGTAAGGAAGCACAAAAAACCTTATTAGAATATGATTTTCCTGGCAATGTTAGGGAGTTAATCTCCATAATTCAAAGGGCTTGTATTTTAAGTGAGGGTAAGGAAATTACAAGCAAGGACTTATTTTTAGAGGCTAGAACGGTTAAAAAAAGTGTTAAAAATTTGGAAAAAGAATTACTTTTAGAGGCCTTAGAAAACACAAATTTTAATATAGAAGAAGCAGCTAAAATTTTAGGACTTGCAAAAGATATTTTTGAAGAAAAAATGAAAAAATATAATATAAAAGGATAAGATATGAAAAAACAAAGAATTGCGATAGTTGGGGCTACTGGTGCTGTTGGCGAGGAGCTTTTAAATGTTTTAGATGAACTTGATTTTCCTGTACAAAGCATTTTGCCACTTGCTAGTGCTAGAAGTGTGGGCGATGAAGTGGAATTTCAAGGTAAAATTTATAAGGTAAAAGAGCTTACTGAAAATGTTTTTAAGGAAAATCCTGTTGATATAGCCTTTTTTAGTGCAGGTGGAAGTATTTCAGAAAAATATGCTAAATTTGCTGTTGAATGTGGGGCTGTGGTGATTGATAATACAAGTCATTTTAGAATGGATGAAGACGTACCATTAGTAGTGCCTGAGTGCAATGAAGAAGATATTAAGCTTTATAAAAAAACAGGCATTATAGCAAATCCTAATTGTTCTACTATACAAATGGTCCATGTCTTAAAGCCACTAGATGAAGTCTTTGATTTACAAAGGGTTGATGTAAGCACTTATCAAGCAGCAAGTGGGGCTGGAAAAGAGGGTATGCAAGAATTAGTTGAGGCTATGCAAAGTTTTTTTGCCTTTAAATTAGATGAATTTGAGGCTAAGGTTTTTACTTATCCACTTGCTTTAAATTTGATACCTCATATTGATGTTTTTAATGAAGAAAATGGCTACACAAAAGAAGAGCTTAAAATGGTAAATGAAACTCAAAAAATTTTACATAAAAAGATTGAAGTTTCAGCAACCTGCGTTAGGGTACCTGTTTTAAGAAGTCATAGTGAGGCCATTACCATGAGTTTTACAAATGAGGTTAATGTTGAAAAAGCAAGGGAAATTTTAAGTAAGGCTAAAAGCGTAAAATTAATCGATGATATAAGAAACAAACAATATCCTATGCCACTTTATACAAGCAATACTAACGATACTTATGTAGGTAGAATCAGGGCTGATTTAAGTAGGAAAAATATTTTGCATCTTTGGTGCGTGGCTGATCAAATTCGTGTTGGGGCTGCTACAAATGCAGTTAGGATTGCACAAAAATGGCTAAAAATTCACAATGCATAAATTTAAAAAGTAAATTTATAATTTTTTGCTATAATCAAGGCTTGTTATTTAATGAGAAAAAGGAAAGTAAATGAAAAAAGTTATGTTTTTTGTTTTATGCTTGATTTTTTGTTTAAATTTTACTAAGGCAAGTGATTTTAACGAAACTATTAAGGATGTTGATATAAGTGGTTCTTTAAAATATGAGTATAACTCAGGCAGTGCTAAAAAGAAAGATGGTCATCAAGGTAGGGCTTTAATAAATGTTGGCGTTGAATAAGTTAATATTTATTTTATTTTTTTTAAGCTTAAATTTTGCCTTTGGTGTTAGCTTAAAATCTTTGTTTGATTATTCTTTTGATGCTGATAAGGTTTATGATACTCAAAGGGCTAAAGAGCTTTATTTTAAAAAAAGATGCAATACCTGCCATGGCGATATGGGTGAGAAAAAATTAACAGGGTCTAGAAGATTAAGAGATATGAACGCACAAGATATTAAATCTAGCCTTATTGATTACGCACTTGGAAACAATAGCCAAACAGCAGGTTCAGTGCAGATGGCAATTTATGCAAATAGCTTAACGCATGATGAAATGGATGAATTAATAGCTTATATTAAGGGTGAAAATTTTGTTATTGAATTACAAATACAAGATTTAATAGAACAAGAACCACCCAAAAAAACAAAACATGGTACTTTTATAAAATAAGGAAAAAATATGAAAAAAATATGTTTAATACTTGGAATTTTTGCCTTTATTAATCTACAGGCGAAAGAACATAAAATAGGCATTGTATTGCCTTTAACAGGAGCAGTTGCAGCTTATGGACAAGATATATTAAGTGGGGTTAGTCTTGCTAATAAATTAAGCTTTAAACTTGAAAATAACGATGAAGTAAAACTTGTGATAATAGACACAAAGGGCGATAAACTTGAAACTGCAAATGGGGTAAATCGCTTAATATCACAAGATAAGGTAATAGCTTTAATAGGAGAGGCCATTACACCAAATACCATTCAAGCCATTTCAATAGCTGACAATAAGCAAATTCCTATAATTGCACCAGTGGCCTCAGGGGACAAGCTTTTAGATAAAAGGACCTTTGCTAGTAGGGTTTGTTTTAATGATAGCTTTCAAGGTGATAAATTTGCTAGCTATGTTAGCAAGGAATTAAATTTAAAAAAAGTAGCTATAATAATCGACCAAAGCAATGTGTATTCTTTAGGACTTGCAAAGGCCTTTGAAGCTTCTTTTATAAAAAATGGTGGTCAAATTTCAAAAAAGATTAATATAAATTCAGGCGATAAAGATTTTAGGGCTATTATTTCTCAACTTAAAAATATAGATATTGATTTTGTTTATATGCCTATTTATCACCCAGAAGCCGCCCTTTTTGCAAGACAGGCTAGACAAATGAATTTTATAAAATTATTAAGTGCAGCTGATGGGGTTAATAATCAAGCCTTTATTGAACTTGGTGGAGAAGCTGTTAATGGCGTGATTTTTACAGATAGCTTTGATTATAACAATCTTAGTACAAAGCTTGGAAAAGACTTTTTAAATGAGTATGAAAAAACAAAGGGTTCAAGGGAATTACCAGCCTTTTCGGCAATGGGGGCTGATGCTTATTTTGTAATGGTAAATGCAATGAATGCTTGTATAAATGATTTAAGCTCAAAATGTATAAATGAAAAGATTAAAAGTACTAAAAATTATGAAAGCGTGGGTGGAATTTTAACTATAAATTTAGATGGAAATGCTGTAAGACCTGTGGTTATAAAAGAGATTGTAAATCAAAAACAACATTTTAAAAGTTCTATAAATCCATAAGGTTAATTTATGAAAAAAATATTAATATTTTTGTGTTTAAATCTTTTTTTGTATTCAAATGAGTATAAAATAGGCGTTGTTTTACCATTAACTGGTGCAAGTGCGGCCTATGGACAAAGTGCACTTAATGGCATAAAATTAGCAAATAGTATGCAAGGTAGCTTAGATAATGGAGACAAGATTGTATTAAGTGTAGTAGATACAAAGGGCGATAAGCTTGAGTCTTATTCTTCTTCTTTACGTCTTGTTTCAAATGAAAAGGTGCTTGGTTTAATAGGAGAAATGCTTACAGCAAATACTTTGCAAGTTATGCGAGTAGCAGAAGAAAAAGAAATTCCATTAATTGCCCCTGCTGCTACAAGTGATAGAATTTTAGATAAAAAAAATTTTTCAAGCAGGGTTTGTTTTAATGATAGCTTTCAAGGTGAAAGTTTAGCAAAATATGTATTTGACAAGCTTAATTATAAAAAAGTTGCGATAATAATGGACCAAAGTGCCGATTATTCTTTAGGACTTGCAAAGGCCTTTGAAAATGAGTTTAAAAAAAGAGGTGGCGATATTTTAAATACCTTTAAGATAAATTCAGGCGATAAAGATTTTAAGACCTTAATAGCCCAGCTTAAAAATTTAAATATTGATTTTATTTATTTGCCACTTTATTATAACGAGGCTGCCCTTTTTGTAAGACAAGCTAGAAATTTAAAGCTAAATACCCCTATGGGTTCAGCTGATGGGGTTGCTGATAAGACTTTTATAAATTTAACTGGCGATACAAGCAAGGGTCATATTTTTACTGATAGCTTTGATTATAATAATCCTAGCACTGATTTAGCTAAGGAATTTATTAAAAATTATAAGGGTGAGGTGCCAAATTTTACTGCAATGGGGGCTGATGCTTATTTTGTAATGATAAGGGCTATGAATAATTGTTTATCAAATTTAAGCCCTAAGTGTATAAATGATGAAATTCATAAAACGAATTTTGAAGGCGTAACGGGCAAAATTAGCATTGATAAAAGTGGCAATGCAAAAAGAAGTGTTGTTATCAAAGAAATAAATAATCAAAGCCAAATTTATAAAGATACTATCAATCCTTAGAGTTTAGCATGGATTTTTCACTTTTTTTACAACAACTTATAAATGGTTTAAGTGTAGGTAGCATGTATGCCCTTATTGCTGTTGGTTATACTATGGTTTATGGGGTGCTAAGACTTATAAATTTTGCCCATGGTGATATTATGATGGTCGGGGCTTACATTTGTCTTATTTGCATGGCTAGTTTTGAGATTCCTTTTTTAGTTGCCCTGTGCTTAGCTATCGTTTTTGCAATGTGTATAGGAATTGCTACTGATAAGATTGCTTATAAGCCACTTAGAAAGGCCCCTAAAATTTCACTTTTAATAACAGCCATAGGCATTAGTTTTTTATTGCAAAGTCTTTTTAATATGATTTTTACTTCAACGCCTAGATTTTTTACTGCCCCTGAGTATTTTGAAAAAAATATTGAATTTATAGGGCTTAGTATTAGTTTTGGAAATTTATTAGTACCTATTTTAACCTTTTTTATAATGTTAATAGTACTTTTCATACTTTATAAAAGCAAATACGGCATAGCTATTAGGGCACTAGCCTTTGATGTTCAAACGGTTAATTTAATGGGTATTGATGCAAACCGAATTATAGCAATAGTCTTTGCAATAGGCTCAGCCCTTGCTTGTGTGGGTGGAATTTTTTATGCTGCCATTTATTATTCAGTAACACCTACAATGGGAACCCTTGTTGGCTTAAAGGCCTTTGCAGCAGCCGTGCTTGGTGGGATTGGCTCAGTTGTTGGGGCTGTCATAGGTGGGTTAATTATAGGACTTAGTGAAGTTATAGCAATAGCATTTTTTCCCGAACTTTCAGGCTTTAAAGATGCCTTTGCCTTTATATTTTTAGTTTTTATCTTACTTTTTAAACCTAGTGGAATTTTAGGGATTAATTTTGAAAGAAGTAGGTTTTAATGAATAAAATTTCACATTTAAGCTTTTTTATCCTAGCTATATTTTTTATAATTTTAAGCCCTTATATCTTTGAAGATTATGGTATAAGCATACTTAATCAAATAGCAATTTTTATAATCTTAGCAGTAAGTTATAATCTAATAAACGGCGTTACAGGACAATTTTCACTTGAACCAAATGGCTTTGTAGCAGTTGGGGCCTATGTTAGTGCCTTACTACTTTTAAGCGTTGATTCTAAAAACGAACAATTTGCTTATGAAGGCATTAATAGCTTAGTTTTAATGCTCCATACTCCCTATCTTATAATAGCCTTACTTGCTAGTGGAATTTGTGCTTGTTTGCTTTCTTTGATACTTTCTTTTGCTGTGTTTAGGGTAAGGGGCGATTATTTAGCCATTGTAACCCTTGGTTTTGGCATTATTATAAAATTATTGGCCCTTTCTTGTCCTACCTTTACGAACGGTTCAAGGGGCTTAGTTGATATCCCAAGACTTAGCAATATTTATGTTATAGGTGGCGTTGCTATTATCTCTGTTATTTTAATACTAAATTTAGTATATTCTAAATTTGGTAGGTCTATGAAGGCCATTAGAGATGATGAGGACGCTGCTAGTGCAATGGGTATTAATTGCTTTTGGATTAAAACTCTTGCCTTTGGCACCTCTGCTTTTTTAGAAGGAGTAGGGGGTGGATTAATGGCTTGTTTATTAGCTAGTGTTTCGCCTGAACAATTTGATTTTATCTTTACTTTTCAGCTTTTGATTATAATAGTGCTAGGTGGACTTGGTTCTACAAGTGGGGCTATTTTAGGTACTATTTTGGTAATAGGTGGCAGTGAGTGGTTGCGTTTTTTAGACGAGCCTATGAGTATATTTGGCTTAAATTTACCTGCAATGGTAGGCTTTAGAATGGTAGTTTTTTCACTTATTTTAATTTTAATTATGCTTTTTGCAAGAAAGGGCATAATGGGCGATAAAGAATTACTAGAACATTTAAAAAGCCTTAAAAATTTCATTAAAAAGAAAAAACAATGCTAGAATTAAGACATATATATAAAAGTTTTGGTGGTGTTATGGCAATTAGCGATACTTCTTTCACACTTAAAGAAGGCGAAATTTTTGCCCTAATAGGCCCAAATGGGGCAGGTAAAACCACGCTTTTTAATATAATTACAGGCAGTTACAAACCAAGTTCAGGCGAGGTACTTTTTAAAAATCAAAAAATAAACGGACTTAAAACGCATAAAATAGTAAGATTAGGTATAGCTAGAACCTTTCAAAACATACGTCTTTTTTCTAGTATGAATGTACTAGAAAATGTATTAATAGGCTTTAATTTTCAAATGAAATATAATATCTTAGAGGCCTTTTTACATTTTGGACGTTTTAAAAAAATAGAAGGTGAATTTAAAGATAAGGCTTTCTTGCTTTTAAAAGAACTTGGAATTTCACATTTAGCAAATAATATGGCTACAAGTTTAAGTTATGGTCAGCAAAGAAAGGTAGAACTTGCTAGGTCAATGGCTACAAATCCTAGTTTGCTTTTGCTTGATGAGCCTGCTGCTGGGATGAATGCTAAGGAAAGTGATGATTTAGCAGAACTTATTTTTAAGCTAAGAAAGGATTATAAAATTAGTATTTTGCTTATTGAACATGACATGAAATTTGTTAATAAATTATGTGAAAATGTCTTGGTGCTTGATTATGGTAAGAGTATTTTTAATGGAAAACTTAGCGAGGCCCTAACGCATAAAGAAGTAATTGCAGCTTATTTGGGTGATTTTGAAAGTTTAGGACAAAGCAATGTTGGTAGTTAAAAATTTACAAGTTTTTTATGGACTTATACAAGCAGTAAAGGGCATTAGCTTTGAGGTAAAAGAAGGGCAAATTATATCTTTAATCGGTTCAAATGGGGCTGGTAAAACCTCTACCTTAAACGCCTTAATAAACGCTGTTAAACGCAAAGGAGAGGTGATTTTTTTAGGCTATGAAACAAAGAGGCATTTAACGCATAGCTTGGTAAAAAAAGGGATATCCTTAGTACCTGAGGGTCGTAGGGTATTTATAAATTTAAGCGTAGAAGAAAATTTAAAAATAGGGGCTTTTAATAATGATGAAAATTACGAACACTTAAAAAAACAAATGTATAAGCTTTTTCCAAGGCTTGAAAATAAAAAAAATGTTTTGGCTGGAAATTTAAGTGGAGGAGAAGCACAAATGCTTGCAATTTCAAGGGCTTTAATGAGTGAACCAAAATTATTAATGCTTGATGAGCCTTCCCTTGGACTTGCACCAAAGATTGTAGGAGAGCTTTTTGAAACGATTGTACGTTTAAAAAATGAAGGTATCACTATACTTTTAGTTGAACAAAATGCTTATAGTGCCCTTAAAATTAGTGATTATGCTTATGTTTTAGAAAATGGACAAATAGTACTTCAAAACGAGGCTAAGCATTTAATTAACGATGATGAAGTGCGTAAAAAATATTTAGGATTGTAAAATGAAAGTTTTTATAAAAAATGTGGGAAATATTAAAATTTCTATTATGTTGTTTTTGCTTTTTGCAATATTTAGTGCCCTTGCTACATTTATTGAAAGTGCGTACAAAACGCAAACTGCTTGGGCTATGATTTATGGGACTTGGTGGTTTGGCTTAATACAGCTTTTACTTGGTATAAACTTAGCCTGTGCAATTTTTTCTTATAAGATGATAAATAGAAAAAAAATTCCACTTTTACTTTTTCATATCTCTTTTTTATTTATCTTGTTTGGAGCTGCTATGACAAGGTATTTAGGCTTTGAGGGTATGGTTCATATTAGAGAAGGAGATACAAATTCAGCCATTGAAAGTTCTAAGTCCTTTGTAAGACTTTCTACCATTAAGGATGGCGATATAATTAGCGTTACAAATAGCGATTATATTTCTTTACTACCCTTTGTAAATAGCTTTAACTTAAATTTAGATTTAGAAAAGGGCAAGGCAAAATTAGTTTATGAAAATTTATTACTTGATGCTAATTCAGTTTTTAAAGAAAATGAAAAATCTCCACCCTTACTTGTCTTAACGCTTTCTAGTGAAGATAGCAAGGGAGTTGATTTGTATTTTAGGCAAGGGGAGATAAAAACAATTGATGGTATAAATTTTGCTTTTTTAAATGATGAGGTAGAAAAACCCTTTGTAAAAATTGATGAAAATTTAAAGCTTAGTTCAAGCAATGCCTTATCTTTTTTGCAAATGAGTAGTGGAGATAGTGCGTCAATTAATCCTTTTGATATGGTTGATAGTAAAGAAAGAAGACTTTATACTATAAATAATATAAATTTCGTTGTCAAATTTGCCTCCTTGCATGGACAAGAAAGTTTAATTGGTAAAAATAGACCTCAGGATGAAAGTTGGTGGCTATGGTTTAAAAGTGCTTGGCTTGAAGTATTTAGAACCATGCTAGTATCTAGTTTTGGAGAACCTAGCAATTGGAAAGCCTTTTTTCTTACACCTTTTAAAGAATTTGCTATGAGCACAGATTATCATTCCCTTGAATTAAGTGGCCAAAATGCCTTAAAACTTAGATTAAGCTATGATGGAGAAGAAAGAGAACTTTATATATTTGAACACTCAAATCCTTTAAGAATAGAACTTGGTGGACAAAGATTTTTTGTATCTTGGCGTAGCGAGTATTATGATTTGCCTTTTGAACTTTATTTAAAAGATTTTATAATGGATAGATATCCAGGTTCAATGTCGCCATCTTCTTATGCAAGCGAGGTTGAGGTAAGAAATGATAAAGAAAATTTTGATTATAGGATTTTTATGAATAATGTTTTAGATTATGATGGATATAGATTTTATCAAAGTTCTTATGACCAAGATGAAATGGGTACTTATCTTTCAGTTAACAAAGACCCTGGCAAAATTCCTACCTATATAGGTTATTTTTTACTTAGCCTTGGTATGTTTTTAAATTTGCTTAACCCACATTCAAGATTTAGAACTCTTGCAAGGCTTATAAATAAAGATGCCTTAAAAACGGCAAGTATTGCTATATTTATTTTATTTATCTTTAATACAAAAAGCCTCGCAAATAGTGATTTTATTTTAAATGTAGATGAAAAACACGCTAAAAATTTAGCCTCTTTGGTTATGCAAAAGGCAACCGATGGTAGGATGGCCCCCCTTGATACGCTTTCAAAAGAAATTTTAGGAAAAATTTATAAAAAATCAACATACAAGGGAAAAAGTGCAAATGCAATAGTCCTTTCTATGCTAACAAATGTAGATGAGTGGCAAAAAGAAGAAATTATTATTATGCCTAAAAATAAGGCTGTAAGGGATGAGATTGCTAGAATTTTAAATATAGAAAGTAAGCCTTATATATCTTATTTAGACTTTTTAAGCGAAGATAGACAAGAATATAAATTACAAAAATATGTAGAAAATGCAAATCGTAAAAACCCAAACGCAAGAGGTATTTTTGATAAAGAATTGCTTTATTTAGATGAAAGGGCAAATATTATGTACTTGGTATTTAGTGGAGAATTATTTCACTTTATACCTATTGCAAATAGCCAGGATAATGCTTGGCTAACGCCTTTTTCTGCAATATCGCATTTAAAAGGAGAAGAAAGAGAATTTGTACTTTCCTTGATACAAAATTATTTTGGTGCTGTTACTGAGGCCTTTGTAAATAATGACTGGGAAAAAGCAGATAGAGGTTTGAATTTGCTTAAAGAATATCAAGAAAAGGTTGGTGCTGCTATAATCCCTAGTAAAACAAGACTTCAAACTGAAATTTTTGTAAATCATGCAGAAATTTTTGTAAAGCTTACCCCACTTTATTTAGTGGCTGGTTTTTTACTTTTATGTATAGTTTTAGCTAAGATGATTAAGCCAAATTTAAAGATAAATTTAATCTTTAAACTAGTTTATTATTTTAATATTTTTGCCTTTTTAGTTCATAGCATAGGTCTTATTTTAAGGGCATATTTAGCAGACCATGCCCCTTGGAGTAATTCTTATGAAAGTATGGTTTATATAGCTTGGGCACTATCGCTTTCAGGTATTTTCTTTTCAAAGAAAAGCCCTATTGCCCTATCATTAACCTCAATTCTAGCAGGTATTACATTGCTTGTAGCACATTTAAATGAGATAAATCCTCAAATTACAAATCTTCAACCTGTATTAAATTCATACTGGCTAAGCATACATGTATCTGTAATCACTGCAAGTTATGGATTTTTAGGGCTTTGTGCCTTACTTGGAATTTTTGTTTTAATACTAATGTGCTTTTTAAGAAAGGATGACAAATTTAACGCAAATATTTTAAGAAATATCACAGAAGCCACTAGGATTAATGAAATGGCTATGATTTTAGGGCTTTGTTTGTTAACCATAGGAAATTTTTTAGGGGCTATTTGGGCAAATGAAAGCTGGGGCAGGTATTGGAGCTGGGATTCAAAGGAAACTTGGGCCTTAATTAGTATACTTGTTTATGCAGCTATTTTGCATATTAGAATGATTCCTTCATGGGCTACTCAATTTAATTTTGCTATAACTTCAATGTTTGCTTATTGGGTTATTATAATGACTTATTTTGGTGTAAATTATTTTTTAACAGGTATGCATTCTTACGCAGGAGGAGAGGCAGCTCAAATCCCTGATTATGTATATTGGGGCTTTTTCTTAATGGTGTGTTTAGGAATTTTTTCTTATACAAAAAGAACTTATGTAGGTAGGCTTTAAGTGTCAAAACTAGTAATGGTTGGCTTATTTAGCGTTTTAGCACTTTTTTTAGTGTTAAGTTTTATTACCTATTTTGCATTAAGTGATGGCAAAAAAAGGCCTAAAAAAGCTAAAAAGTCTAAAAAATCAAAGAAAAAAAAAGAACAAGCCCCACCAGCTAAGAAATTTAAAAGCGAATTAAATCAAATGATAGAAGAAGCAGCTAATAGAAATAATTCAGATTCTGAGTTAAAACAACTTGCAAAGCTTTTTTTGCAAAAGCACAAGCTTGGTTCTAAAACTAGTAAAACCTTGGATGATGAAACCAAAAATAAGCTTGAATTTATATCAGCCCTTGCTTCAAATACAAGGGCTAGTGCTGGTACTATTAGTTTTTTAAATCAAGAATTAAAAAGAAGTTCAAATTCATACAGAAAAGAAATTGATGCTTACGAACAAATGGGACTTGCCAAACGCAAAATAAAAGAAAATGCGTGATTTTATTTTTATAAACAAACTTTAAGTCTAAAACTAATAAACACTATCACGCAAATCACAGGTATTCGCACATTATTTTTCAATCAATATTTGCTAAATAATCAAAAAAACTTTCTTTTACTTCAAAGCTTTTTCCAAGTTGGGTTTTATTGATTAAGGAATTTGTGCCGTATAAATGTGAATTTGGTTCTAGGATTAGAATTTTTGAAGCTAGGATTTTTGCATTTTGTGGGTAGTGGGTATTAAAAATAATAGTCTTTTTTTTATCTTTTAAACGTTCTAAATTCTCTAAGATTAAAAGCTGATTTTTAAAATCCAAATTTGATTCAGGTTCGTCAAGTATTATAAGCAATGGATTAGATATTAACGCCCTTGCAAAGATTACCATTTGCAATTCCCCTCCACTTAGATTATCGCAAGTTCTGTCTTTTAAATGATAAATTCCTATCAAATTTAGCATATCCTTAGCCCTTTGGATATGTTCTTTTTTAGGCATTAAGCTAATATCTACATTTAAGCCGAGTAAGACCATGTCAAGCACATTTAAGCCAATGTTGTTATTTTTAGCCTGTGGAATGTAAGAAATTAACGAAAAAAGTTCTTTTTTGCTATATTCTTTAAGGTTTTTATCTTTTAACTTAATATTCCCATGTTTCACAGGCAAAAGCCCCATTAAGCAGTTTAAAAGCGTGGTTTTACCAACCCCATTTCGCCCTAAGATAGCTAAAATTTCACCACTTTTAAGTTCAAAATTTATATCTTTAAAAAGTTCTTTTTTATCCCTGCTAAAGCTTATGTTATCAGCTTTAAACACGTTCATATTTTAAGTCCTTTGTATTTGTAAAGTATGGCTATGAAAAATGGGGCACCAACTATAGCACTAAGTACAGAAAGTGGTAATTCTTGATTGATTAAGGTTCTAGCTAGGGTATCGATTAATAGCATGAAAATGCTACCTATTACTATGCTATAAGCAATGACTTTTGCTGTATTAAAACCAGCTATCATTCTTGCAATGTGAGGTATTACAAGACCTATCCAGCCGATAATTCCACACATTGAAACTATACAAGCAATTATTAAGGTAACGCAAAATATGATAAATAATCTCACATAAATCACATTAAAGCCAAGCGTTTTAGCCTCGTTATCATCAAGCATTAAGATATTATGTTTCCAGCGAAACAAATATATTATAAGGCCAAAAATTATAATAAAGGCACAACAAAATAAAATTTGATGAGTGTTACTAACTTGCAAAGAACCTAAAAGCCAGTAAGTAATAGTGGGCAAGGTATCTTGTGGGTCAGCTATGTATTTTAAAAGCGAGATAAAGCTTTGAAAAAGTGCAGCTATGATAATACCTCCTAGTATAATCATAATTTTATTGCTAAAATCCCTAGCTATAATAATCGTAAGCCCTAAGCTTAAAAGTCCACAAAGAAAAGAAGTAAGCGTTAAAAAATATATATTAAGGCCTAAAATTAGGGACAAAACTGCTCCAAAACTTGCCCCACTTGAAACGCCTAAAATATCAGGACTTGCCAAAGGGTTTCTAAAAATAGCTTGCAAACTTGCCCCACTTATGCCAAGCCCAGCACCTACAATGATAGCTAAGATAACCCTAGGCAGTCTTACATTTAGGATAATAAAATTTTTATCATTCATATTTTGATAAAGTAAAATTTCATAAATTTCAGCATAACTTATATCATAACGACCTATGCCAAGTGTTAAAAATCCAAGTATTAAGATGATTAAAAGGGAAAGCAATATTTTCATTATTTTGAAATTCCAGCCTCTCTTTTTGGATTCATAATTAAGTTTAAATCGTTCTCGCTTAAATTAATATCGTAAAATTCCTTAAAATGCTTTTTAAACTCAGCCTTTATATCATAATTAAAAAGTTCTGGGTGATTGTTGTTTGCTAGAAATTTTAATATTAAGCTTAAATCAAGGCTTGGGGCGGTTGGGCGATACGAACCAAGTGGCAATTTAAAAACTTTTTTGTTTTTAACAGCTTTTAAATTTTGTAAATTTTTATCTTGCATAATATCTTCAACTTGCAAGGGGGTAAAATTTGTTATATAAATAATGTCTGGATTTAGGGAGTAGAATTCTTCTAAATTTAAATAACTATTATTAAAGCCATTAAATTTAAATGCATTAGTAGCACCTGTTTTTTTAAATAAATAGTCTACAAAACCGGTACTTGTCATTATTTTATTACCATCATATCCTCTTAATGCAACAGCTTTTATAGGTTTGATATTGTATAATTTTAAGTTTATTTCTTTTTCTACTTCATCAATATTAGATAAAAGTTTATCGCTTATTTGTTTAATATCAAAATACTTATTGAGCGATTCTAGCCAATGTTTCAGAGCTGATCTTGAATTATAATTATCTACATTTATAGTTAATTTTAATACTTCTTTGCCACTTTTACTCAAAAACTCACAAATCTTTAAATCATTTATATGACAAATATATAAATCAGCATTTAAGGCTAAAAGTTCTTCTAAACTAGGATTATTAGAACTTTTGATATTTTTTAATTGAGGATAAAATTTTACAAGCAGTGAGTTATTAATAAAATTTGATGAAGCCTTTGGTATTAAAACCATATTAGCATCTTTTGTAATAAAGGCCAATAAAGAAGGTACTGGCCATAAATCAACTATAACTACTTGTTTGGCAAAAATAAAATTTACAAAAATAAATAAAGAAAATATTAATTTTTTCATAAAAGTCCTTAATAATTATAAGAATATTTTACAAAGAAATTTGTACCAGGTTCTAATAAAGGATTTGTCCTTGCAAAATCATAACTAATATCTTCAATATTTACAGGATTGCGTCCTTTTCTATCAAAGATATTTTCAACCCCAAAAGTAAGTTCCATATCTTTCATATTAGTACTAAACGCACCCAAATTTAAACCAGCGTAAATATCACTCATAGCATAACTACCACTTTTTCTTTCTTGGCTTTCATCTATTCTAGTTTTGCCCTTAACCATTCTTTCTTGTACTTTTAAATAACCAAAATTTTTATAATCATATTGAAGTGAAATCCTGCCATAAAGTGGGGCTATATGATCAAGTGGTTTATTTTCAGTACGATTTTGTCCATAGGTGTGAGTTGCATTATAAGCTAAGATAAAATCATAAAATTTATGATTTCCTTCAAGTTCTACGCCTTGAATGTAAGTTTTTCCTATGTTTTCGTAATAATAATTGCTAGAACTAGCTGAACTAGTAGTTTTTAACATATCTTTATAATTTGTCCTATACGCGTTTATGGTAAAAAAGTTTTGTTCATCATGAATTCTAAATCCTAGTTCATAAGTTTGAGAAGTTTCGCTTTTTAAATTAGGATTAGGCCATTTTTCATTTCCATTTGTATCTCTACTTGCCGATGAATAATTAGAAGCACCTGGTGCTTTAAAATTATGACTAATATTACCAGTTATAGAAAATATATTACTTAAAAACCAAACAGCACCAAGACTTCCTGTTAATGCACCTTCATCAAGCGTACCTAAATTTTTAAGTTTTTCTTTTACTTCATCGCTATAACTTGATTCTGTATCAGCACTTCTTTTGCCTATTGTGGTGAATACATGGTCATATCTAATGGCACCTTGAAGTATTAAATTATCAAGCATAGAATAATCATCTGTTATAAAGGCTGATATAGTGTTTTGCCAAGATTTTCTACCATTAGTTTGTGCAATATTTGTATTTAAATTTACTTGTTTTCCTTGAGTTGGGGATAATGCATTTAATGTTTCAACGCCATATCTTAAAGTATGAGCATTTAGTATAGAAGTAAAGGCTAGGCGTCCACCTATATAGTTATTGTTATATACTTTATTATTTACATAATTTCCCGTTCCTGCGTTATAAGTATATAAATCAGTCGTATAATATCTCCAATAAACATACCAATCAAGCTTTTCAGCAAAGCTTAGATTTTCAGCCTCTACTCCAAATTTTAAATAAGTCTCATAAATAGGATCTCTTTTTCTAATGAAACCAAAATCGCTTCCAGCCCCAGCAAATTGACCACCTCCATCGTTATCTACTGCCCTTGAATATCGACCTTGCGTGTAATATCTTATATCATCATAACTATATCCTACATTCCAATCAAAGCCGTAGTTTTTAGAATTTGAATTTTTAATCTCACCTTCTGGACTTCGGTAGTCTTCTGTATATCGTCCATTTAAGCCAAATAAAACATCAAAACCATCACCACCTCCAATTGCTTCAAAGCGAGAAGCCAAGCCGCTATTTACGCTAGAATACTCCAAAGCCCTCAATCTAAAATCCATATCAAATTCTTTATTAATATCACCTCTATAACGTCTTGAAATAAAATTTATAACTCCGTTCATAGCATCAGAACCATAAAGGGCAGAAGCGGGTCCTCTAATAATTTCAACTGCATCAAGTGAATTTGAATCAAAAATATTTAAAGCCAAAGTATTTCTACCAAGTACAGGTACCCCATCTAATGTAATCAAAGCCCTTGAAACCTGTGTACTCATACCTCTAATAGAAACTTGTCCATTTGTACTGCCTGAGCGAACAAACATAATACCGGGTGCTTGTTCTAATATACCTTGAATTCCATTTGTAGTACTATTTCTTAAAATTGACTCCGAATTTATCACACTTATACTCCTACTTTGTTCAATTAAGGGAGTATCAAAGGTATTAAGATAATCAGCACTATCTTTAATAATGATTGAATCTAGTTGATATTCGCTTGTTTTGTTATTTTCATTTGCAAAAGCATTTGAAAAAAGTCCTAAATAACAAGCTAGGCTTAAAAAAATTTTATTTTTCATTATTTCTCCTTGCTATTTATATCAAATTCAAGCCATTTCATAAATTTGTCAAAAAAGACTTCGGTTATAGGCATAAAGCCTTGTCCTAGGTGAAAATCAGGGTCTAGTGCACTTAGATAAAGTGAGCCTTTAAAGGTCTTTTCATCCTTACAAAGTATGGACCTGCCAAGTTCATCAACAAGCAGTTTTTCTACTTCACCACCATGCTTAAAAGTACCATGATAATGCCATTTGCACTCCTTAACCTCTAAAAAATTCCACAAAGTAGAGTTTTCATTAGCCTTATACATAGGTAAATCTGCATTTTGACTTATCCACCACCAAAAATTTACCTGTCCTGTTTCATAGGTTATATGATTAAAAAGTCCACTTATTAAGTCAGGAAACATTAAAACATTGCCATCATTTTTTAGATAATTTAAAATTTTCTCAAAATTTTCTCTCATAAATTTTGGATACATACGAGAGGCAAAAACTACTAAGTCAAATTCGCTTAAATCCTTATCTTTAAGATTGGCTAGATAAATTTTTTCATCATAAAAATTACTGTATTTTGCATCTTTATTTATGAAGAAATTTTGGTGAAAAGAACTACCTCCTGTGATTATTGCTTTTTTCATTTTTCTAGCCTTTCTTTTAAGATATTTTCTATATAGATTAAGACATTTAATCCAAGGCGTCTAGCCGTGCTTAAATCAAAAAGCCCATAAGCTAATAAATCAGCCCCTGCTGTGTTTATTAAAACGCCCTTTGAGCTTGTTCTATCAACATAAGCTACGCAATATCCTTCATCATCTTGCATAAAAATTTCAGCCTCATCACTTGGATTTTTATAACCTCTATTAAAAAAGCCCTTTACTCCACGTCTATAATTTATATCATACTCTCTCAAACCATTACAAATAGGGTGTTTATTTAGCTTAACCTCTCTTAATCTAATAGGTGTTTTACTAGCTATATACTTACTATCATAAGGACAAAAATCACTCACTGAGGCCGTGAAATTTAAAATAATTCCACCTCTATCTAAGTACTCTTTAAATTTATCCTTATATGAACTTAGCCAAATTTGGTCTATATTCATAGGAAAAAGAATGGCTGCGTGATTTTCTTGCCAAAAAATTTCATTTAAGTCCTCATAAATATCAACCTTTTTTAAGGTCCCTTTATAAAGTTCTTCTTCGCAAAGATGCTTTGCCTCGCAACACAAAGAATCACCCCAACAATCCAAATAAGCTATTTTTCCAGCTTTTTTGATAAGCTCAAAATCATATTTTGTATAGTCTATATAAGACATGGTTCTCCTTTTAAAAAAATCTTTGTATTATATTGATAATTATTTTAAAAATTTATAAAAAAAAAAAAAACGAAAGAAAAATTCTAAAATAGTCTATATATAAGTATTTAAACTTGAAAATAAGTTTCAAAAAAATATAAATTTTTTTGAAAAATATAAGTTTTTATTGATTAAAATTATCAATTAATTTGAGATGAAAAAAATAACTAGAATAAAGTAAAGATAAAAATTAAATATAATTTTTATCTTTTAAAATGGTATATAGTCTAATGGTAGATATAAAAAAGGTTAAAATGGCAGGTCCAAGTATAATGCCCCAAAAACCAAAGCTTGAAATTCCAGCTATCATTGCTAAAAATATTAAAAATTCATTGATTTTAGCAGGGGTTTTTACTAATTTTTGATTAATCCATTTTATTATAAGTGGCTTAATGATAGTATCTGCAAGAAAAGAAATAACTATTATACAATAGCCAAAAATCCAAAAGGCCGTTGCTTGATTGCCAAGGGTAAACTCATAAATGCTAATAGGTATATACATTAAAGCCCCACCTATTGCTGGTATTAAAGAACTTATTGAAAAAACTAAGCCCATTAAAATGGCATCATAGCCAAAAATTCCTGTAATTATAGAAAATAAAAAGCCCTCAAAAATAGCTACAATCACCATAGAATAAAGCACAACAGCCATTACATTACTAACCTCGCTTAAAACGTCTTCTAATTCTTTTTTATTGATAGGCACGACTGATTTTATATAAATAACAAGTTCAGTCCCGTATAAATTTGCAAAAAAGTAAAAAATACAAATTAAAACCATATCTACTAAGAATTTAGCCCCACTTTTTGTAAAATTTGAGAGATAGTTTAATGATTGTTTTGTTAGTTGATTTAAATCAAGTTTTATCAAAAATTTTTTTATTTTTGGTTCTAAAAATTGAAGTGGCTCAGGTAGCTTAAATTCATAACTTCTAATATATTCTAAGGTTTGACTAACCATATTTATATCGAAATTTCTAAGTATTTTTGCAAGTTCAACCATGGCATAAATAAAGGGTGCAAAAAAGACTATTATTATACAAATAGTCGTTAAAATAGTAGCTAGTAATTTTTTTCCCTTTACAAAAAATAAAATTTTAGCATGTAAATTTGAGGTAGCAACTGCCATTAGGCTCGAAATGATAATTACTAGCAAGAAATCTTTGAAAAGATATAATAATAATAATAAAACTATTAAAATAAAACAAAATAAAAAAACTTTACCATTTTTCAAACTTACTCCTCGTCAAACAAAGTTCGCTCGTAATTTAATTTTAAAGCCTTGTAGCTTTTAACACTAGCAATTCTGCCCTTTGCAGTTCTTTCTATATAGCCATTTGCAAGTAAATAGGGCTCAATCACGTCCTCAATGGTATTTTCATCCTCGCTTAAGGCCGCTGCTAAGCTACCAAGCCCTATAGGACGGCCCCTAGAAGTTGTTAAAAGTTCTAAATATTTTAAATCCATACTATCAAAGCCAAGTTCATTTACTCCAAGTGAATTTAAGGCCTCTATGGTCCTTTGTTGAGTGATTGTTTCTTCATCGTTTACATCTGCAAAATCTCTAACCCTTCTTAATAAACGAAGTGCTATTCTAGGCGTTGAGCGGCTCCTTTTTGCTATCTCCATGGCTGCGTTTTTATCACAAGTTTTATTTAATTTTACAGCTGCTTTTTGTATAATCGTTGCTAGTTCTTCATCTTTATAAAATTCAAGCCTAAATTGCATTCCAAATCTATCTCGCAAAGGATTACTAAGCTTTCCTGCCCTTGTGGTTGCACCTATTAGGGTAAATTTTGGCAGATCTATTTTAATGGTTTGCGCAGCTGGCCCACTACCTATGATAATATCCAAGCGAAAGTCCTCCATTGCCGGATAAAGTACTTCTTCAATCGCAGGGCTAAGGCGATGAATTTCATCTATAAATAAAATATCACCTTCACTTAAATTTGTAAGAATAGCAGCTAAATCCCCACTCTTTTCTATCATCGGAGCTGCCGTTGTTTTAATATTTGCAGTCATTTCATAAGAGATAATATTTGCAAGTGTTGTTTTTCCAAGTCCAGCAGGACCACTAAATAAAATATGGTCTAAATTTTCCTCTCTTTTTTTTGCAGCACTTATAAAAACATTTAAATTTTTTTTGATATTTTCTTGTCCTATGTAATCATCAAAGGAGGTAGGACGTAAAGAATTTTCGTATTTTTCGTCAAAGGAAAATTTTTCTATTTCTACGATTTTATCCATTTTTTACACTTGTTTTTAAAATTCAAATAAGATTTTAACTAATTTTTGTTAAAATTTGGCAAAAATTACGATGAGTGCTTATGGGAATTTTACGCAGTTTAGAAATGGAACACGATATTGATGATGTGGATAAATTTTTGCAGTACTTTAGGACCATGTGTGATAGCTTTGAACCCTTAATTATCAAGCTTACAAGCGATAGTGAAAAATATAAAGAAGCAATAAATGAGATAGAAAGACTAGCCCATAATACAGCTTGGGCGGCAAGAAGGCTTGATTTAGGAGAAATTACTGATTTTTGTGTATTTTGTGAAGAAATGATGCAAGAAGCCAGTCGTTTTAATGGTCCTGCAAGCGATGAATTTGCTGATTGGTTGCTTTTAATGAGTGACCAGTTTGAAAAATATTGCCGTTCTTATGAAAATGATGCTTCTGTTTTAGCTCTTTTTAATCCTTTAATTGTTAATGTTCCAAATATCATTTCTAAATAAACTTTTCTTAATGGGGACGACCTGGCTTCGACAGGAATAGTTTTGCAATGATGGCATGTCGCTTTGGGCAAAGCGTAAAAAGCCTACTTAAATTTAAACGCAAACAACGCGAAATTTGCTCCTGCCTACGCTAGAGTTGCGTAGTCGTGGTTGAGCCTTGCTTTTTGATGATACTATCTAGTTGAAAAAGCGAGTCATTTTTTGATAGTGTAGCTTGATTTTTGACGAATTTTAAGCCAAATTTAGTCTTAGCTAGTTTGTGAAATTTTAAAGGTGAGTTTAAACTAGTGAAATTTTCATCTTTGATAAGCATGTAGAGATTGTTGTGGGATTATTTTTGGACAGGGGTTCAATTCCCCTCGTCTCCACCATTAAGCTATTTCTAAGTTTTATCAATATCTTTCAATTACCATTTTAGCACACTTTGACACTCTTAGATATCCAAATATATTTATAATAAATTAAATATTATGATATAATTTTACTATCTATTTTACTACCTGTATGAAATTAAAAAAGGACATTTTAAAAGCGTAGGCAATCTAAAAAACTTTAAATAAGTCTTTTTATTTATCAAGCAAATAAAAATTTTAATAACTTATAAACTATAAAAGAAATAAAAAATTCTCCATTCATCCACACAAATGCTATAATACAAATTTCTAAATAAGATAAAAAGATGTTTTGTTTATACTTGCAGCCATTGTTAAAGAGCTTTTTTCTCCATTATAAACAAAGAATAAAAATGGAATATATAAAAACAAAAACCATAAACCAAACAATATTTTTTATTATTGATAAAAAATAAAGCAATTATCATTAAAATAATATTTAATATATGTTGCATTCAAAATTTCCTTGATTGCTATATGTGCCTACTTCTTTTGGTAAGCTTATTTCTATGCCAAGGGTTGAATAAAATTTATTTGCTTTCAGTTTTGTTTCTAGGGTGTAGGGCATTTTAAATCCCTAATTATTGCTTTTGAATTTTGCTTGAAAATTCATTAACCATTCTTAGAAGTTCGTTTAAATTTTCCTTTGCCTTGTCGTCCTTTTTACATAGTGTTTTTAAGTGTAAAAATTTGTTTTTATCCATAAGAACAGCATTTAAATCCGTAAAAATTTGAAGTAAATTTTTAGCCTTTTCATCATTCATTATATACATACTCCTTTTCTATGTTTTTATCTAAGATATATTTTTTAATGCCTTGATAGCTTAAATTTTTTAATTTATCATCATCCACAAAGCTACTTGATTTTTGGTCATTTTGATAAAGTTCGTATAATCTTAAGCCATTTTCTGCCATTTTTAATTTAGTTAAAACTATATTATTTTTACCCTTATCATCCTTTATAATCTTAGTTTGAAAGTATAATAAACTAGCATCTTTCATCATATTTAAGGTGCGAATTAGCACATCGTTAAATAACTTTTTTTCTTCTACCCTATCTTCTGCATGGGTTACTAAAATAGCGATTTTTTGATAATCTAAAAGAGTATTGTGTAGTTTTGTCATAGGAATTTCTTCTATATTAAAGGGGTGATTTTTAATGGAATTTTTTAATATTAATACACTTAAAAATATTAATAGCTTATTTCGCCCCATCATTTTTGAAAATTCCTAAAAGCTAGTTTTGTATTTGTAAATCGTATAAAATCAATTATTTTATAAGTGGCAAAGAAAAAATTTAGCATAGCATTATTTATGATTTTTTTATGTATTTTAAAAAACACTGAATTTGAATTTTGTATGCCTGTATGTAATACAATAAAAATTGCTTTCAAATGCCTTATTATCCAACTTTCCTTTATATTTTGTTTGAAAATTCTTTAAAATATTCATAATATTGTATCTATTTTTTTATTTTATTAAAATTAAGCAAGAAAATTTTTTAAAAGTTTAAGGCTTAAAATTAAATTTAAGCCTTAAGTAAATTATTTAACCCCGTCAACTACTTCTTTTATCATAGCACTTAAAGATTTAATCCCATTTCCACCTACTAAGTACCAATACTCAGGGTCTAAAAAGACTATTTTACCTTCATTTGCAGCCTTTGTTTTTTTAATCAAGGCATTATTTAAAAACTCGTCATTAACCTTATCCTTGCCAACTATAACATTCCTATCTACAATAAAGATAAAATCTGGATTTGTTTCTAAAATATACTCATAATTTATGCTTTTTCCATGAGTTCCTACCTTTATGCTATCATCAACCGGGTTAATGCCTAAAATATCATGTATTAGACCAAAGCGAGAAGAAGGTCCAAAGGCTGAAATTTTATTTGCATTTGTCATTATGATAAGGGCTTTTTTATCCTTTGATAATTCTTCTTTAGCCTTGCTTATCTCACCTTCAATTAAAGCAATTTTCTCATTAGCCTCTGCTTCTTTTCCATAAAGTTTAGCAAGGGCTAAAGTATTTGTTTTGAAAGAATTTAAAAAGCTTGCATTATCATACCCTATACCCATAAAGGCAGTTGGGGCTATTTCTTTAAGCTTGTCATAATACTTTGCCTGTCTTCCTGAAATGATGATTAAATCAGGCTTTAAGGCATTAATGGCCTCTAAATCCACTTGTTGAACGCCACCAATGCTATTTTTATTTGAAAATTCCACTAAATATCTTGGCAAATTTTTAATAGGTACCCCTACGACATTGTCATTTAAATTTAAGGCAGAAAAGCTATCTAATATACCTAAATCAAGTACCACTACCTTTGTAGGGGCCTTTACAACTGAACTTGTACCAAGGCTGTGATGAATGATAAAATTATCCCCATCTTCTTCCACGTTAATAGGGGTTATCTCAAAACTAGCCTTTGCATCAACTGGCTTAGATTGTTCTGCAGTGCTTGAATTTACTTCAACACTTGCATTATTTCCAGTACTATTTGACTCAGTACTTACTTTTTTATTATCAGTGCAAGCACTGAAAGCAATGACAATCGCACAAAGTGCGACAACTAAATTTTTTTTCATTATTTCTCCTTTATTAAAAATATATGCAAACTCGTTTTTTTTCAAATTCACAAACCTTAATTTGCATATCATAAATTTGTGCTAGCATTTCCGTGTTTATAAGCTTGTCTGTGCTATCACAGGCGATTAACTTGCCATTTTTTAGGGCAGCTATCTCATCAGCATAAGTAGCAGCAAAATTTATATCATGCAAGACAACAGCTATTGATTTGTTAAAATCATGCACTAAATTTTGCATTAACTGCATAATTTGAACACAATGTTTCATATCAAGGCTATTTAATGGCTCATCAAAAAAGATAAAATCAGTATCTTGTGCTATAATCATCGCTATAAAGGTCCTTTGTCTTTGACCTCCACTGAGTGTGTCTAAGAATCTATTTTTAAGTTCATAAATTCCCATATAATTTAGGGCAGTGTTAATCTTTTCTTTGTCAATCTTATTTAATTTTCCTTGAGAATAAGGAAAACGTCCAAAGGCTACTAATTCATCGACCCTTAAACGCATATTTATATTATTTTGTTGTTTTAATATAGAAATTTTTTGGGCTAAAATATCGCTTTTATAAGAATTTATAGGTTTATCATTTACATAAATTTCACCACTATCAGCCTTAATAAGACGACTAGCAATAGCTAAAATGGTGCTTTTCCCAGCCCCATTTGCCCCTATTAAAGCAGTAATCTTACCCTTTTTAAAGCTTAAATTTATATTTTCTAAAACAGCTTTTTCGTTATAAAATTTATTAATATTTTCGAGCCTTATCATCTTTTATTATCCTTAAATACTAAATAAATAAAATAAATTCCACCTAGAAAATTTATAATCACACTCACAGTTGTGTTATAGCCAAAAACCTTTGATACGAAAAAAATCGCCCCAACTAGTGCAATCATACTTACAAATACACAAGCAAAAAGTAAAATTTCATGTTTGCAGGTTTTAAAAAGTTCATAAGTTATATTTGCTACTATAAGTCCTAAAAAAGTTATAGGACCTACTAGGGCAGTTGCAATCGAGGTTAAAACAGCAACTATTATCATTAATTTTTTAACTACATTTTGATAATCAATGCCTAAATTTATAGCTAAATCCTTGCCTAAAATCAAAGGATTTAAAATTTTAAGATACTTAAATATTATTAAAAAACAAGCAATAGTAGCAATGCTAGCCAGTAATAAAACATCCAAGGCGATATTATCAAAACTTGCAAACATTCTACCTTGTACAATCATAAATTCATCAGGGTCAATTAATACTTCAAAAAAAGAACTCAATGTACTAAATAAGGTCCCAAAGATTAAGCCTAAAAGCATGATTAAATATATACTTCTTTCGTTTCTAAATAAAATTTTATATAGAAGTAGGGCAAAAAATATCATACAAACTAAGCTTAATAAAAAATTTACATTTTCCTTATAAACACTTAAATTAATAGCCCCAAGGGTAAAAACTAAAAAAGATTGCAAAAGCAAATATAAAGAATCAAGCCCTATAATGCTTGGGGTTAGAATTTTATTATTGCTTATGGTTTGAAAAATAATGGTTGAAACGCCTATGCAAGATGCTACTATTATAACGGCACAAACTTGCATTGAGCGATTTTTAATGGCATATTCGCTAAATTCCCCTGTAAAGCTAAATATATAAGCAACAATTATAACAAGGGCAATAAGCATTAAAATAAGCATTCTTTTAAGCATAGTTTTGTTTCCTAAATAAAAGCAAGATAAAAACAAAACTTCCAACAACTCCTGCTGTTATGCTTATAGGCATTTCAAAAGGATATATTATAAGTCTTGAAAAAATATCACAAATTAGTAAAAACAAAGCCCCACTAAGTGCTATGTATATGAGATTTTTTCTAAGATTATCTCCTCTATAAATTGCTATAATATTTGGAATTATAAGCCCTAAAAAGGGGATAACCCCAACGCTTACAACTATGATTGAAGTGATTATTGAAACTATTAAAAGCCCTATTAATAAGACTAAATTATAAGAAACACCCAAATTTAAGGCAATATCTTCGCCCATTCCAACAATGGTAATTTTATTTGCGAAGAAAAAGGCTAGTAAAAATAGGGGCAAGCTAATATAAATTAACTCATAATTTCCTTGCATTATATTTGTAAAGCTACCTTGTAACCAAGCACCTATGCTTTGAATATAATTTAAACCATAAGCAAAAAATGTACTTATCGCACTAACTATACCTCCAAACATAATGCCTATTAATGGTACAAAGATGATATCTTTAAGTTTGATATATTTTAGCATTTGAATAAAAATAAAACTTCCAATCATAGCAAACAAAGAAGCTATTATACCTTGAACTATAAAGGAATTTGACCCAAAAAAAACTAGGGCTATTAATATACCAAATCTCGCACAATCCATAGTTCCAGCTGTGGTTGGAGATACGAATTTATTTTGCGTTAATTGTTGCATTATAAGCCCACAAATTCCAAGGCTCATTCCCGTTAATATAATGGCAATTAAGCGAGGTATCCTAGTGATTAATAAAATTTCTATATTTTCATAATCTAAAAAATTGCTTAAATTTATGTTTTTAACGCCTACAAAGATGCTTATAAAAGAAAAGATAATAAGTAAGCTAAGCAAAATTTTTAACGAAAAAATATGTCTTAAAAACACAAATATCCTTATAATATAATAATAATTATCAAAGTTAGCTATTGTATCTAAAATTCTTTAATAAGTTATAAAAAATTGATAAGTATTTTTAAAAATAAAAATTTAACCTAGACTTTGTTATAATTTGTAAAAATTCTAAGGATAGTATATGAAAATACGTGTTTATTACGAGGATACTGATGCAGGTGGGGTTGTTTATCATAGTAATTATTTAAAATTTTGTGAAAGAGCAAGGAGTGAAATTTTTTTTCAAAAAAATGCTGATATTTTTGATAAAGATAGGGGACATTTTTTGTTAAAAAGAACTACTTGTGATTTTATAAAATCTGCTAAGCTTGGCGATATTTTAGAGATTAAAACGCAAATTTTAGAACTTAAAAATGCCTCTGTTATCTTAGAACAAGATATTTTTAAAGACGATATCAAAATCTTTTCTGCAAACTTTGTTTTAGCTTATATAAAAGATTCTAAGCCTTGTAAAATGGATGAAAATATTAAAAAATATTTTAAAGAATTATCTACTTAGTCTCTTCAAAATTCCCATTTAAACCACGCATTAAGCGAATATTATAAATAACTTGTGAATTATTTATACTTTCTTCAAATAAGGATTTATTATCGCTTAAAAAATTTGTGTAAAAATAATCAACCCCTATGCTAGTAGCATAAGACACCCAGTTATAATTTATATTTTGATTGAAAATTTCGTTTAAATAAGCTAGATTATCATCTGTGTTATTTATGGAATTTGCTATGTAAAAATTGCGTCTGTCATTTAGCTGAGTAAGGCTAAAAAGGGCAGGGTTATAATTTATTTGAGTTGATAAAAGTACGGCTGGATAAATTTTATATACACGCAGTTGAGAACTAATAAGGGCAGTTTTGATTAAGGAGGTATTAAAAAAAATCGTAGTCCCATTTAAAGACTCTTGCGAACGAAGTAAAGATGCAAAATTCATTTTATCACTATTAACATTATAAGTAGACGTATCAGGATTTAGTTGCTTAACTTCGCTTGTTAGGCTATTTAGCAAGGATGAGTTTTCACTAAATATAGCTATCTTTGAATTTCCTTTATTTAAAAGGGTTTTAATTTGTGCTTCGTAATCAATGCCACCAAAAAAGATATTTTCACTTTTTACATTTGTCGTGCTTTTATGCGTTGTAGGTATGAAAATTTTCATATTATCTTGGTAATTTTCAAGTACGCTAACTCCTTTTTGAGTAAGGCCTGCTACTATATATTGATAATTTTGAGCCTTTATTTGTTGTAAGGCCTCTTTTATATTAACACTATCTTCTGTGCCTATTAAAAAAACTTTAAGCTTAATATCTGCCCTTTGTCTTAATAAATAAGCTACACTTGCGTTTATTATGGTGTTAGAATAACTTTTTATAGTTTTTTCAGGGATAATAATGGCAAGTTTTATTGAGGCTGATTTTTGAATATTTTTTTCAAAATCTGTTATGGAATTTAAAAGTTTTGCATAGATATTTACTAAAAGCTGGTCAGTATTTGAGCTAAATTCACTTAAAAAGCTAAGATAAAGTCTTGATTCTAGGTATTCAAGTAGGCAATTTTTGTTACAAACATGAGTGCTTAAATTTGGATATATATTTTCACTTGGTTCTATTTTTGATAATTTTTGACTCTTTGCATAAAGTAATATCGAACTTAGCATTAAAATAAGTATAATTTTTTTCATATAAAACCCTTAATCTTTAATAAATCTTTTTTAAATTCATCTTGATAACTTGGATTTTTTTCTAAAAAATCCATATCAAAACTTGCCATTATAAGACTATTTTTATAAGATAAAATTTCACCTCTTAAAGAGTTAAAATCATCAAATCCCAAAGCCTTAAAAGGATAATAACCTAAGCAAAGTATAAATTTTGGCTTAATTAAATTTATCTCATTTAAGCTAAATGGCAAACAAGATTGTAGCGAAAAATCGTCAACTTTCAAAGAAGAAAAACATTTAATTAGATAAGAAAAATAAAAATTTTCTTCGTTCAGTCCTAAGTTTTCATAGATTAAAGTTTTTAATCTCTCACCTTGCTTTGAATTAAGCAAAATTCCACTCTCATTTTCACTTTTTTGCCCAAAACTTGTTAAAACAAAAAGTCTTGCATTTTTTTGAGTTTTTTGCATTAAAATATGTTTTCTTTGCTTTGAAAATTGACATAAAGAACAAGTACTAGCTGTTTTTCTTAGATTATCAAAGCTTAAATTATATATGTTTTCATCTTTTATCTCATCTAAAAAATCATAACCCATGGCTTTAAGATAATGTAAGCTTCGAATCATTAATGAACTTTCAAGTTTAATTAAACTTTGTAAATTTAACAAAATAAAGGTTAAGAATTGCTTGAAATTTTAAAGCAATTTATAAGTAAGGCTTAGATAAAATACGAACTTTATTTTATATTTTTAAGGAAATTCTTATGAAAAGGACTTATCAACCACATAATACTCCTAAAAAACGCACTCATGGTTTTAGGGTTCGTATGAAAAGTAAAAATGGACGTAAGATTATCAACGCAAGACGTTCTAAGGGTAGAAAAAGACTTGCTGTGTGAGAACTTTTTTTAAATTTGATAGCAATGAAGAATTTACACAAGTTTACAAAACAGGCAAAAAATGGCACTGCAATGGTTTTATTATTTTTTATTTAAAAAGTGAAGAAAAAAAAATGGCAGTTGTAGCAGGTAAAAAGGTGGGTAAGGCAGTTATTAGAAATCGCGTTAAACGCGTTTTAAGGGCTTTATTTTTTAACGCACAAAATAGTTTAAAAAGTGGTAAGTATATTTTTATAGCCAAAGAAGAAATGAAAACTGCACATTTTTTGCGTTTAGAAAAAGATTTAAAATGGGGTTTTAAAAAATTAGAATGTTTAAGATAATTTGTTTAAAGATATTGCGTTTTTATCAGTATTTTATAAGCCCATTAAAGCCTAATTGTTGTAGATATTATCCAAGTTGTTCAAATTTTGCCTTTTTGCAATTTCAAAAAAATAATATTTTCTTAGCCTTTTTTGCAACCTTTATTAGAATTATAAAGTGCAATCCTTTTTTTAAAGGTGGTTTTGATTATCCAAAAATTTCAACTTCTTTTCAAACTATAAGTATATTTAAGCCTTCTTTTTTAGCAAAAAAACCCTTGCGTTTTTTATATATTCCTTATAAAAAAGAAGCGTATTATTTAATTAAAATTTTATAAAGGAACAATGGTGAATCCTATTAATAATAAAAATAATGCTACTCAACAAAAACGAATTTTTTTAGCTGTTATTATCTCTTTTGTATTTTTTATGGTTTATGATTATTTTTTCTTACCAAAAAAGCCTATAAACAGCGAACAAAACACAACTCAAATTAGCACAAATGAAAGTACAATTTCAAATACAGCCCCAGAAGTTAAACAAGAAAACACTTCTTTACCAACGACAAATGCCCCCATTTCACAAAGTCAAAATTTAGTTAAAATTTCTAGCGATTTCTTTGAAGCAGATATTGATATTTATGGACGCATTAGTACTTTTTATTTAAAGGATAAAAAGCATCAAAAAGAAGATGGAAGTAGGGCAAATTTAGTAACAAATGATAAATTGCCACTGCCTTTAGAACTTCGTTTTAATGATACAAATATCAATCAAGAAGCCTTTAATACCCCTTATATTAGCGATGAAAGTGAGCTTATAATAGAAAATGAACATAAAATTTTACATTTAACTCAAAATTTAAGTGATCTAAAAGTAGAAAAAATCATTACCTTTTATCCCAGGGGAAATTATGAGATTGAGATTAAGCTTAGCAAGGATACACCTTATTTTATAAGCCCGGGTTTTAGACCTAGTATAGCAATTGATGGCTACACCGTGCATGGGGCTTTAGTCGTTGATAAGGATGAAAAGATTACTACCTTTGAAGATGAGGATGTGGATGAAAATGAACAAGTAAATAATATTATCATTGCTTCTGCCTTTGATAGATACTATGCTTCTGTGTTTTATAATTTTGACGAACCTTTAAATATAGTTATTAGCCACGATGAAAAAGAAAATCCTATAATTTACGCACAAGCACAAAATAGTTTTAAAGCAGGTGGTTACATAGGTTCAAAAGAACATGCTGTTTTAATGAATATTGATAAAAGGCTTAAAGATGTTATTGAATATGGCTGGTTTACCTTTATAGCTAGGCCTATGTTTGATTTTTTAAATTTCTTACATAAATACATTAATAACTGGGGCTGGGCCATTGTAGTAATGACCTTAATAGTTAGAATTGTGCTATTTCCTCTAACCTATAAATCTATGATGTCTATGAATAAATTAAAAGACTTAGCCCCAAAAATGAAAGAATTAAAAGAACGTTACAAGGGCGATCCACAAAAAATGAATATGCACATGATGGAACTTTATAAAAAACATGGAGCAAATCCTATGAGTGGGTGTTTGCCTATATTTTTACAAATTCCTATATTTTTTGCCATTTATAGAGTTTTGTTAAATGCCACAGAGTTAAAAGACGCCCCTTGGGCGTTTTGGATACATGATTTATCATTAATGGACCCTTATTTTATCTTGCCTATTTTAATGGGTGTGACAATGTTTGTACAACAACTCATTACACCTATGAGTATACAAGACCCTACACAAGCTAAGATTATGAAATTTTTACCTGTAATTTTTACCTTTTTCTTTTTATGGTTTCCAGCAGGACTTACACTTTATTGGTGTGTTAATAACCTTTGTTCTTTACTTCAACAATTTGTTATTAATAAGCTTTTTGCAAGAGAACATCATAAAAGAAAAGAAAGCGAGTAGATTATGAAAATTGAAGCCTCAAATTTAGAAAGCGCCTTAACACAGGCGGCCAAAGAATTACAATGTTCTATTATTGACCTAGAATATGAAATTTTACAATATTCTAAGGGTGGTTTTTTAGGTTTTGGAAAAAAAAATGCTATCATAGAAGTACGTTCCAAAAAAAAGGCATTTAAAAAGGAATTTGAGAAAAAGCCTTATAAAAATTATGAAAAAGATAAAAGATATGAAAAAAATTTTGAAACAAGAAGTGAAAGCAAATTTGAAAGACAAAATTTAACAAATGAAGAAGAAGTAAAACAAGAAGAAGTTGTAATTAGAAAAGAAATTCTAAGAAGTTCTTATAATGTAGAAAGCGATAGGATTTTTGATAGCTTTCATAAGGAAAGTAAAAAAGATATAGATGAAATTTTAAGCGAAATTCGCACAGGGATTGTTTCTTTGCTTGAAAGTATGGAATTTAACATACACTTAGAAGAATTAAGAATGTTTGATGAAAACTGCGTTTTGATTAGACTTGATGGAGAAGATGCAGCCTTAATGATAGGTAAGGAAGCTCATAGATATAAAGCTATGTCTTATCTTTTACATAGTTGGATAAATTCAAAATATGATTTATTAATTAGACTTGAAATAGCACAATTTTTAGAAAATCAAATAAGAGGCATGCAGTTTTATCTACAATCTGTAATTGAAAAGGTACAACTTAGTGGCAGAGGTCAAACAAAGCCCCTTGATGGAGTTTTGATAAAAATAGCCCTAGAACAATTAAGAGCTCAGTTTCCTAATAAATATGTAGGCATTAAGCAAAATGGTGAACAACGTTTTGTAGTTATTAACGATTTTTTTAAAAGAAATGAATGAGACTATAGTAGCCATTTCTACTGCCCATGGAATTTCATCAATTTCTATAGTAAGATTAAGTGGCGATAATGCCCTTTCAATTGCCCTTAAACTTACTCACAAAACAAATTTAAAAGAACGTTACGCTACCCTTTGTAAGCTTTATGATGAAAATAATGATTTTATAGACGAGGCCATTGTACTTTACTTTAAGGCACCCTTTAGTTTTAGTGGTGAAGATATAGTCGAGTTTCAAGTACATGGAGGAGTTAGTGTTAGCGAAGTGGTTTTAGAAAATCTCATAACTTTGGGGGCTAGACTAGCAAGGCCAGGAGAATTTAGCAAAAGGGCTTGTTTAAATGGCAAAATGTCTATTTTAAAGGCCTTAAATATACAGGATTTAATATTTGCAAAATCAAGTTTTGCAGCAAAAATTATAGCTAGAAATTTAGAAGGGAAATTAGGGCTTTTACTTGAAAAAATAAGGCAGGATTTAGTAAAAACTTTGGCCTTTGTTGAAACTAGCATTGATTATGCAGATGATGATTTACCTAAGGATTTGCTTAATCAAATTCAAGCAATGTGTAAGGAAAATGCTGATATTTTAAATGAAATTTATACTATTTCACAAAGCAAAAAGGGCCTGATTGATGGCTTTAAGGTTGCCATTGTAGGAAAGCCAAATGTTGGTAAAAGTTCTTTATTAAATGCCTTTTTAAGTTATGAAAGGGCCATTGTTTCACAAGTACCAGGTACTACAAGAGATAGAGTAGAAGAAAGCTTTTGCCTAGATGGCTTTTTGCTTCGTATAATTGATACAGCAGGTATAAGAAATAGTGATGATTTGATTGAAAATAAGGGCATAGAACTTAGTAAAAAAAGCATTGATGAAGCTGATATAATCATAGCTTTATTTGATTATAATTCTTATTTAAGTAAAGAAGATGAGAATTTATACGAACTTTTAAAGGATAATTCAAAAAAAATTTTTTGGGTCTTAAATAAATGCGATTTAAAGCAAAATTTTAAAACCTTTAAGAACTTAGATTTTATAAAAATTAGCACAAAGCATGATATAAACGCACTTAAAAATGCCCTTATTACATATTTAAAAAGCCTTGATAGTAATGGAGTGATTGTTCATTCTTTATATGTTATAAATGCTTTAAAAAGTGCAAGCGAGGCGATTTTAAGGGCAAAAAATTTAATAAATGAGGAAAATTTAGAACTCTTTGCCTTTGAATTAAACTTAGCTATACAAGAGATTGCAAAATTTACTAAGGATTTTAATAGTGATGAAATTTTAGATGAAATGTTTAGTAATTTTTGTTTAGGAAAATAAAGGATAAAAAATGGATAAAAAAACCATACAAGCTCATAAAATAAGTGATGAGGAGTATCAAGAAATTTTAAATATTCTTGGAAGAGAGCCAAATTTACTTGAACTTGGGGTTATTTCTGCAATGTGGAGCGAACATTGCTCTTATAAGTCTAGTAAAAAATATCTTAGTGGTTTTCCAACTAAGGCAAAATGGGTTATACAAGGGCCTGGAGAAAATGCAGGTGTTATTGATATAGGTCAAGGAATGGTTGCTGTTTTTAAGGTAGAAAGTCATAATCACCCAAGCTTTATAGAGCCTTTTGCAGGTGCAGCAACAGGGGTTGGAGGCATTTTAAGAGATGTTTTTACCATGGGTGCAAGGGTAGTAGCAGGTTTAAATTCGCTTAAATTTGGTGATATTTTTGATGAAAAGGTAGGAAAGCATCAAAAATACCTTGTAAAAGGTGTGGTTAATGGCATAGCACATTATGGAAATTGTATGGGTGTACCTACAATAGGAGGAGAAATAGCCTTTGATTCTTGTTTTAATGGTAATATCTTAGTAAATGCCTTTGCTTTGGGAATTTGTCCTATCAAGGATGTTTTTTATGCTAAGGCAGAAGGCATTGGAAATAGCGTTATTTATGTTGGAAGTAAAACAGGACGCGATGGGCTTGGTGGGGCAGTTATGGCAAGTGATAGCTTTAACGAGTCTAGTAAAACTTTAAGACCTACGGTTCAAATAGGTGACCCATTTAGTGAAAAGCTTTTAATGGAGGCGTGTTTAGAATTATTTAAAACCGATTATATAATAGGCATACAAGATATGGGTGCAGCAGGGCTTACTTCAAGTTCCTTTGAAATGGCTGGAAAAAGTGGGGCTGGAATGAAGCTTTATTTAGACAGGGTGCCTATGAGAGAAGCTAAAATGACTCCTTATGAATTAATGTTAAGTGAAAGTCAAGAAAGAATGCTAATTTGTGCTAAGCATGGCTATGAAAGAGAGATTATTGCTATCTTTGAAAAATATGGACTTGACGCAGTTATTATTGGAGAGGTTACAAATACTTCAAAGATGGAACTTTTCTGGCAAGATGAAAGGGTGGGTTTAATACCGATTGAGCCATTAAGTAAAAAATCACCCGTTTTAAATAGACCTCTTAGTAAGCCTTTGTATTTAAATGAGATAAAGGATTATAAATTTAGCTTAAAAATGAGTGCTAAGGACTTGTTATTAAAAATGCTAAGTAATGAAAACGTAAATGATAAAGGCTTTATTTACGAACAATTTGACTCAACCGTGCAAACTAACACTATAAAGGCTGATGGAGGTCTTGGGGCTAGTGTGATTCGCGTTAAAGAAAATAATGCAAGTATTGCAATGGCTATTGAGTGCAATTCTCGTTTAAATTATATAAATTCAAAAATAGGTGCAGCAAGGGCAGTTATGGATGTAGGTAGAAAGGTAGCTTGTACGGGGGCAAGACCTTTGGCAATAAGTGATTGTTTAAATTATGGAAATCCTCAAAATCCAGAAGTAATGTGGCAATTTGCAAAGGGTTGTGATGGTATTAAAATGGCTTGCAAGGCCTTAAAAACTCCTGTTGTAAGTGGTAATGTTTCACTTTATAATGAAAGCGATAAAATTAGTATTTTTCCAAGTCCAACTATAGTAAATGTAGGGGTTTTAAAGGATTGTAAAAAAAGCTTAAAGGCTAAATTTAGCTCAAATTCAAGCGTTTTTTTAATAGGTAAAACTAGGGGCGAATTTGGGGCAAGTTTAGCTATGAAAATTCAAGATAATAAAGTAGCTGGTAAACTTAAAAAGCCTAAATTTAAACAAGAACTTAGATTATGGAAATTTTTATATAAGGCAAATGAAAACAATCTTTTAACTTGTGCAAATAGCGTAGGAATTGGAGGCTTAGCTTTAAGCTTAGCTAAAATGTGTGCTATTTCAAATCTTAGCATTAATGCAAAATCAAATTTTAAAAATGAAATTTTGCTTTTTGATGAAAGTGCGAGTAGGGTTATTTGTGGGGTAAAAAATGAAAAGAAATTTAGACTTTTAGCTAAGAAATTTAAGTTAAAAATCACAAAATTAGGCACTACAAATAAAGCTAAAAGCTTTAAACTTGATAGCATAAATATTAGTTTTGATGAGCTTAAAAATGCTTATTTTAAGAGCTTTAAAGAACAAATTCAATGATTTTTATTATCTTACTTGTAGCTATTTTTGCCTTTTATTATTATTATAAAACCTGGGGAAAGGAAGATTTTTCTAGTACTATTAATAAATTTAGCCGTGGGGCTAAGGGCTTTGCTAGGGATTTTTCAAGGGGTGTAATGGAAGAAAGGATAGATGAGTTTAGAAGACGGGTTAATTATTATGTAATCGCCCTTTTAGCTAAGATTGCAAAAAGTGATGGCAGGGTTAGCGAAGAAGAAGCGGATATGATAGCCCAGCTTTTAAATGCAAATGCAAAAGATGAAAGAGAAAGGGAGTTTTTAAAAAGAGGTTTTAACGAACATAAAGAAAATTTAAGCGATGTCTATGAAGTGGCAAGGGAATTTATAAAAGAAGTACCCCTGCCAAAGGAAGAATTATTTAATATATTAAAAGTTCTTGTTTTTATGGCCTTAATAGATAGTGATTTTAGCCCTAAAAAACAAGAACTTTTAAATCAAATCGCAAGGGCCTTTTCTATATCGCAAAATGCCTTAAATGCCTTTATAAATGAACTTAGAAACTATAAGCCTTCAAATTCAAAACAAAGTATGGATATAAATACAGCTTACGGGATTTTAAATTTAGATAAAAATGCTAGTATTGAAGATGCAAAAAAGGCTTATAGAAGACTTGCTAAGCAGTATCATCCTGATGTGCTAAATGCAAATAAGGTAAGTGACGAACAATTAAAACAAGGTGTTTTGAAATTTCAGCAAATTAACGAAGCTTACGAACTTCTTAAAAAGAAATTGGAAAATAGATGAAAATTCTTTTGCTTATTGCTATGCGATTATTTATGGGCTTTGTTGAAATAATACTTGTTGTATATGCTTGTTATTTAGGGTATCATTTAGCACAAGATGCTTATTATTTTAAGGGTTTTGTAGGTAAAACTATACAATTTTTAGCCTTTGATAAGGGTAGTTGGATAGTTTCAATCTTAGTTTTTGCAATAACAGTTGGTGCATGTTTTTTTATAGGATATTTTATTATTGAATTTATAAAAATGCTTTTAACCCATGCTATTAATAATATTTGGCGTATTTTAGGTTATCTTGCAATATCATTTATATTTGCCCCTTATCATTTTACAAAGACCTTTATATATTATCCTATACATTGTAGCATAGTTATTTTTAAGTCCTTTTCTTGGCTTATTAGAATTTCACTTATTTTAGCTTGGTTCGTTTTTTTAGGAATTATCATTTTTGCCTTTTATCATTTTAATTTAATTCCTATAATTGTGGATTTTTGCCTTAATAATTATCAAAAAATAATTACTATGAAAAAACTTGATTATTCTTATATTTTCTCATTTTTCTCAATCTTTATAGCAGTTGATTTTATAAGCTTGGGATTTATGTATTTATTTCAAAAATTCCTTCTTTTAATCCATATGAAAGCCTATGAAAGATTAGAAAAAGAACATTTAAGAAAAAAACAAGCACAAGAAGAAAGACAAAAAGAGTATTATAAGGCTTATAAAGAAAGTTATCAAAATGAAGAAAAATACGAAGAAGAACAAGAAGAAGAAAAATTTCAAAGCAAAGAAAATGATAAGGAAGAATTTCTTATGTTATTGCAAATTTTTGGTTTAACAGAAAATACCTTTAATAGAACAAATTTGAAAAAAAGCTATAAAAGGTTGGTAAAATTATTTTACCCTGATTTAAAACCAGAACATGAAAAAGAAGAAGCTCATAAAAAATTTTATTCAATTTCAAGAATGTTATGAAAAATTACAAACACATTTAAAGGATTAAAAATGAAAAAAAAGGCATTAATTAGTGTAAGTGACAAAAAAGGAGTTGTTGAGTTTGCTACAAATTTAGCAAAACTTGGCTTTGATTTGTTATCTACAGGAGGAACATACAAGCTTTTAAAAGAGACTGGTTTAAAGGTGCTTGAAGTAAGTGAGTATACAAAGAGTGTTGAGTTATTTGAAGGCAGGGTTAAGACCTTGCATCCTAGAATTCATGGTGGAATTTTATACAAAAGAAATAATATAAGTCACACAGGTCAAGCTAAAAAATTTGATATAGAAAGCATAGATTTAGTATGCGTAAATTTATATCCTTTTAAAAAAACTACCATGCTTACAAATGATTTTAACGAGATAGTAGAAAATATAGATATAGGAGGTCCTGCTTTAATACGAAGTGCGGCTAAAAACTATAAAGATGTCTTGGTGGTGTGTGACATTTTAGATTATCAAAGGGTAATTAATGCTATTAATAATGGTTATAATGATGAAGAATTTAGGCGAGGTTTAATGATAAAAGCCTTTGAACATACTGCAAATTATGATTCTTATATTGCAAATTATATGAATGAAAGATTTAAAGAAGGCTTTGGAAATAAGAAATTTATAGTAGGTCAAAAGATATTAGATTGTAAATATGGAGAAAATCCTCATCAAAGTGGTGCTTTATATGAATTTGAAAATTTTATTTCTAGTAATTTTAAGGTATTAAAAGGCGATGCAAGTTTTAATAATATAACAGATATTAACGCAGCCCTAAATTTAGCTACTGCCTTTGGGAGCACACCTTGTGTTGCCATTGTTAAGCATGGTAATGCTTGTGGTTTTGCTATAAAAGAAAATTTGGTACAAAGCTATATACATGCCTTAAAATGCGATAGTATTAGTGCTTATGGTGGTGTAGTGGCTATAAACGGTTGTTTAGACGAGACTTTGGCAAATAAGATTAATGAAAGTTATGTTGAAGTAATAATAGCTGCAAATGTTAGTGATGATGCTTTAAGGGTTTTTGAAAATAAAAAACGTATAAAGATTTTTACCCAAAAAAGTAGGTTTTTATTAAAAGCAGTTGATAAGTATGATTTTAAGCATATAAATGGTGGTTTTGTGTATCAAAATAGCGATGAAATTTTAGAAAATGAATTTCAAAATGCAGTTTTAAAGAGTAAAAGGGTGGCAAGTAAGGATGAGTTAAGGGACCTGGAAATAGCCATGACAATCGCAGCTTTTACTAAGTCAAATAATGTAGTTTATGTAAAAGATAGTGCTTTAGTTGCTATAGGAATGGGAATGACAAGTAGGATTGATGCAGCAAAGGTTGCTATTTCAAAGGCTAAAGAAATGAAAATTGATTTAAAAGGTTGCGTTTTAGCTAGTGAGGCCTTTTTTCCATTTAGAGATAGTATAGATGAAGCCGCTAAGGTTGGCGTTAAGGCAGTGATTGAGCCAGGTGGTAGTATAAGGGATATAGAAGTAATTGACGCAGCGAACGAACATGACATGGCACTTTATTTTACAAAGGTTAGGCATTTTTTGCATTAAAATTAAGGGTTTTAAGCTCTTAATTTTGCAAGAAAATATCTCTACTAAACACCTTTTCTTCTATATCTAAAAGCTCATCGCACTTTCTATTTGCAAGTATCAACTCGCTTTTTTCTTTAAATTCATTTAAATCATTAATGATTTTTATACCCATAAAATCACTATCTTTAAGGAGTGGTTCGTATATTATTAACTTAGTTTTTTCTTTTAAAAGATTCATTATATCAATAATGGCTGATTGTCTAAAATTATCTGAGTTCATCTTCATTACAAGGCGATAAATTCCTACTACTTTTGGCTTTTTTTCTAGTATAAGTTTTACAATATAATGCTTTCTTATATCATTTGCCTGTACAATTGCTTTAATTAAAGAATTTGGAATATCTTCATAATTTTGCAAAAGTTGCTTTGTATCCTTTGGCAGGCAATACCCTCCATAACCAAAGCTAGGATTATTATAATGCATACCGATTCTATCATCTAAACAAATTCCTTTGATAATATCACTTGCGTTTAAATTCTTTGAAAGAGCAAAGGAATCTATCTCATTAAAATACGCCACACGCATTGCTAGATAGGTATTTGCAAAAAGTTTCACAGCTTCTGCCTCGTCACTTTTCATAAATAAAATTTGTATTTCTTTTTTATAAGCAGTATTTTTAAGTAAATTAGCAAAAATTTCGCCACTTTTTTTGCTTTTTTCATCACTATAACCTATTACAATCCTACTTGGATATAAATTATCATAAAGGGCTTTTCCTTCTCTTAAAAATTCAGGCGAAAAGCATAAAGTTAAGTCCTTAAATTTATCTTTTAAATTCTTTGTATAGCCTATGGGTATGGTACTTTTTATAATAATACTTGCATTTTTATTAAGTTTAATAATATCGTTTATAACGCTTTCTATAGAACTTGTATCAAAAAATTTACTCTGTGTATTATAATCAGTTGGCGTTGCAATAATGATAAAATCGCTATTTTTATAGGCTTCTTCTTTATCTAGGGTAGCTTTGAAATTTAAGGCTTTAAGGCTTAAAAATTCTTTTATCTCTTTATCATCAATCGGGCTTTTTTTAGCATTTAAAAGACTTACTTTTTTCTCATCTATATCAAGGGCTATCACTTCATTTTGTTGGGCTAAAAGTAAGGCATTTGAAAGCCCTACATAACCAGTTCCTACAATTGTTATTTTCATATTTTTCTTTCAAATTTAATAAAGAAAAAATTATAACAAATTATTTTTAATTTTAAATATTTGGATAAAGTGCCTTTTTGAAATTTTTAGCAATCATATTTGCTCTTTGCAAGATAACATTGCTCATTTCATCATTGTAAATTGATTTTAAACTTTCTTCAAATAAACTTAACCAATTATCAAAAAGTTCTATCTTAAAAGGTGGCAAATCCATATGTTTTTTTAAGGGCTGACCATTATAATCACCTTCCCCAAGCAACATTCCAGTCCAGAAATTTCCTATTTTTTTCTTATGTTTTTTCCACTCTTCATTACTAACCCCAACTGCCTTATTAAAAATAGGTCCTAAATTTTCATCTATTCTTATTTTTTCGTAAAAAATTTCCATTAATTTAGCTATGCTTTCTTGATTTATGGTTTCGTATTTTGACATTTTTTATCCTTTAAAATTTACTAAGCGTTAATATATCAAAATTAAGATTTTAAAATATTAACAAGGGTTAAGGAATGCAAGAATATTTAGAATTTTTAAAAAATATAGGGCTTGTTAAAAAATATCCAAAAAAGGCTATTTTATTCTATGAAGGTGAAATAGCTTTGAATTTACTTATATTAATAAAGGGCAAGGTACGTGTTTATAAGTGTTTAAATGATAAAGAATTAAGTTTGCATTTTTTTACGCCTGCAAGTTTTATAGCTGAAATGGCTACCTTAAAAGAAATTCCTTATCCTGCAAATGCTGAATGCCTTGAAGAGAGTGAAATTTTAGAAGTAAATATAAATGATTTTAAAAGACTTTGTAAGGAAAATGAAAAATTTAATATGCTTTTACTTAGTTCTTTATTTGAAAAAATCCAAATTTTAGGCAAAAATTTAATGCAAAATTCTATGCCCTTGAGAGTAAAATTACTAAATTATCTTTTAGAAAATGAAAGAAATTTAGCTAAAATATCTCAAAAACAAATTGCAAGTTATTTAAATATAAGGGTTGAATCATTATCAAGGGTAATTAAAGAATTTAAAATTCAAGGTTTAATCAACACAAAGCAGGGTAAAATTTTCTTGCTTGATAAAGAAGAGATTATTAAGGAGTGCATTTGGTATGGATTATAATTTTTTACTAACTTCAATAATGCCCTTTTTACATGCAGCCTTTTTAACTATAAAACTTAGTTTTTTTGGTATAGTTTTTTCTTTTATAATTGGCTTTTTTTGTATATTAATGACTTATTTTAAATTTAATTTTTTAGAAAAGATTTGTAAAATTTATATTGAATTTTCAAGGAATACCCCACTTTTAATACAGCTTTTCTTTTTGTATTATGCCTTGCCTAAATTTGATATACACTTAGAAAAACTGCCATTAATTGATTTAATATGCCTTAGCGTTGATGATAGTTTAAGACCTTCTTTTGCTTGTGCTGTTGTGGGGCTTAGCTTTTTGGGTGGTTCTTATATGGCTGAAAGTTTAAGGGCAGGTTTTGAAGCAGTGAGAAAACAGCAATTTGAAGCAGGTCTTTCACTTGGCTTTACACATTGGCAAAATTTGCGTTTTATAATTTTTCCCCAAGCCTTAAGTGTCGCAATGCCTAGTATTAGTGCAAATATTATTTTTTTAATTAAAGAAACCTCGGTAGTTAGCATTATAGCTTTGCCTGATTTAGTTACTTTGATGAAAAATTTAAATTCCTTGACCTATAAGACGGATGAGCTTTTATTTATGCTTTTTATGTCTTATTTAATTATAATCTTGCCACTTTCTTTAATCTTATCTTGGTATGAAAAAAGGCTAATAAATGGTTGATTTACTTAGTTTAAACACCTTTTATAGACTTTGGCAAGGACTTTTTATAACCCTTGAAATTTCAGTTATAAGCTTGATTTTTACCTCTGTTTTTGGCTTAATTTTAGGCATTATAATGTGTCTTAAAAATCCATATACTTATGCTTTGTGTCGTTTTGGCTTAGAATTTGTTAGGGTAATGCCCTTGCTTGTATGGCTTTTTATAGTGTATTTTGGCTTTTCAAGGTGGTTAAATATCAATATAAACTCAGTAAATTCTACTATTATCGTATTTAGTATTTGGGGCAGTTTAGAAATGATGGATTTAGTTCGTTCTTCATTAAAAAGCATACCAAAACACCAATACGAAAGTGCGGCCTCATTAGGATTAAACACAAGACAAACTTATTTTTTTATTATTATTCCACAAGCCTTTGCAAGATTAACCCCTGCAAGTATAAATTTATTAACTAGAATGATAAAAAGTACTACCTTTGCTTATTTAATAGGAGCAGTTGAACTTGTAAAAGTAGGGCAGCAAATTATAGAACTTCACAATAAAAACGACTTAGCACCCTTTATAATCTATGGTTTGATATTTTTCATATATTTTTTAGTGTGCTATCCCTTATCTTTATATTCAAAAAAATTAGAAAAAAAATGGAGTTAGAATGATTTTAAAGATAGAAAATTTACAAAAATTCTATGGAACTCATCAGGTTTTAAAAGATATAAATTTAGAAGTTAAGCAAAGCGAGGTTGTAGTGATTTTAGGACCAAGTGGCTGTGGTAAATCTACGCTTTTAAGGTGCATAAATGGGCTTGAAGAGATTAAGGATGGAAGTATTTATATAGAAAATGAAAAAATAACAAAAGATTTTAAAGAATGGACTAAAATTCGCCAAAAGGTAGGAATGGTTTTTCAATCTTATGAATTGTTTGAACATTTAAGTGTTAAAGAAAATATATGTTTAGGTCCTTTAAAGGTACAAAAAAGAAAGAAAGATGAAATTTTACAAGAGGCTAAAATGTGGCTTGAAAAGGTTGGCTTAGCTCATAAAATAGATGCTTACCCAAGGCAGTTAAGTGGAGGGCAAAAACAAAGGATTGCCATAGTTAGAAGCCTTTGTATGAATCCAAAATTAATGCTTTTTGATGAAGTTACTGCTGCACTTGACCCTGAAATTGTTAGAGAGGTTTTAGAGGTGATTTTAAATTTAGCTAAAGAAGGTATGACCATGCTTATAGTAACGCATGAAATGGGCTTTGCTAAAGCAGTTGCTGATAAGATTGTTTTCATGGATGAAGGACAAATCGTAGAAACTAATACCCCAAAGGCATTTTTTGAAAATCCTCACTCAAAAAGAGCGAAGAAATTCTTAAATTTATTTGATTATCATACTTAAGTTATTTTAACAAGCCTTCAAAGTCCATTTTTATATCTTTAAATTCTATCTCTAAGTCACAAATTGCCTTATAATCATCATTTTTCATAAAATTAACTCTTATATCATCCTTACAAATTCTTTCTTTATAAAGTTCTACTTGCTTATTTGCATTTTCTAAGGGCTTTTTAGTGGCTAAAATTTGCCTTGTTATATCATCTGCTATATTTTTAACATAGTCTATATAAGCATCATCAAGCTTAATATCTTTTATCTTAGTTCCATTTTGATAAAAATTGCTAAAGCTTTTGCCATTTTTTAAGCTAATTATATTATATCCATCACTTCTTCCTGCCATATTTACAGGCACAAAAATGTATTTTTCTTCTATTAAATTATTTTGTGAATAATCACTTAGCAAATAGGCAAAATTTGGATACTGCTTAGAATAAACTATGCTAGAAAATAAGGTTGATTCTTCCATTCTATAAACTAGCATATTATCAAAATCTACAATCTTAGTTTCTACGATAATATCATCATCGCTAAGGCGAAAAATTTTACTCATATTTTCATTTGCAATCAAATAAAAAAGCTCATTTAATGGGTCGTACGCATAATGTTCGCTTACATTTTCATTTTCATAACTTTCTATAAATTCTCTAATTAAAATTCCACTTTGCTTATCTTTTATAAAAAGTCTCCCAAGCCCATTAGCAAAGCCATTTTTACAGCTACCATCCCAATAAGCATCAATATAACTTATATAATCCTTGCTTACTTCTTTATAGATAATCTTACAATCTTGCTTATGATTTTTAGGTTGCATTAAATGTTTTATATTTTCATCTTTTTTGTATTGTTCTTTTATGTGTTTGTAAACTTGTAACCTTTCTCTTTCAAATTGTAAAATTTCATTATTAAGATTTAGCTTTGCTTGAGTTATTTTGTTTGAACAAGCTACAAAAAATAATGCAAATACTAAGTAGCTTATTTTTTTCATTTATATCCCCTTGTATTTTACTTCCCTTGAACTTAGAATTTATTCTATTTTTTCTTAGCATTTTATAAAGTGTGTAAATTTGTCAAATTTTTTACATAAAAGTGTTTAAAAAAGTAAAGTTAAGTTAAATAAATTTTTCATGCTTATAAAATTTTGTCCTTGCTTTTGCAAAACTCACTTAAAAAGCATTCCTTGCAAAGTGGATTTTTAGCCTTGCAAATATATCTACCAAAAAGGACCATTGCTTGGTGTAAATAATTTAAATTATCCACAAAAATAGCACTTAAATCCTTTTCGGTTAATTCAGGGGTCTTTGCCTTGCTTAAATTTAAGCGATGTGCTACGCGAAAAACATGGGTATCAACGGCCATAAAATTTGCCCCGCACCATTCTATTAAAACAACATGGGCTGTTTTTTGCCCTACACCTGCTAAGGATTTTAAATCATCTTCATTAAGTGGAATTTCTCCCTTAAAATTTTGCTTAACAGCCTTAGCCATTTTTATTAAATTTTCTGCCTTATTGTTAAAAAAAGAACAACTTTGTATAAGGCTTTTTAAGTGCGTTATTTTGGCATTACAAAGGGTATTTATATCAGGGTAAGTTTTAAAAAGTGCAGGGGTGATTAAATTTACTCTTTTATCCGTACATTGTGCAGAAAGCATAACGCAAACTAAAAGCTCATATAAATTATTAAATTTAAGTTCAGTAGTAGGATTTTGATACTTTTGTAAAAAAAGTTCTTTAATTTTTAAATTTCTTTTCATTTTTTTATTTTAATTAATTAGCTTTAACCAAGTTTAGCTATAATTAAATAAATTTTTTCAAAAGGATAAAAAAATGATTAAAAAACTTTCTTTAGTTGTAGCAACCTTACTTATGGGCACTTCTTTAAATGCAGCTACAGTTGCCACAGTTAATGGTAAAAATATTAGCGATACAGAAGTTGCTAAAGAATTTGAATCGATTCTTAGAGGTCGTTCTTTTAGTTCTTTATCTCAAAACGAACAAAGAACTTTAGTGGTTCAATATGTATTAAGAGAATTGATTATTGAAGATGCTAAAAAGCAAAATTTAGAAAAGGATTCATTTTATATTCAAACACTTGAAAAGGCAAAAGAACAAGTATTAGTAAGTACTTATGAGAAAAAAATGTTTGATAAGATTAAAATCGACAATGCAAAAATAAAATCTTTTTATGATAGCAATAAAGATAAATTCGTGGAACCAGCAAGGGTTCAAGCAAGACATATTTTAGTTGAAAATGAAAAAGATGCAAAGGACATTATAAATGAGCTTAAAAATTTCAAGGGTGATGAGTTAAAAACTAAATTTAGCGAGGTTGCTAGGACTAAGTCAAAGGACCCAGGTTCAGCTACAAATGGTGGCGAACTTGGATGGTTTGACCAAAATACTATGGTTAAAAATTTCACAGATGTAGCCTTTTCTTTAAAAAATGGCGAGATGAGCAAGACCCCTGTAAAGACAAATTTTGGTTATCATATTATCCTTAAAGAAAACTCACAAGCTAAAAAACAAAGAACTTATGATGAGGTAAAGGATGGCATTGAAAACGCCTTAAAAGCTGAAGAACTTAGAAAGGTAATGAGTCAAAAGGGCGAGGAATTAGGTAAAGCTGCAAAAGTGGATATTAAATAATGGGCGTTTTAGATATAGTAAAAGCCGGTGTTGTTCAAGGAAATGATTTAAATAAAATTTATGAATACGCCAAGGCAGAAAATTTTGCAATACCTGCTGTAAATGTTGTAGGTACAAATTCTATAAATGCTGTTTTAGAAAGTGCTAAAAAGGTAAATTCCCCTGTCATTATACAATTTTCAAATGGTGGGGCAAAATTTTATGCTGGTAAAAATTGTCCGAATGCCGATGTTTTAGGTGCCATTAGCGGGGCAAAGCATGTTCATTTACTAGCTAGTGCTTATGGGATACCTGTGATTTTGCACACTGACCATGCTGCTAGAAAATTACTTCCTTGGATAAATGGATTAATTAAGGCAAATGCTGAATTTAAGGCAAAAGAAGGTATGGCTTTATTTAGTTCTCATATGCTTGATTTAAGTGAGGAAAGTTTAGAAGAAAATTTAAGCACTTGTGAAGAGTACTTAAAGAAATTTGAAGAACTTGAAATTTCTTTGGAATTAGAACTGGGTTGTACTGGTGGAGAAGAAGATGGCGTGGATAATACAGGCATTGATAACGCTAAGCTTTATACGCAACCTCAGGACGTAGCCCTTGCTTATGAGAGATTAAGCAAAATTAGTAAAAATTTTACAATAGCTGCTAGTTTTGGTAATGTACATGGTGTTTATAAGCCTGGCAATGTTAGTTTGCAACCTAGCATTTTAAAGAATTCTCAAAGTTTTATTAAGGATAAATTTAAGTTAAATAGCGATAAGCCTATAAATTTTGTCTTCCATGGTGGTAGTGGTAGCGAGTTAAAAGACATTAAAGACGCTGTTAGTTATGGTGTTATAAAAATGAATATAGACACAGATACTCAGTGGGCTTTTTGGGATGGCATAAGAGGTTATGAGCTTGAAAATAGGGCCTATTTACAAGGACAAATTGGAAATCCAACAGGCGATGATAAGCCTAATAAAAAATACTATGACCCACGCGTTTGGTTAAGAAGTGGCGAAGAAAGTATGATTAAACGTTTAGAAATTGCCTTTGAAAATTTAAATTGCATTAATAGAAATTAAGCTTTTAATAGGGTTTAAAATGGATATAAAATCAGAAGAAATTTCAGAACTCATCTTACCTGAGAGTAGAGAGAAAAAGGGATATTTTGTTTATACTAAGATAGTTTTTTTACCAAGTTTGATTTTTTTATTTGTTTTGCTTGGTTATTTTAATTATATTCCCTTCCCTATACAAATTCATACCTTTGTTATGATAGCAATTATTTATGTAGTATCCTTAATCTTTGCTAGACATAACGCAGAATACGCTTATAATATTTTCGAACAACAAAAAGATGAGTTTAAACAAGCCCTAAAAAGCCATATTATGAAGCATTTTTTAACCGTGGGCAAGGATACAAAATCAAATGCAAATTTTGATGACTTTGCCTATGAGTATATAAAGGTTGCAAGGAATGAGAAATTCGCAGCAATTGCTCCTAGTGTTTTTCCTATGCTTGGAATTTTAGGCACCTTTATAAGCATTGCTATTTCTTTACCAAATTTTACCTCAAGTGATACAATAGCCTTAGAACAAGAAATAGCACAGCTTTTAAGTGGGGTTGCAACTGCTTTTTATATCTCTATTTATGGAATTTTTTTAGCCCTTTGGTGGTTATTTTTTGAAAAATTTGGTACAAGTAAATTAATCACGCTTTTAAATAGACAAAAAAAATCAACAAGTGGCTTTTTTTGGACTAAAGAAGAATTAGACCAAAGGTATTTAAGCGAAAGCTTACAACATTTTGAAAAAATAGGATTAATTTTTAATCAAGTTAGCAACGAAAATTTCTTCGCTGATTTAGATAAAACCATAGAGAGAAAATTTGATTTATTTAAAGATATGCTTGATAAGGAAGAAAAGACCATTATATTAGGTGCTGAACACATTAAACAAACCATGGCTGAACTTGGTAAATCTCAAAGAGAACAAAGGGATTTAAATAAACTTTATGCTGATATGCTAAATGCTACCAGTGTTTTAAGCCACAATTTAAGAGAGATAAGTACAAGAATGAGCGAGCATTACAATCGCTTATTAGATATAAGCAATGAAAAAACTCAACACCTTGACAAAACGCTTTTAAATTTTGATCAAAGGGTTGAGAGATTTCAAAGAGGTTTTGAGCTTTATGAAAGACATATGCTTGAAAATCAAGAAAAAATCTTTAATGGCTTTAAGGATACCTTAATCGAGGGTATGCATCGTTTTAAAGAAGTTTATGAAGAAGAAAAAAATATAGATTCAAATATTCAAATGATGGATAATCTAAAACAAGAGATTAAGCTTATAGATAGCGAAGCAAGTGCCATGATTTCAAGGCTTGAAGAAGAAAAAGATGAAAAAGTTTTAGAACAAAAAATGAAAGAGGCTAAGGAAGTTAAAAATTCTACTCCTGATAATAAAAATAGCGGTGAATAAATGAAAAAAAAAGAAGAAAGTGCTTTTTGGATAGCCTATGCTGATTTGATGGCAGGACTGCTTTTTGTATTTATTTTAATTATCGGGGCTGTGATTGTAAAATATGTCTTAGCTCAAAGTGATTTAAAAGAGATAAAGCAAAGCCTGGATGCCCAAGAAGAACACATTAGATTAAGTAGCGAAGAATTAAAAGTAAAAGAAAATCTCATAGAACAACTTGGAAAAGATTTAAGCAAAAGCAAAGAAGTAGTGGAATTTAACAAATTTGAAAAATTAGTAAAAGATTCAAATGTCTCATTTAATAGCGAAAAAAACGCGAGTTTAGATAGCAAAGACAGGCAAGTTTTGATACTTCTTGGACAGCTTGAAAGAAGAGATGAGATTATACAAGCTTGGCAAGATAAATTTGGCATTGCAAAGCAAAAGGTACAAAATTTAGGCTTACTTCGTACAAATCTTAGTAAAAATCTTAAATTAAAGCTTGATGATTTAGATAATAATATAAGTATAAATGATAAAACAGGGTCTATTGTGCTATCTGCTACGAATTTATTTGGAAAAGATTCTTATGTTTTAAAAGATGAAGTTAAGGTAAGGCTTAGAAATTTTTTAACTAAATATTTTGAAGTGATTTTAAACGATGAAAAACTTTATTTAAATATAGAAAATATACTTATAGAAGGTCATACAAGTAGCGATGGGTCCTATGTTTATAATCTTGATTTATCTCAAAAAAGGGCATATGAGCTTATGAATTTTATTTATACTTTTAATAAAGACAATAAATTACATAAATTTTTAATCGCAAGTGGCCGTTCTTCTTCTGTGCCTATCCTTAAAAACGGCGTTGAAGATAAGGATGCAAGCCAAAGAATGGAGATAAAATTTATCATTAAAACAAATTATGCCTTAAAAGACTTAGAGAATTTTTTTGAATTTAACTAGAATTGACAAAATTAAATTTAAAGGTTTTGAATTTTATGTTAAAAGAGATGATGAATTAGGTTTAATTAATGGCAATAAGGCTAGAAAATTAGCCTTTTTTATGTCTAAAAATTATCCAAAAGGACAAGGCTTTTTAAGCTATGGTGGAACGCAAAGTAACGCTTTACTAGCCTTGGCAATCTTTACTAAACAAAGAGACTATAAATTAAATTTTGTTCATGCTAAAATCTCAAATTTTTTAAAAAATAATCCTTGTGGAAACTACCTTTATGCCTTAAATTATGGCACAAATTTTATAGAAAATACTTCAAAATTATCCTTAAAAGAATTTGCCTATTCTTTAAAAAAAGATAATGAATTTTTTTTAAATGAAGGTATTGCTCAAAATGAGGCAGAATTTGGATATAAGGAACTTGCAAAAGAGATTGAATTACAAGCTAGAAATTTAAACATAGAATTTGATATATTTTTGCCATCAGGAACTGGCACCTCTGCAGCTTTTTTGGCAAAACATTCTAAATTTAAGGTTTTTACCACTTTTTGCGTGGGTGATGAAATTTATTTAAAGGACCAAATTTTAACGCTTATTAAGGATTATGATTTTTCAAATTTGCATATTTTAAGCTTAGATAAAAAATATCATTTTGCTAAGCCTTATGCTGAATTTATTAAAATATATAAAGAAATTTTAAAACAAACTCAAATAGAATTTGATTTATTATATGATAGTCTTGGTTTGCTTTGTATTTTAAAACACAAAAATATTTTTAAAAATCCACTTTTATACATACACCAAGGAGGGCTTATAGGCAATATATCAATGCTTAAACGTTATGAATTTAAAAAATTTATGTAAAAATCGCCAAATATATTATTTTTCATTTAATTTTTATTGACCTTTAACGCTAAATTTACTAAAATAAATGATTATTAAAATTTAAAGGCTTACCATGGATGAAATTATCGTAGCTGATGATACTTTAATAACCTCAAAAACAAACTTAAAAGGCGATATAATTTATGCAAATTCAGACTTTTTAAAATACGCAGGTTACACAACAAAAGAAATTTTATACAAACCTCACAATATAGTACGCCATAAAGATATGCCAAAGGCTGTTTTTAAATGTTTATGGGATTATATTAAACAAGGCAATGAAATTTTTGCCTTTGTGAAAAATAAGGCTAAAAGTGGGCAGTTTTACTGGGTATTTGCAAATATCACGGCTTCTTTTAATGAAAGTAAAGAAATTATAAATTATTATTCTGTTCGCCGTGCCCCAAATAGAAAGGCCTTGCCTATCATAGAAAAGCTTTATTCTTCTATGCTTGAAGCTGAAAGCAAGGGTGGCATAAAAGCAGGTGTTGATACCTTGTTAGAGGTGGTAAATTCGCATAAAATGACCTATAATCAATTAATCTTACACTTACAAAAAAACGCAAGGTAAAAAATGAAAAATCTTATTATTTTAGGCTTAGTGCTTAGTTTTTGTGGTATTGTATCTAGTTTTTTTAATGCTTATATTTGTTTAGTATTTTTTATACTTTTGCTTTCTTTGTTTATATATACTTTGTTTTATTATTCGAATTCGCAAAGCATGATAGATAAAATTTTAACCCTTTCAAAGCAATTACAGCAAGGAAATTTCGACAGCAGGGTTGTTTATACTAGTAGCAAGGATAAAAAGTTAGCTACTATTGCAAATTGTTTAAATGATATGATAGACGAACTTGAGGCGTATTTAAGAGAGATTAATACCTCTATTATGTGCTCTCAAAGACATGAATTTTATAGAAAGGCATTGCCACAAGGTTTAAAGGGAATTTTTGCCCATAATATTGATTTTATAAACGAGGCCCTTGATAATATAGAACTTACTTCAAAATCAAGTGTAAAAAATGCCCTTTCAAAGTCCTTAATGGATTTAAGCCTAAGTAATCAAAATAAAGATATGGTTGAAATTTCAGACACCCTAAATAAAGATATTGTTTATATGCAAGATGTGCATAAGGTGGTAAATTCAATAACCGAGGTATCTAATGAAAATGGCAAGGATGTTGATGAATTACAAAGTTCTATAACTTCACTTTTAGATATGGTAGATTCAAGTAAGCAAAGCGTGGAAACTTTTGGGGTAAATTCTCAAAATATAGTTTCAATCGTTGATGTTATCAAAGATATAGCCTCTCAAACAAATTTACTTGCCCTTAATGCAGCAATTGAGGCGGCTAGAGCAGGAGAACATGGCAGAGGTTTTGCAGTGGTGGCTGATGAAGTAAGACAGCTTTCAGAAAGAACGCAAAAATCAACAAATGAAATAGCCATAGGCATTCAAACCATGCAACAAGATTTTACAAGTATACAAGAAAATAGCCAACAAATTTTTGATATAGTAAAAAATGCAGAAGAAAAGATAAATAATTTTTCTCACGCCTTTTCTAGGCTTGAAAATCATAGTTCATCGCTTTTTGGTGGCTTTAATGCCTTTGCAAAAAGGCTTGTTTTATCTGTTTTAAAGCTTGATCATATTTTATATAAATCAAATGTGTATTTAAGTTTAAATGGAACGCAGGACTTTGATTGTTTAAGTATCGACCCTATTTCTAAACTTTGCAACGAAAAAAAGGCAAAAGAAGTTATCTTTGAATATGTTAGCGAAGAAGAATTTAACACTAGTAAAAATATCATACAAAGCAAGGCAAAAGAAGCAATTAGTACTTCTAAGTTAACGATTGACCAAAATGCTTGCGATCTGATACTTAAAGACATAAAGATACTTGAAGAACAAAGTAACGAACTTTTAAGAAAATTAAAAGAATGATTAAGCTTAATTATTAAGTCAAATTTAGTTAAAAATATATTATAATCGTAATCTTTAAATAAATTTAGGATAAATATGCAAAATAATTACGATATTATAGTTATCGGTGGGGGTCATGCTGGTATAGAGGCTAGTTGGGTAAGTGCTAAAATGGGTAAAAAAACACTGCTTTTAACTACCTTGATAGAACAAATCGCAGCTGCTAGTTGTAACCCTGCAATAGGAGGACTTGCTAAGGGGCATTTGGTTAAAGAACTTGATGCACTTGGTGGCTTAATGCCCTTAATTACCGATGAAGCAGGAATTCAATTTCGTATTTTAAATGAAAGTAAGGGTGTAGCTGTTAGGGGTAGCAGGGCTCAAATTGATATGGACCAATATAAAATAATAGCCAGAAACAAGCTTTTAAGGCTTAAAAATTTAGATATTTCTCAAGAACAAGTTCTTTCTTTGATCATTGAAAATAACGAAGTTAAAGGCCTTAGCACAAATTTACAAAATAATTATTTAGCTAAAAAAATAATTCTTACAACAGGCACCTTTTTAAATGGGCTTATACACATAGGAGAAAATAAGCTTGAATCAGGTAGGGTTGGGGAATTAGCCTCTATAAATTTAGGCAATTTTTTAAAACAAAGTGGGCTTAAAATGGGTCGTTTGAAAACTGGTACCTGTCCTAGGGTTAATGCAAAAAGTATTGATTTTAGCGTTTTAGAACTTCAAAATGGGGATGAGAATCCAAAGCCTTTTAGTTTTCGTTCCAAAAATTTTAATCCCACTCAACTTCCTTGCTATATAGCAAGAACAAATAAAAATACTCATGAAATAATCAGGTCAAATTTTTATAGGGCTCCACTTTTTACAGGGCAAATTGAAGGGGTGGGGCCTAGGTATTGTCCTAGTATTGAAGATAAGATTAATAGATTTAGTGACAAAGAAAGTCACCACCTGTTTATAGAACCACAAACTAAGGATGCGACAGAATATTATATAAATGGCTTTTCAACCTCTTTGCCTTATGATGTGCAAATTTCAATGCTAAGAAGTATAAAGGGCTTTGAAAATGCTGATATTACGCGTTTTGGCTATGCTATTGAGTATGATTATATTGAGCCCACTGAACTTTATCATAGCTTAGAAACTAAGAAAATTAAAAATTTATATTGTGCAGGGCAGATTAATGGTACCACAGGCTATGAAGAAGCAGCAGCACAAGGCTTTATGGCAGGTATTAATGCAAGTTTAGCAATTGATAAAAAAGATGCCTTTATTTTAGGACGGGACGAGGCCTATATAGGTGTTTTGATTGATGATTTAGTTACAAAGGGGACAAAAGAACCTTATAGAATGTTTACTTCAAGGGCTGAATTTAGACTTCTTTTAAGAGAGGAAAATGCTATTTTAAGGCTTGGAGAATATGCTTATAATTTTGGACTTTTAAGCGATGATGAATTTAATTTTATTAAAAATATTCGCTCAAATTTAAATAAGGCAATGGATTTTTTACTTAATAAAGAATTAACCCCAAATAATGAAAATAACGCTTTTTTAGCCAGTATAAATGAAGAAAAAATTACTTCTATAATAAGTTTGCAAAAAATAGTAGCAAGGATAAGTTTTAACATAGATAAGCTAAAAAAACTTGATACAATGTTTGAAAATATGGATAATTATTCTTTAAATGAAATTTTAAACGAGGCAAAGTATTATCATTATATTTGCATACAAAAGCTTCAAGTTGAAAAAATGAAAGGCTTAATATCTTTAAAAATCCCTAAAAATTTTGATTTTAAGGCATTAAGTGGGCTTAGTAATGAAGTTGTAGAAAAGCTTGAAAAATTTCGCCCTCAAACTCTTTTTGCAGCCTCTCAAATCAGTGGTATAACCCCTGCAGCACTTGATATTTTACAAATTCATATTAAAATGCACAAAAAATAATTAAAATAAGGTTTGTGGATTTGCCTTTTCTTCCTTATCGTGAGGTAATTTCATACCACCTAATAAATGAAAATGCAGATGAAAAACTTCTTGTCCACTATTTTTACCACAATTTGTAATTAAACGATAACCACTTTTATCAACGCCTAGTAAAACAGCTAATTCTTGTATAAATTTAGTCATTTTTGCCATAAGTTCAGGTTTAAATTCTTGGAAATCTTTAAAATGCTTTTTAGGGATAATTAAAATATGAATAGGAGCCCTTGGGTGAATATCATGAAAGGCTAGAAAATCATTATCTTCTAAGACTTTATTAGAAGGTAATTTACCCTCAATTATCAGTTCAAAAATGGTTTTTTCTCTCATCGTTTATCCTTTGTTGAAAATGAATTTTGCATAATTATACTTTAAATAAGTTAAATTTTTATGCTTAATTTAAATTAGTTTTTAATAAAATTAGCATTTAAAACAAAATTTAAAGGGTTATCATTGCAAGAGTTAATAAAAAAGGTCTTAGAATGTCAAACTTTAAAGGACTTGGAAGAACTTAGGGTTTTTGTACTTGGAAAAAAGGGCATTTTAACGCAAGAATTTGCTAAATTAAAAGATTTAGACAATGAGAAAAAAAAGGAAGTTGCTGCAAGTTTAAATGAGCAAAAAGAAAGCTTTAACAAGGCCTTAAATTTAAAGATTAAGCAACTTGAAGATATAGAACTTGAAGCAAAAATGCAAAAAGATGCAATGAGTTTTCATTATTTTGATGAAAATGTTAAAACAGGAGCCTTGCATCCTATTATGGCTACCATGGATAAGATTATAGAATACTTTGTTTCTTTAAATTTTAGCGTTGAAAGTGGTCCATTAATAGAAGATGATTTTCACAATTTTGAAGCCTTAAATTTGCCTATTACTCACCCAGCAAGAGATATGCAAGATACCTTTTATTTTGATGATAAAAGACTTTTAAGAACTCAAACTTCTCCTGTTCAAATTCGCACTATGCTAAGTCAAAAACCACCCATTCGCATGATAGCACCGGGGGCTGTTTTTAGAAGGGATTTTGATATAACTCATACCCCTATGTTTCACCAAGTAGAAGGGCTTGTAGTAGAAGAAGGACAAAGGGTAAATTTTGCAAATTTAAAAAGTGTTTTAGAAGAATTTTTACATTACATGTTTGGAGATGTTAAAATTCGTTTTAGACCTAGCTTTTTTCCTTTTACAGAACCTTCTGCAGAAATTGATATAAGTTGTGTTTTTTGTAAGCAAAATGGTTGTAGGGTATGTAAGCACACTGGTTGGCTTGAAGTTTTGGGCTGTGGGGTGGTTGATCCTAATGTATATGATTTTGTTTCTTATAAAAATGTTAGTGGTTATGCCTTTGGACTTGGGATTGAACGTTTTGCGATGCTACTTCATCAAATTCCTGATTTAAGGTCTTTGTTTGAAGGAGATTTAAGGTTATTGGAGCAATTTAGATGATAATTACAAAAACTTGGTTAAATGAATGGATAGATGTAGAATATAAAAGTTTAAATGAGCTTAGCAAGACCTTAAATTCCCTTGGCTTAGAAGTTGATAGTGCTACTCATTTAAGGGCACCTGATAAAGTAGTAATAGGGCTTGTAAAGGAAAAATTTAAGCATGAAGACTCAGATAAATTAAATGTTACTAAGGTTGATATAGGTAGTGAAATTTTACAAATTGTTTGCGGGGCTCCAAATGTAGAGACTGGGCAGTTTGTAGCAGTGGCTTTAAAGGGTGCTATAATGCCAAATGGTATGAAAATTTCAAAGGCAAAATTAAGAGGTGTTGAAAGCTGTGGAATGATTTGTTCATCAAGTGAGCTTGGTTTTGCCAAGATTAATGATGGCATTATGGTTTTAGATGAAAGCATTGGAAAATTAGAACTTGGCAAGCCTTTAAATGAATATAGTCTTTTTAATGATTTTATAATCGAGGTAGAATTAACGCCAAATAGAGGCGATTGTTTAAGCATTTATGGCATTGCAAGGGATTTAGCCACGGTTTGGAATTTAGAATTTAAGAAAAATGCTGAATTTAAGGAAAGCGATAATGTATTAGGTATAGGCAGAGTGCTAAGGATTATCACTCAAAAGGATATAAATTCGCTTTTTATGTATAGGGCGATTGAGATTAAAAATAATGTTAATGTTAGCTTATTAATGCGTTTAAGATTAGCACAAATTGAGCTTTTAGGTAAAAATTCCATTGAAAATGTGCTTAATTACGCCACGTATTCAACAGGCGTTTTATTTAATGCCTATGATTTTAATACATTGAGTAAGGATGGCAAAGAAATAACTCTTCATTTAAATAAGGATGAAAATGGTGCTACAAAGGTGCTTTGTGATGAAAAATTGTTAAGTGTAAGTGGAATTTTTCAAAGTGAAAAACTGCTTTTAAATGAAGAAGAAAAAATTGTCATTATAGAGGCAAATTATACGGACCCAGTTTCCATTGCTTTAGCAAAAAATTCTTATAAAAAGCACGATGAAAACTCACTTTATAGGAGTTTTAGAGGAAGTGAGCCAAATTTAAGTTTGGGTATGAATTTTTTACTTAAAAACCTTGATAGCTCCCCTGATATTATGATTTATAGTTCATCGCAACACTTTTTAGAATATAAAGAAAATCCAATAATTGCCGTAAATATCGATATTATAAATAAAATCATAGGGCAAGAAGTTCACAAAGATGAAATTTTTAAAATCCTTAAAAAACTTGGTTTTACCCTAATAGTAGCAAATGAAGGACCTATCAATGTTAAAGTCCCACTTCACAGAAGTGATATTAAAAATTTAGCTGATATTTGCGAAGAAATAGTTCGCATTATAGGCATTGATAATATTACTTCAAAGCCACTTGAATTTGTAGAAACAAATAGGATAAATGATACCTTTAAGCTATATAAAGAATTAATGAATTTAAGATTAAGAGCAGTTAGCAATGGCTATTTTGAGAGTTTGCACTATGTTTTAGATAATGAAAGCGAACTTAGCGAACTTGGTTTTGAAAGGGTTAATTTAAAACTAATCAATCCTATCACAAATGAATTAAATGCATTAAGAAGTACGCTTTTAAACCACCTTTTAAATGCAGCAAGTTTTAATATAAAAAATTCTAAAAAGATTATTAAACTTTTTGAATCAGGGGCTTGTTTTGATAAAGATGCTAATGAAATTCACCATTTAGCCTTTATACATTGTGGTTTTAAAGAAGAAGCAGGTATTAAAAACCATGCTAAACCCGAACTTGTAAATTTTTATGATTTTTTAACAGATATAAAAAATATAGTAGGGGATTTTAGCTTAAAAGAATCAAAACATAGCTTTTTAAGCTCCTTTGAACAAGCTGATATTTATATAAAAGGACAAAGGGCAGGTTTTGTAGGACGTTTGCATTTGGGTTTAGAAAATAAAAAAGATTTGTTAAAAACCTATGTTTGCGAACTTGAGACGAAATTTTTAAGATTAAAGCATAAAAATGTTAAGCCTTATTCTAAATTTCCAAGCATAAATAGGGATTTAAGCGTTTTAATTCCAAAGGGTTATGTTTATGAAAATATTAAAAATGCCATTGAAAACTTAAATTTAGATATTTTAGAACATTTTAAAATAGTTGATATTTATAGCGATGAGAATTTAAAAGATGAATACAGTTTGACTATAAATTTTTCTTTTAGAAATTTAGAAAGAACCCTAGAAGATGAAGAAGTAAGCCTTTGTATAGATAAAATTTTAGAAAAATTAAAAGAGTTGGAGTTAAAACTAAGATGAAAGTAAAGCCTTTAAAAAAATTTAATAAAATTATAGAAAATATAGCATCTGATAAAAGCATTAGTCATCGTTTTGCGATTTTTTCTCTTTTAGCTGGCGAACAAAGTAGGGCTAAAAATTATTTATTAGCACAAGATACACTCCATAGCTTAGATATTGTAAAATCCTTAGGGGCTAAGGTAAAACGCAAAAAAGATGAAGTTATAATAAATCCACCAAGCACAATTACATCGCCAAATTCTATCTTAGAATGTGGAAATTCAGGCACAACTATGCGTTTAATGATAGGCTTATTAAGTGGAATTAAGGGCTTTTTTGTATTAAGTGGGGATAAGTATTTAAATAATCGACCTATGAAAAGAATTAGTAAGCCTTTAAGTGAGATAGGGGCAGTTATTTATGGAAGGGACAATGCAAATTTAGCCCCACTTTGCATAATAGGACAAGACTTAAAAGCCTTTGATTATGAAAGTAAAATTTCATCAGCACAGGTTAAAACAGCTATGATTTTAGCGGGGTTTAAGGCAAGTGAGGTTAGTAAATTTAAAGAAGTTAGTTTAAGTAGGAATCATAGTGAAAATATGTTAAAGGCTATGAACGCTCCTTTAAAAATTTCACAAGATGAACTAAGTATTGAAATTTCGCCACTAAATAAGCCTTTAAGTCCACTTAATATTACTATCCCAAATGACCCATCTTCTGCTTTTTATTTTATTTTAGCAGCCCTAATAATACCAAATTCGAAGATAAGGCTTAAAAATATCTTGCTTAATCCTACTCGTATTGAAGCTTATAAGGTATTGCAAAAAATGGGTGCAAATATAGAATTTATCGTTGATAAAAATACAAATTTTGAAATAGTTGGAGATATAATAGCTAAAAGTAGCCACTTATCAAGCATTGAAGTTAGTGAAAATATAGCTTGGTTGATAGACGAGGCACCCGGCCTTGCAATAGCCTTTGCCATGGCAAAAGGAAAAAGCATTTTAAGTAATGCAAAGGAATTAAGGGTTAAAGAATGTGATAGAATTTCTTGTGTGGTTACAAATTTAAGGGCCTTTGGGATTGAGGTAAATGAGTTAGATGATGGCTTTGAGATAATTGGAGGAAGACCTAAATTTGCAAGAGTTAATAGCTTTGGAGACCACAGAATTGCTATGAGTTTTGCTATTTTAGGCTTAGTTTGTGGGGCTTATATTGAAGATGATGAGTGTATAAAAACCTCTTTTCCAAATTTTAAGGAACTTTTAAAAAGCTTAAATAAATAAAAATGAAAATAGAACTTGCTAAAAATTATGGTTTTTGTCCCGGGGTAAAAAGGGCTATTGTAAAGGCTGAAAGGATAAAAAATGCGGCTACCATAGGACCTTTGATACACAATAACGAAGAGATAAAAAGACTAGCTAAAAATTTTAATGTAAAAACCTTAAAGGATATTAGAGAATTAAGCGATGAAAAAAAGGCTATTATAAGAACTCATGGCATTACAAAGGATGATTTGGCTGAACTTCAAAAAAAAGATATTGAAATTTATGATGCAACCTGCCCCTTTGTTTTAAAACCTCAAAGAATTTGCGAAGAAATGAGTAAGGAAGGCTATGAGGTGGTAATTTTTGGCGATGAAAATCACCCCGAGGTAAAGGGTGTTAAAAGCTATGTTAGCACTAAGGCTTATGTGGTATTAAATAAAAAAGAACTTGAAAATGTAAAATTACCTAGCAAAATAGCTGTCGTAAGTCAAACTACAAAAAAAATCCAAGAATTTATAGAGATAGTAAATTTTTTAATGCTAAGGGTAAAGGAAGTTCGCGTTTTTAACACAATTTGCGATGCTACCTTTAAAAATCAAGAAGCCATTACAAATTTAGCTAAGAAAAGCGATATTGTTATCATTGTAGGTGGAAAGCATTCTGCAAATACAAAGCAACTTTTTTTGATAGCTAAAAGATACTGCAAAAAAAGTTATTTAATAGAAAATGAATTTGAGCTCAAAAAAACTTGGTTTAAGAACAAAAAACATTGTGGAATCAGTGCTGGGGCATCTACGCCTGAGTGGATTATTCAAAAGGTAATTGATAAAATTGAGAGCTTTGAAATTGAAGAAAATTTATAAAATACTCAAAAAAATCAAGTAAAATTAACGCTATTTAAAGAATTTTAGTGTAAAATACAAGGAATTTTTCATTTTTTTAAAAGGACCACGATGAATGAGGCGAACAAAGAAGTTCAAACAAATGACTATGAGTATCAAGAAGATGTCGATTTTGGACAGGTTTTAGATGCTTTTAATAAATCTAGATCTGATACTACTGAGGGTAAGATTGTAGATATTAAAAACGATGAAGTGTATGTTGATATAGGCAAGAAATCAGAAGGTATTTTAGCTATTAGTGAAATACAAGATGAAAATGGGACTTTGACCTTTAATAAGGGCGATTTGATTAAGGTAGCTGTAGTTGGCTCACGTGGTGGTAAAGCACTGCTTTCACATAAAAAGGCTTTAAGAAAAGAAAAGGTAGTTGAATTTATTAAAAACTACAAAGAAGATAGTGAACAAATTTTTGATGTTAAGGTTGTTGGTAAAAATAAGGGTGGATTAGTTTGTGTTGATGATAAGGGCGTTGAATTTTTCTTACCAAAATCTCAATATGGCTTTAAGGAATCAAATAATATCATAGGAAAAAGCTTTAAGGTTAAAATTCTTAAAATTGATGAAGATGCCCAAAGTATAGTTATTTCAAGGAAAAGAATTTTAGATGATGAAAGAAAAAAACGCAAAGAAGTTATTAATAATGTAGTAGAACAAGAAGGTGCCATTGAAGGAACGATTAAAAAAATAACTACTTATGGAATGTTTGTTGATGTTGGTGGGGTCGATGGGCTAGTGCATTATAGCGAGGTTTCTTATAAGGGACCTGTAAATCCTAGTGCTTTATATAAGGAAGGCGATAAAGTGCCTGTTAAGGTGATTAAGTATGATAAAGATAGAAAACACCTTTCACTTTCTATAAAGGCGGCCTTGCCTGATCCATGGAGCGAGATAAAGGATAGCTTAGAGATCGGCGATACCATTAAGGTTATAGTTTCAAATATCGAACCTTACGGGGCTTTCGTGGATTTAGGCAATGATATAGAGGGCTTTTTGCATATTAGCGAAATTTCTTGGGATAAAAATATTAAAAATCCAAAGGATTATATAAGCAAGGGTCAAGAAATAGATGTTGAAGTGATTGAAATAAATCCAGAAAACAGACGCCTTAGGGTTTCTTTGAGAAATTTACTTGCTAAGCCTTTTGATAATTTTGTTAAAAATCACAAGGTAGGTGATATTTTAGAAGGCGTTGTAACTTCTATAACAGCCTTTGGGGCCTTTATAAAGCTTGATTATATAGAAGGCTTATTACATAACGAGGATGCTTCTTGGAATAGAAGTGATAAGTGCAAGGATTTATTTAAGGTTGGAGATAGTATTAAGGTTAAAATTATTAAAATCGATGAAGAAAATCAAAAAATTTCACTTAGTACTAAAGAATTAAACGAAAGTCCGGCAGGTACTTATTCTCAAACGCATAAGGTAGGAGATATAGTAAAGGGCATTATAAGGGATATTAAAGATTTTGGTGTTTTTGTTGAACTTAACAAAAATGTCGATGCTTTAATTCATAAAGAAGATATTAGTGCTTCAATGCTTGAAAAATTAAGCGTTGGAGAAGAAATTGAAGCAGCTATTGTATTTATAGATGAAAAGAAAAATAGAATTCGTTTAAGCGTTAAGAATTTGGTTAAGATGAAAGAACGCGAGGCCTTAAATGAGATTAATAGCGATGATAAAATGACCCTAGGTGATATTATAAAAGACCAGCTAAGTTAAGATGAAAAAATATACCCTTTTTGGGATTTTAATCGCCTTATTATGTATTTTATTATTTGTTGTTTTTTATTTATTATGGGAATTTAGGGCTAGTGCAAATTCTTTGCCTCGTTTTACTCACGATGAAAATACAAGCACTGCTTTAATAAAGCAAGAAAATGATGAAAATGCTTGGCAAAGAGAACTTTCTCAATGGACTACTAAGGACTTTGTACCCGCAGCAGAACAATATAGCCTTTATTTTGACGCAGACACAAGCGAGTTAAAAGAGAAGAATCAATATTTTCAACTTATCGTAAATAAATATGATATTTATTCTATGTTTTGTTTAAGGCAGATTTTAAATTCTTTTAATGTAAAATATTTTTTAGTAAAATCAGGAGAAAGCCCTGAAATTTTCATAGATACAGGCAATAAAAAGCTAATTGATGAGATTATACAAGAACTTAAAAAATATAAAATTAATACCCAGGCTAAGGAGATATGGTTATGAAAAGGAAGATTATAGTATGTGATGCGATTTTAGATAAGGGAGTAGAACTTTTAAGAAATGCCGAAGATATCGAGCTTATCGATGCTACAAAGCTTTCAAAAGATGATTTAATGCCCTTATTAAAAGATGTTGATGTTGCCATTACTAGAAGTTCAACAGATGTTGATGATAGATTTTTAAGCCATGCAAATAAGCTTAAAGCTGTCGTTCGCGCAGGTGTTGGAGTAGATAATATAGATATACAAAATTGTTCTAAAAGAGGCGTAATCGTTATGAATGTACCTACTGCAAATACCATTGCAGCAGTAGAACTTACCATGGCACACCTTTTAACTTCGGCAAGAAGTTTTGTAAACGCTCATAATTTTTTAAAATTTGAAAGAAAATGGGAACGTGAAAAATGGTACGGCATTGAGTTAAAAGATAAAACTCTAGGCATTATAGGCTTTGGAAATATAGGTTCAAGAGTAGCTGTTCGTGCAAAGGCCTTTGGAATGAATATTATTGCTTATGACCCTTATATTCCAGCATCTAAGATTACAGATTTAGAAATGACTTGTGTTAAACACTTAGATGAAATTCTAACAAAAAGTGATTTTATAACCATTCATACCCCAAAAACTAAAGAAACTAATGGCATGATAGGGCTTAATGAATTAGCTAAAATGAAAGATAAAATTCGCCTTATAAATTGTGCTAGAGGTGGTTTATACACAGAAGAAGCACTTTGTGAGGGTTTAAAAAGTGGTAAAATTGCTTGGCTTGGCATTGATGTTTTTGAAAAAGAACCAGCCACAAATCACCCACTTTTAGAATTTGAAAATATTTCAGTTACCTCTCACCTTGGGGCAAATACCTTAGAAAGTCAAGAAAATATCGCCATACAAGCCTGTGAAAATGCCTTAAATGCAGCTAGAGGCATAGTTTTTGCAAATGCTTTAAATTTGCCTATAAAAACAGAGGATTTGCCTCCTTTTGTGGAACCTTATATAGAACTTGTTTCTAAAATGGCATTTCTAGCAGCCCAGCTTGATAAAAGTCCTATAAAAAGTATAAAACTTGAAGCAGAGGGTAAAATAGGCGAGTATACAAATTCAATGCTTACCTTTGCAGCAGTGGGGGCTTTAAATAGCATTTTAGGCGAGACTATTAATTATGTAAATGCTGAATTTATCGCAAAAGATAAGGGCATAGAATTAGCTTGTGAAACCTTGCCAAATAGTGGTTATAATAATAAATTAAGCGTAAAAATTTCTACTGATAATAGTGTGGTTAGTGTTTCAGGCACCGTGTTTAACGAAGATGAACAAAGAATTGTTGCCTTAAATGGCTTTAAGACGGATTTTAAGCCAAAGGGAAAAATGCTAGTCTTTAAAAATAAAGATATTCCAGGCGTTATTGCTACTATTAGTTCAGTTTTAGCTGAAAATAATATAAATATAGCTGATTTTAGGCTTGGACGAGATGGCTTTGGTTATGCTTTGGCTGTTGTTTTGGTTGATGAGTGTATAAATCAAAAGGTGCTTGATATTTTAAATGAACTTGATGCTTGTGTTTTTGTAAAATATGTCGAAGTTTAGTCATTTATGGCACTTATTGAACTAATTAAAGCTAGTAAAAAATTTGGCGAAAAAATTATTTTAGATGAGATAAATTTTAGTGCTAATGAAAATGAAAAAATAGCCATTATAGGCAAAAATGGCGAGGGCAAATCGACTCTTTTAAAGGCTATTTTTGGCACCTTGCAGCTTGATAGTGGAAGAATTATAAGGCAAAATGATAAAAGCATAGCAATGCTTACTCAGCAAGTTGATTTTAATACAAATTTAAGCCTTGATGAACTTATAAATAAAAATTTGAGTGAAATTTATGAAGCCTTAAATAAATATGAAAACCTACAAGCAAAACTTGCCACACATTTAGATAATAAGAATTTGCATAAAGAAATTAATAATTTAATTAATTTTATTGAAAGCAAAGATGCTTGGAATATAGAACAAAAAAAAGAACGTTTTTTAAAGGAATTTAAGCTTTTTGAGTATAAAAATAGACCTATATCAAGTTTAAGTGGTGGGGAAATTCGCAAGATTAATCTTTGTATTTTAGTACTTCAAAACCCTGATGTTTTGTTGCTTGATGAACCAACTAATCACCTTGATGTTTATATGTGTGAATTTTTAGAAAAATTGCTTAAAAACTCAAAAATTTGCGTTATTTTTATATCTCATGATAGATATTTTATAGATAATGTCGCTAGTCGTTGCGTTGAGATTGAAGGTGGTAAAATCAGTTTTTTTAATGGAGGTTATGCTTATTATTTAGAAAAAAAGGCACAAATTCTAGTCTCTTTATCAAAAAGCTATGAAACCTTAATAAAGCATTTAAAAGCAGAAGAGGAGTGGTTAAGAAGAGGGGTTAAGGCTAGGTTAAAAAGAAATGAGGGTCGTAAGGAGCGTATTTTTAAGATGCGTGAGGAGGCAAAGAAAAATCCTGGTGAAATAAAAAGATTAAAGCTAGAACTTTTAAGGGCAAATTCTAGTATTCAAAAACCAAATTTTAATAAGCAAAAAATGATTTTTGAACTAGTTAATGCTAGTAAAATCATAAATAATAAAATTTTATTTAAAAACTTTTCTACGCGTATTTTGCAAGGTGAAAAAATAGGCATTGTCGGGCAAAATGGCTGTGGTAAATCTACTTTTTTAAAGATTTTGTTAAATTTAGATAAATTAAGTAGTGGCGAGGTCAAAAATGCAGATATTAAGATAGGTTATTTTGACCAAGCAAGGGCTATGTTAAATTCGGATAAAAGCTTAATAGAACTTTTTTGTCCAAATGGAGGGGATAGAGTGCAGGTTAGAGGCCATGATATGCATATTTATGGCTATTTGAAAAGCTTTTTATTTCCTAAGGAATTTTTAAGCCAAGCTGTATCTGTGCTAAGTGGAGGAGAAAAAAATCGCGTAGCCTTGGCCTTGCTTTTTACAAAAGATTATGACGTGCTTATTTTAGACGAACCTACTAATGATTTAGATATTGCAACTATAAATATTTTAGAAGAATATTTAATGGAATTTAAGGGTGCTTTAATCTTTGTTTCTCACGATAGATATTTTGTAGATAAATTAGCAACCAAGCTTTATGTCTTTGAAAATGGTGTTATTAATATAGAACATATGTCTTATACTCAGTATTTAGAAAGAGAATTTGAACTAAGAGAATTTGATGATTTTGTCTTAAATTTAGAAAAAGAAAAAGGTGCTATAAAAGAAAAACAAAATAAAAAATTAAGCTATAAGCAAAATGAAATTTTAAACTTATACCCTGAAAAAATAGAACTTTTAGAAAAAAAGATTAAAAAGTTAAATTTAGAACTTTCAAAAACAAGTGATTATGAAAACACAAATAAGCTTTTTGAAGAATTAAAAACACTTCAAAACGAATTAAATAATTTAGAAAACGTATATTTTGAAGTCTTAGAATTTAGCGAAAGTTTATAAGTTTAAAATTTAACTACCCTAAATTTTACTTCTTGCTTACTAAGGTTTAAAAAAGATTCTAAGGACAAAATTATTTTATCAAGGCTTAAATTCTTAGCTATAAAAACTAGTTTTGAGTTTTTTTCTTCGCTTTTAATATGAGTTGGTGGATAGATTAAATGACCTACACCGTTTATGTTAATAAGGGTATTTTCTCCAATATCAAGTAAGCCCTTTACGCGTAAAATTTTATCTCCATATTTATTCAAAAGCATACTAAGCCAAATGCTAAAAAGATTCCAATCAATAAAATTTTCAAAATAAAAACAAAGAGAATTTATATTGTCGCTGTGTTTTTGTGTATCTTCAATATTAATTTCTTGGTGTTTTGTGTTAATTAAATCATCAAAGTTAAATTCGGCTTTTTTTATGAGTTGTATGCTTGAATTTAAGCCCTTAATTACCTTGCTTAACTCATTTATATCTGGGTTTAAATCACATTTTGTAAGTAAAATACAATCACTTATAATTATTTGATTAAGAGCTTCTTCGTTATTTTTAATATGTTCTATGCCATTTAACGCATCAACGCAAGTAATTATATTTGATAGTTCAAAATGATTACTTAAAAATGGGTCGGTTAAAAAGGTAAAGATTATAGGGGCAGGGTTTGCAAGACCTGTTGTTTCAATGATAACCCTTTGTAATTTTTGATTGTTTAAATCCATTTTATCTAGTATATTTTTAAGGCTAAGGGCTAGGTCTTCCCTGCGTTTACAACACATACAACCAGAATTTAAAAGCAAGGTTTTTTCCCTTACAAATTCGCTTTTAATCAAAATATCATCAAGGGCGATTTCACCAAGTTCATTAACTATAACTGCTATATTTTCATTTTTTTTATCTTTTAATAATTCTTGTAAAAATGTAGTTTTGCCACTACCTAAAAAGCCAGTTATTATATGAGTTGAAATTTTAGGCATTTTTTCTTTTTAAAAAATTTAATAAATTCTCATCCAAGGCATCAAATTCGCATTTTTCAAGCTCACTAGCCTTAAACCATAAATCACCTAAATCATTTACGATAACATTTTGACCCTTTTTATTGCTTAAAATATATTTGCTTCCTTGCCAATCTGCAAGTTTTAAGGCATAAAATTCTAAAATTTTATTTAAAATGGCTACCTTTTGAAGTCTAGTTTTCATTCTATCTTTTTGATTTTCACCAGCTGTTATTAAGCTTTTTTTATCCTTAAAATTCGTATCACTCCAATGGAAAAAGCTTATCATTTCACCACATAAAACACACATTTTATTACCTTATAAATTAAATTCCTTAGCCTTATACTTCATAAACCACAAATAAGCAAAATTTAATAAAGGAGTATGAATAAGATTTTTAATAAAATCATCAAATTTATTAACCTTAACATAGATTATCTCAATTTCTTCGTTATCAACCCCACCTCCATTTGAAATTTTATCACTTTCATCAATGCTGGCAAAAAAGAAAGATTGTTTGCTAACGCCTGAACCAAAACCTGTATAAAAATCTCCAATTTTTTCTAAATTCTTAGGCAAATACCCAACCTCTTCTACGCACTCTTCTTTTGCTATATCTTCAAGGCTTAAATTTTTATCTACAAGACCTGAACAAAGTTCTATAGTAAAGCCCATATTTTCATCTTTTATATAGCTTTTATCGTTATTTTGGTGAAACCACATAGGAATTCTAAATTGTCTTACAAAAATAAAGCTTTTTAAGCTAGTATGATATAAAAAAACAGATACGCTATCTTTTGGTTGTATAAAATCCCAAGTACAAAGCTTACCCTTGCTTATATAGCTATATCTTTTTGGTTTTATGTAATTTGACCCGGTAAAATTTTCTTCTTTTAGATTTGTAAAAGCCATTATTTGTCCTTAGGTACAAAACATGAAGGTGGTGTCCCGTGTTGGGATCGAACCAACGGCCACCTGATTAAGAGTCAGATGCTCTACC
>NZ_VJNT01000003.1:0-383 GCF_008633895.1 Campylobacter sp. LR264d
AAAGTTTTTTCTAAGCTTGATTGTTTTATTTGATTAATTGTAGTTGTTTGCATATCTGTAAATTGCGTTTTAAAATATGTGCTTTCAAAAAAATATTTTAAATATCGATTATATTTAGATTTAATAATTCTCATAAATGAACCAAATGCCATTCCATTTTTTTCTATCATGGCTACTTTGCCGACCAAATTTATACTGCCATTTGTAGCACACATTAAAATATCACCTTTTGTTGCAAAAAATTTTGATGAAATTTGCATATTTTCATTTACAAAAACTAACCCATTATAATCAATTTGTCCATTTTGAATATTATTTGCCCTTAATACTGCTATGCCATTTTCCCTTAAGTCGCTTGGTTTATATGTTAATCCTCCGTTCAT
>NZ_VJNT01000040.1:0-440 GCF_008633895.1 Campylobacter sp. LR264d
TTTTTTCTTGTTCTTTTAGTGGTGGAAGGGGGATTTTGAGATTGTTTATATATTCATCTCTGATATTTAATAAACTTGATACAGTTCCACTCACGCAACATTGAATATATGTCTCATAAAACGCACTAGCAAAAATAAAAAATACATATTTTGCGTTTAAAGATTCAGAGATTCTAACGATTCGTAAAAATGCGCCTATTTGTGCATTATCAACATTTTTATTAACAAAAGCACATTTTGCGATATTATCTATATCGTTAGTGCTAGTAATGATAATATCGTTTTTATGAACCTGTTTTGCACTACTAAACAATTTTTGATTTACATAAACATCGTTATTTAATAAATCTAAATTGTGTGTGATTTTATTGATATTGCCTCCGCGCATTATGCGAATTCCTTGTGAGCTAGTTAAATCGTTTTGGCTATACGAAGTTCCT
>NZ_VJNT01000004.1:0-6474 GCF_008633895.1 Campylobacter sp. LR264d
AAATAAAGTTCTTTAATAATTTGTAAATTACCATTATCATAAGCCATTTTAGCATATTGAAAAGCCTTTAATAAATCTTTTTTAAAAGCATAAATTTTAGAAGCTATAAAACAAATTAAAGGTCTATTAGCATTAGCTGCTTTTAAATAAATATCAAAACTTTCACTAAAAATTATTCCTGCAAAGGTTTTTAAAAATAAGCTTTTGCTGAATTTATCTAAGTCTTGTTTTTGCAAACATTGTTCTATTTCATCAAATTTTTCATTTAAACCAAGCATTATTATAAGATGATGAGTTATAGTTACATTTGTATGTTTATAGGCATTTGCCTTTGTAATCAAGTCTAGTAAAAATTCTTTATCAAAATTTTGCCCTTTAGCTAACATATAAGCTACAAACAAAGAACTTGCTCTTAACTCTTCATCTGTTTTAAAATAATTATGATTTTTTAATATTATATTTATTGTTTCTTTTTTATCAGCATAAATATCTACGCTTTTAGCTTTTCCTATCATGGTAGCAAATCTAGAAAAAAGCGAGCTTCCCCCTCTATAAATTGTCCTAGCCTTTGATAAAAAATATACTTCATATAAATCATACTTCGTTCTTTTGGTTTTATAAGCTTTTAAAATTTCACTTGCAAGTTGAATTTTAATGCCTTTTTTTGCAAAGTCATCACAAACTATCTTAGCATTTTCATCCATATCAGAAAATAAGATTATATTTTTATCCTTTTCATTTTCTATAATCTCTTTTACTATCTCAATAGGCATTAATTTATAAAACATAGAAGCTAAGCAATAAATGTTAACGTTTTCTTGATAAATTATATCCTTTCCTCTAAAATGAATAGCCACAAAGTCTTTTAAGTCTTTTGCCTTATTATCAATCTTTTTTAAATTTTCTTTTATTTCATCGCAAAAATCTATTTCTTTAAAAAATTTCTCAAATAAATTTTTATATTCTTTCTCGCTTATATCGCTTAATTGATCATTTAAATTAAGCAAGGGTGCGTAATATCCAAATTCTTTGTCCCAAGGCTTTTTTATTAATGCTTCTATGCTTTTTTTGCCATTTTGAAAAAATAAGGGAGAACCAGGGGCTATGCTTTTAGTAAAAGAATATTTTTGCACAAAGTCCTTAGAAAAAAAATCCTCTTCTTTTACTATATTTTCATAAGCCTTTATAGCACTTTTATAATAATCATGCCAACAAAAACCCCATTGACAATTGCTTTTATAGGCTAAAATCATAGCATTTACTATAGTATAAAGACGACCTCCAAGCCCGTCAATCCTAGCTGCTATAAATTTTAAATCATTCATTATCTATAAATCTTTCCAAATTCTTCAAAGCCCTTTCATTATAGGCTTGATAGTTAAATTCCACCTGTTTAACCTCTCCTTTCAAAAAGGCTTCAAGACCATCTTCTAAGGCTTGTTGATTATTTTGGGTAATAAGTCCATATTTGCCATTTTCAAGTACTTCTGTCGCCCCAAATTCATAATCCACACTTACTATTGGAATATTTAAAAGCATAGCTTCATGAAGGACAACCCCTTGTCCTTCATGAAGGGAAGACATCACAAAACAAGATGATTTTTTTAAGTAAGGATAAGGATTTGCAATGTAACCTAGTAAAAATACACTATTTTTAAGTCTAAGTTCTTTTATAAGTCTAGTTAAATCAGGCTTTAAAGGACCATCGCCTAAGATTAAAAGCCTAGTTTTTGGGTATTTTTTATGAATGTTACAAAATGCCCTTATAAGCTTTGCTTGGTCCTTTTCTATGCTTAAACGGGCTATATTTATAAAGATTTGAAAGCCTTGTTTAAAGTACTTTAAACCCTTTTTGTCTAAATCTAGCTTTGATTTTGCTAAAATCTCATCTGCATTTATGAAATTTGGAGCTGGTTTGAATTTATCTTTTTGTATATTATAAATCTCACTTAAATCCTTTAAATTTAACTCATTTGTATCCTTACTTACAGAAAGTAAAAAATCATACTTATCATAGATATTAAAAGTCATTTCAAGGTAAGGAAAACGTTTTTGACACTCTCCTAACATGTTATTATGCAGATAAATTATCTTTTTAAAATCCCCTTTTGCATAGGCAAATAAGAGATTTAAAAGCCTAGTATAGCCATCATACTGGATTAACACGTTAAAATTAGCATCGCCAAAATTTCTTTTAAATTCCCTTTCATATGCCTTTTTAAAGGCTTGTTCTTGTAGTTCATTTGTCCTTTTTATGCTAAATTCAACATGCGTTAGTAAAAATTCCTCTTCAACACTTAAATTTAAAGCCCCCGTCTTGCAAAGCACGTTACATTTATCTTTAATCTCGTTAAATATAGCCTTTCTTTCAGCAAATGCGTCAATTCCGCCTGGTTCTATAAGTACATTTATAGAGTATTTTTCTTTGTCAATGATATTTACAAGGCTTTTAAAGGCACTTGTAATGCCATTTGGCATAAAGGGACCTTCAAAAAATAAAAGATTTATTTTGTTATGTTCTTTTTTATATAATCTACTTTCATCAAATTCATCAAAAAAGAAAAAATCAATCACCCTTTTTGTAGCGTTTTTATCATCTAGTGGAAAAAATTTTTCTTTTAAATGGGCATATTTTCCCTTTTTATTTAAAAAGCCTTCATCGCTTAAAAGAACTTTTACTTCTTCGATACTTTTGCAATAAGAAAGCCCTAAGTCCTTTAAATCAAAATACACTCCCCTTTCTTTTTTATACTCTTCATAGTCATAACAATAATAAATTATACTTTTATCCATACACATAAAATCAAAGGCTATACTAGAATAATCAGTGATTAAAATATCAACTATGCTTAAAAGCTCATTCGTGTCAATATCTCTATCATTTGCATCATAAATTCTACTGCCTATTTTTTCTATATATTTAAGAGTTTCGTAATGCCCTTTAAAAAGAATTTTAAAGGGCATTACGGCTAACTCTTTGAGGAGTTTCGTGATGATCTCGTACTCAAAATTTGCCTCGCCAAAATGTCCTCTAAAAGTTGGGGCATATAAAAGCACTCTTTCGCCTTCTTTTATATTAAACCTTTGCTTTAATCTTTGTTTTGCAACTTCATCATAATTTAAATCATTTCTAGCATAGCCACTTACTAAGGACTTGCCACTATAAATATCAGCTATATCATAGTCTTTTAAGATAACATTTTGAGTAAATTCATTTGGGTTAACTATATGCGTTGTTTGTAAAAAATTTCTTTGACTGTTTGCATGTTCCATAAAAGAAGTTTTTATATGCTTTCCAAGGCATTTTAAGGGTGTTCCATGCCAGGTATTTAGATAAAATTGCCCCTGCTTGCGTATAAAATACTCCCCAAAGGTAGTATTATTTATAAGATATTTAGCACTTGCAAGGTATCTTAGGTAATTATCACTGCCCCTTTTAACTACTATTAAATTCTTAAGCCTCTTATACTCATCTTGCAAAAATTTACTATCTTCTAAGACCCAAATATGAGTAAAATCCTTAAATCTTTCATCCTTTAATAATGCTTTAAAAATAGCATAGGGATTGCAACTCATAAGGCGTCCATGAAAGACCTCATAAAGTATAGTTTTTTCCCTTATGGGTTCGTTTTCATAAAAATGATTGTAACGAGCCTTAAAATTAAAATTGCGATTCTTCAATGCTTTGGTCATAATTCATCTCCCCCCCCCCTACAAGTGTAGTAACGCTTACAATTTGCATTTGTAAAAAGACCTCATTTGCCCTTTTTTCTTGCCCTAACTTAGCTAAGCAAAGTCCAAGCCTATATAAATATTCAGTTCTTTTTACATTTGTCCTATTTGCTGCTTCTTCAAAGTGAAGTACTGCTTTTTGAAAATTTTCTTTTCTTTCATAAATTCTTGCTAGATTAAAATGCGTTAAAGCCCTTTGATAGTTTAATTCTAAACATTTTTCATAATAAATTAGTGCGTTTTCAAAATCATACAAAATCTCATAACTAAGCCCTATTTTATCGTATAATTCATCTGAAATTTTAATTTCAAGCTGTTTTAAATAAGCCTTATTTGCCAAGGACCACCTGCCATTTATCTCATGGAAAATTCCAACTCCAATTAATTTTGCATTTTTACTTTCACTAGCTAAACTATCTTGCTTTATAGCATTTTCATAGGCTTTTTTTGCCTTTTCATTTTCATTAAGCATTTGTAGGCAATAACCCATTTCATAGTATAAAGTACTTAGTTTTTCCTTGTTTTCACAAAGCTTAATGCATTCTTCATAAACACTAGCTGCCCTTTGAAAATACTTCATTTTTTGCAAGGCAGTAGCTAGGTCAAGTAGTAAAATGTATTTTTTGCCCTTTTTATTAATTAAATGTTCTAAGTCTAAAATTTCTTTCCACCATAATTTTTCAGCCTTAAAAATGCTTGTGTTTGCGTCTTCAGCTTGATTTAATTGTTGTTTCCAGTTTTCATTATTTGGGTTAAGTTCTAAGGCGTGATTAAAGGCATCAATCGCCATTGAATAATCTTGTACCTTAAAAAAGCACATGCCTATTTTAAAATAATTTTTTGCGTGTTCTGGCATATATTTACTAGCTTTTTCATAGTACATTCTTGCTTTTTCATAATCCTTATCCCTATGATAAATTTTCATAGCAATCAAATAAAATAGATAAAATAAGGCTTTATTCATTTTCATCCTTTAAGCATTCTTTTATAAATTCATCTTCTTTATAAAATTTAAGTTTTTCTAAAATTCTTTTCTTATTATTTTTAGCAAAATCACTCATTAACAAATAATAAAGGCAAATTATCATTTGTTTTTCGTTTGTTACTTCTAAATTTGGAGTATCTAAAAAGCTATTAAATTCTAAGCTATTTTTTGGTACTTGCCAATTAGGACCGTAATTTTCTTCTAAATATAAGTTATGATTTAAAGGGGCTTTTGCCTTTAAGCCTAAAAATTCATAATCAGTAAGGGTAAAAAAGGAATTTTTCCACCTTAAAAAATCCCCATTATGATAAATTTTATCTCCTTCTTTATAATGTATAAAAATATCTATATAAATGCCATTTAAGTGATAAAACTGCACAAAATGTTCATGGTATAAACTAGCTAAGATAAAATTGCTATCTTTTATAATCATACTTTGCAAGTCTTTAAGCTTTATATCAAAAACGCCTAAATCTATATCATAATCTGTGCTTATAAAATTTTTATCCCTAATAAGACCTAAGAAAGTACCACTTATTAAAAAATATTCTTTATTGTGTTTTTTAAAAAGCTTGTCTAAATCTTGCAAGGCTTGTAGGGCGTTTTTTAAAGACATTGCTTTTTTGATTGATTGTTGATTTTTGCCACTTAAAAGCACAACTTTTACTAAATTTTTTTGAAATTTAAAAACTTCTTCGCTATTTATGGGAATTTGAATACAACTTAAATGCCTTGCTATCTCGTGTTTATGACTTTTAAATTTGGTAAAATTATTTAAATTTTGCTTATAAATTTTTTCTACTCTTAAAAAATCTTTATCATCTTGTATTAATTTTGCTAAGATATCCCAAGACTTTATCCTATCACTTGTTTTAATTAAATTTTCTATTAAGATAAAGGCTTCTTCTTTTTTTCCTAAAAATTTTAAAATTTCACATTTAAAATAACTTGCATCTATGCTTTTTGTTTTGCTTAAAAAGGCATTTATGTAAGTTAAGGCTTTTTCAAAATCACCCTTTGTAAAATATAATCTTGCCTTGTAAAGCTTTGCTAAATTTATATTAAAAAAATCTAAAAAATTGATTAATTTGTCTGCTCGTTTTAATCTTGCATTTTGTAAAAGACTTTCTAAAATATAAGCAAAAACCAAAAAAAGCTTAGTTCTGCTTTGTCTATAAGCAAAAATCAACCTAGCCTTGAAAGTCATTTTTAATTCTTTGTAAAAGCTCACTAGTTGATATATTTTGTGTCCTTGGCAAGTAAATAACCTCACAAATATCCTTAAATTCGTCAAACTTACCAGCCCAGTCATCGCCCATTATCAAAATATCAGCATTATATCTTTTTAAATACTCTCTTTTTAACTCCAAACTTTCTTCTAAAAATACGCTATTTACAAATTTTAAACCAGCTACTATATGAGCCCTTTCTATCTCATTCATTATAGGATAACGATTTTTCTTGCTAAAATTTAGTTTATCTGAACTAATACCTACAAAAAGTTCATCTCCATAAGTAGCAGCCCTTTCTAAAAGCTTTAGGTGCCCAAAATGAAACAAATCAAAGGTCCCAAAGGTTAAAACCCTTTTACGATTTAAATGCAAAATAATCCTTAAAACTTAAAATAACCTTAAAAGTTTGAAAACTACTATTTTCAAACTTTTATTAAGAAATTTTTAAGGAATCAAATGCCTAAACTTAAGGATTTTAAGCTAAATTTAAATTTTAAAGATTTTGTGAAAAAAAAGAATTATTAG
>NZ_VJNT01000005.1:0-30840 GCF_008633895.1 Campylobacter sp. LR264d
AAATTGAAAAAGAAAATTTAAAAGATAAAGGCTATAAAGAACAAAAAATAAACTTAAATACAAAAAACGAACAAAGCTTATATATTTTAAGAAAAGAATTAAAAGAAAGTTTAATGTCTTTAAAAAATAAACTTATAACAAATAAAAATAATAATTTAAAGGCCTTAATTACAAATAGTACAATAGGAAAAATAAGCAGTACAAAGGCTATAGAAAAAAGTTTAAAAAATGGTTTTAGTGAGATAGAACATTTTAGAACAGGAAAACATTTGAAAGAACTTTTTGAAAATGCTATTTTAATAAGTGAAAATAAAGACAAAAATATAAATATTTTTAGATTTAATAGTAATTTTATTATAAACGATAAAAATGCAAATGCTCTTTTAACTTTAAAACAAATAATAGACAAGGATAAAAATGTTATTTATAGTTTAGAGTTGGAAAATTTAACGTCCAGCTTATAACAAGTCCACGCCCAAGCCAAACTAGACAATGCTATTCCCACCAAGTTAATAAATGTGGTTTATTAACGCTTATTGAAAAGCATCTAAAGTGATTTTAACAATAAAAATATGAAAAGGAGTTTAAATGGCTATACAAAATAAAGCTGAAATTAGAATATATTATGAGAGTAATAGAAAAAGTGCAAAGGAGGTCGCTAAATATTTTAATATAAGTTATAGAACCTTAATGTATTGGGTAAAAAATGAAAAATGGGAAAAAGGCAAGGCTTTAAAGGCAATCGAACCGGAAGTTATTAATAATGATTTATTAAAAAAAGAATTAATAAGCGTTTTAGATAATGAAAGCATAAAAATCAAACAAAAAATTAAAGAAAATTTAGGCGAGGTTTGTAATGAGGTTGATGAAACAATTCTTAATAATTTACTCGATGCAAGTACGGATAAAATCTTAATAGAGGCCATGTCGGTTAATTTTATTCATAAAAATATAGCCTTAAGTGCTATTTTAGCTAAGGACGAGTTAATGCGTATAATAAGACTAAAAGGAGATAATAAATACGATCTAGCTGTTATTGCAGGTGCTGAAAGGGTGGCTAAGATATTTTTAGATTTACAAACGGCAATTTATGGCAAGGACGCAGTTAATCTAAGTGCCTTAAATGCTAAAAATAATAACTTAGAAAATTTAAGCGATGCTGAGTTATTAGCCCTTTTAAATAAGGCTGATTAATGGCCTTTTGGAATAAATGGAAGAAAAAGAGAAGAAGGTATTATGATGAAAAATTAAGGCAATATTTAGAAATAAGTGAAAAATATGGCCTTGGTTTAACGCTTGAAGAAAGAAAAGGACCGGCTTGGTCTTATGCGGATAAAAAGGCAAAAAGCGAAAAAAAATGGTATGAAAGCTTTTTTGGAGGTAATTTTGTAGTAAATCTTATAAGCTTGGTTGTGGTTGTAGTTATAAGCGTTGTTTTTACCCCTGCTTCAGGAATGGCTTGGTATACATGGGCTGGTTATGTTGTAGGCGTTGCGGGTATGACAGCGACCTGGGCTATAAGTATATATATGCAAGGCCAACAACATGTCTTAGCCTTTTTAGCAGTAAAAGCGGCCATGATAAGTGATAAAACAGCAAGTCTTCAAAATCTAAAAGATGCTAAATACGCAAAGGATCAAATAACGCATTTTTTAATATATTGTCCTTATGAGATCTTTGCAAATGGGAGTATTTATCTATCAAATGCAGGTGGCAGTGAAACTTATTCGCCTAATATTAGCTACGATACAAACAAAGGCATTTTAGGGCAATATACTAGGAATAGTTTAGATGAAAAATTAATGAACAGAGGTCAGGTTAATGATGCAGGAAATATTAATTTTTATTCTAATCTTATGCAACTTGATATACCTTTAACGAGTTTTGACCTACCTTTAAGCGCAAGACAAGATACCCTAGAAGAAAGGATAAAAAGGGCTAGTGAAAGAATAGCAGCAGGCTTTAATGAATTAATTGCCCTATATTTTAATATAAATAATACAGCAGAACAAGTTTATAAAAGAATTTTTAAAGAGCAGGTTGAAATTTATTATCCTAAAATGATACAAAATGATTTTTTAGATAAAATGAAGGCTTATTCAAGAGGACAGAGAATGGATTTTGATTTTTTACATTTAAATGATTTTAAGGGCAAAGAACAAAGCGAAGAAGAGCTCGCCGCCTTACAAGAAAAACTTAAAACAAATGGCTATGAAACCTTACAAAATGGCGATTATACAGCAGAGGAAAAGGCTTGGTATTATATAGATTCAATTATGGAAATTCTAAACGCCTTTATATATTATTATCCAACCTTTAAGCAGATTGATTTAGAAAAAACAACGACAACTAAGGATTATACAAATATAGCAAAGCTTAAAAATGAGGTATATTTTTTAAATGAAAGTGATAATAAGCTATATTTTAGCGAAATTGAGATTAAAAAAGATGAAGAAGGCGAGGAGATTAAATTTACTGAGATTAATATTAAAGAGGTTTTTGAGGTGTTAGATTTTGAAAATGAAGAGCTAGATATAAGCTCGGTTGATTATATAGACTTTTATGAAAATTATTTTTTAAAACATTTAGGTGGCTTATATAGTGATTTAGATTTAGAAAAATGTGGGCTTTTGATTGAGTTTGAAAATATTATTTTAGGCATAGTTGATATAAGCGAAGAAAAAAGGGAGCTTTTCTTTACCCCTTTGCCAAAAAGTAGTGATTTAGATAATTTTGATTTTTCTATTTTAGATGAGCTACAAGATAATATAGAAGAATTAGAAGATATTTAAAAAAATTATAAAATGATTAAAAATTATTTAGTAAAAGACAAATAATTATAAATTTAAGCGAAGGTTATTGATTATTTTAAAACAATGGCTGAAAATAAAAAAGTGACTTATTAATTTTTAATTAATATTTTTTTTAAATGAATGTGTTAATAACTTAATATTGTTATTATAAAGGTTAAATTTGCCTTTATTTTTAAAAATAAGTTTAATTAAGGGATTTATACCTTTTTTTAATCTTTAAGGATTTTAAGGGCGATTTTGTGCATTTAAATTATATTCTCCACGCTGAGTTAAAAGTTTGTCTGTGCCTTGGATTTTTTTGAGTAAAAAAGCTTTCATTTATAAAAGGTGGTCTTACTTCTTCATTAGCAATCGCAGAGGCAATTGTGTCTATACAATCATCTCTTCTAAATGGCTTTTCTGGATTAAAGGCTAGTAATTCTTTTTTAATTTGATTTAAGCCACTTGCTGTATTTAAAAAAACTAAATTACCCAAATTATAATAAGGCCTTATGGCCTTAATCTTTTCTACCTTTGAGATTTTACGACTAGCATTATATAATTTAATCTCATTTATAATAATTTCTTTTTTTTCTTTTTTTAGTTTTTCATTAATCCTTATAATCTCTTTTAAAAGTAATCTATATAAGGTTATGCCTCCTCCTTCACTTTCTATAAAAAGCGTTGCCTTGGGATATTTTAATAATAAGCTTATAATTTTTTCAATGGTTTGCTCTTCACTAAAAATACCATATAAACAATCCTTAATCACAAATCTTTCTAAATCGCCCTTTTTCTCTACACCTATACAAGTAATTGCACGATTATCAGCACTTGTTTTTAAAGACATGGCATTGTCTACGAATATATAATCGTTACAAGGCCCTAACTCATAAGGAGGTATTATTTTAAAATTTATCTCTTCAAAATAACCCGCCTCGCTAACTTGCACTTCTTGTTGGTATTGCGTTGAAAACTCATCCTCGCCCATTTGTTTTTTTAAATCATTTAATTCTTGTAAATTATGCCTTTTTTCAAATAATGGCTCATTTGCCTTTCTTATTTTTTTAAAATCTAAAATTTGATAAATCTCTTCTTTTTTGTTTAAGGCTTCAAGCTTGATAATTTTCCAGGTATCAATTACGCTTTTTTCAAAATATTTTTCATTTTGTAAAAATCCGCATAAATCATCATCGCTAAGCCTTTGCATTAAAATAGTTATATTTGAAAAATTATCTTGTAAACGGCTTAAAACACTTTCTTTAAAATTATTATTTACGCTATCTCTTGCTGATTTGCTCGATATTTCGCTAACCTTAATCGGATCATCAATAAATATACTATTTGCATGAAAACCTGTAAGGGCTGATTTTAAGGTGGTTACAAAAAGCCCTCCACCTTCTTTTAAAATAAATTCACTTGAGTTATCTTGTAAAAAAATAGGCTTTTCTTTAAATACACTTTGCCAGAAGCTAGATTTAATTAAATCTCTTATTTGATTTGATATTTTTCTACATAACTCATCACTATAAGATATATATATAATTTTTCGCGACCTATCTTGTCCTAAGGCCCAGGCAATAAAGCTCCTAGCAATTGTTTCAGTTTTACCATAAGATGGTGGCATATTAATTATAAGCCTAGTGAATGGCTTTAAGCCTTGTTTAAAGGCAAAATCCTTTAAAGTTAAGCTTAAAATTTTAGCTAAATAATCAAAATGCCAATTATCTAAAAAATCAGCCTTATTATATCTTTGCCATTTTAATACTAAAAAGGTCTTAAAATCTCTTCTTGCATATTCTCTTAAAATTAGTTCTTTTTGTATTAATTGCTTATTCATTTTTTAAATTTTTGTATAAGGTGTTGTTATTAAGCTTTCACCATTTCTTAAATTTGCTGTTAAGCCCCTACAAAAATCGCATTCCTTTTCGTATAATTTTGTATATAATGAGGCCTTATTTAAATTATTATTACTTGTTTCAATTTGCAAAACATCACTTAAAACGCCATATATTAAGGCATTTTTAAAGCTATCATCAATTATTAGTTCACTTTCTTCATTAATCAAGCTTTGTTTAGGTATGTAAAAAAGCTCTAAAAGTCCTTGGCTAAAAGGCATAATTTTATAAATATTATGCTTAATTTGCGTTAAAACTCTTATATTATCTTTTCTTTTTAGGGCCGTGCTTAAAGGTAGTAATTTAATATTTATATTATTAAACTTAGCCGCGATTATTTTTAGTGGTTCAAATTTTAGTTGTAAAAAATCTATTTTTTCGCTTAAATTTTGTTTTTGAGATATTATATTAAGGTCAAAACTCATTAAAAGCTTATTTTGCCATAAAGACAAGGTTTCGATTAAAAAAGAATTTGAAAATCTAAGATTCTTAAAATCTTCATCTCTTAACCTTAATCTAAGTTGCAATAAAAGATCATTAACTATCACGCATTTTTTCCAAAGGCATTTTTAAAAGCGTCGCTTTGTTCTTTTGTTTTTTGTTGTTTATTTTCATTTTGCCATTTATTACCTAAATGCTTAAAATACTTACTAAAACTTGATTCAGTAGCTATTTGTAAAGGCTCACTGCTTATATAATTATTTTGTGCGTATTTATCATAATAATTTAAACTAGCTTTATTTTCTTCCATCTTTTCTTTCCTTGGTGTAAATTTTTCAATTTTTTGTGTTGTGTTTTCTTGGCTTTGATTTTTACCTGTAATTAGATTAATAAAGGTTTGATAATCTGTCTTATTTTTGTCATTATTTTCAAAATATTCTATTCCTTTTAAAAGATTTTCATATTTTTGTAAGTACCTATCATCTACATTTATACCTAAATCAAGGGCCTTACTTATCTCATTTCCTAGCTTTGCTGATTGGACCTTAATGCTGCCTATGTATTTTCCTAATAAGTCTTTTTTATTACTATAACCTGCACCAACGATATTTCTTGCATTTTCTACGTCTAAATTCGAGGTCTTACCTCCTGTTTTAGCTGCGTTTGCGTGTGCGTATATTACGCCATCATTTAAAACTTTAAATTCTTGCTCTTTATCATCCAAGGACCATAAGCCTCCCGTTTTATCATTTAGCATTCTGTTAAATCCTGCAAGGGCTCCTGTGTTTTCTTGGCTTTTTTCAATTGCCTTTGTGGTTATATCAATACCATTTGAAAGCTCGGTTAAACTATTATTAATAGCATTTTGGTTTGTAGTTTTTAAATTTGCATTTACCTTGGCTTTTAAATTAATATTATTAAAATCCACTCCTAGATACTTCCTTGCTATATAAGCATCCATAGCTGTAAGATTATCATTTGCTATTTTTTGATCTAGGTATTTAATGCCTGTTTGCTTATAATCATTGCTAAAATTTTCTTCTTCATTTAAATTCTGATTTTTTAAAAAATCCTTTTTTTCTTGTATATTATTTAAAAGGCTTTTTTGTGCATTTAAATCAGAGTTTAATGGTTGGTTTATAACTTCGCCTTGATTATTATTTTCTTGCGTTTTTTCGCTGTTTTCTTGACTTTGTTCGGGTAGTTTAATTAAATAATTTTGTAAATCCATTATTGTACCTCGTAAGTTTTGTTAATAATGTTATTATTTTTAATATCGTTTGCTCTTTTTTGTGCTAGATTTAAATCATTAATATAATTTAAATTCTTGCTTAGCATTGCTAATTCGCTTTGTAAATTCATAGCCTCTAAGTGCAAGGAGGCTTCAAATCGTTTATTAATAATTTCATGCAAGGCTAAACTTTCATCAAAGACCTTTTTTGCATCTTCTTTTAAGGCTTTAATAATAAAATCCTTTAAAATCTTATAGCTTAGTTTATCATTAATCACTGCCCTTAAATTAGCCTTGATATAATTTTTAAAATCATTGTTTTTTAAAATTTGAGTTTTTAAAAATGAAAAATCAATATTTTTAAATAAATTCTCGCCATTTTCTTTTAAATAATCCTTTGTTAAATTTTGAAACTCTTTAGAGCTATCTATATTTAAAAGTAATTGGGTTAATTCTTGCTTAAAATCATTTAAAGAATTTTCTAAATCCTTGCTTTTTTCATCTTTTAAGGCATTAAAATCGCTTAAATCTAAGTTTTTTAAAAATTCTTTTAAAAGTGATGTTTTATTATTGTTTAAAAAATTTTCAAAAAGCTTTAAAAAATTTTCTTTTAAGCTCTCATCATCCTTAAAGCCTTTTAAAATGTTTTCTAAATTGTCATTAAAAAGGCTTATTAAGGTGTTTTGAAGTTCATTATTTAAAGAGTTTTGTTCGTTACTTAAAAGGGTTTGATTTTGCTTAATAATTTCGTTTAAAAAACTGTCTTTTTCATTTTCAAACGCTGATTTAAAAACTAAGTTTAAGGCCTCTTCGCTTATCTTATTTTGTAAGTCGTTTAAAAGTGCATCTAAGGTATTTTGCTTATTTTCAAAATCATTTAATTTATTTAACAAAATCATTTTTAATCCTTTTTAATATTCAGCTAAAATTTCACTCGGTAAAAAGTAGTGAAGTCTAAATATAAGCTTACCTTGGGTTGCATTCGTGCTTAATGTATAATTAATTAAGCTTTCTTTTGTGCTTGTAGTTACCACGCTTGAGGCGTGATTGCCTAAAACATCAATTATAAGGTCGTTTGCAAAAAATTCAGCACTATCATTAAGACCTAAATCAATTTTAAGACCTGCATCGCCCGCCTCTGCTACTTCTACATTTAATGCTAAAATTTCAGCCCCGCTTGGAATAATAAAAATATCCCCACTTACCTCCGCCTCGCTTAAATCAAGTTCTACCCTAGCTAAATAGCTAATATTTTTTACTCTTTGAGTTGCCATTTTTTCTCCTTTATTCCATACTCGAGGCTATACCTATAACTGCGAAATCGCTATCATTATAAGCGGTTGTATAGCCTTCGCTGTCTTTAAATTTAGCTTTTGCAATAGCTAAAACTCTATCGACACCAACAATTGTCTTGCGTCCTAAATCTTGTTTGTCATCTATATAAAAAGTAGGTGTATCAGCCCCCGCCATAATAACAGCACTTGCCCCTATTAAAAAGCCTATTGATACAGGTTGGCTTTTTGCATAGCTCGAAGGTGGTGTTATTTGAGTAACATTGCGAGAATCTATATTTTTATTAAAATCAGAATCACTTATAGTTGAGTTTGCAAGGCCTGTGCTAAGTTTCGACCACACCCCCATATCTATAACAGGACAATCATCAATAACACCTGCAATTCCACTAAATAGATTATTTTTATCGCCCCTTAATCCTACCTTTTGTGCGTTAATCCATTCTGGATCTCTTTGAAGTTGTTGTATTTGATAAGAATCAAGCAAGATTATATAGCTATAATGAGTTACTTGAATACCTCCATAAGTGTGTAAATTTGATTTTACGGGCTTAATAGGAAAGGCTTCTTTATTTTTGTAATTTTTTCCAACCCTTGCCATTAAAATAGCTTGTTTAATGGTTTTCATAGTTAATACATCACCTTCAACAATAGCCTGGGTCGCTTCTTGTGTTGTTTTTGCTTTGCTACTATCCTTAATGCCATTTGTAGCATCGGCTACCACTACATTACTTAAATCATTAATCAAACTTGCAAAAATGCTTTTATCTCTTTTATCACTTATCCATTTTGTAAGTCCTATAGTGCTTTGTTTGATAAAATCTACTTGCTTAATTTTTTGATGGTAACTTATCTCACTTCTCATAGAATTACCGACAATTTTTGGATATACAGCTTGACTTAAAATTGCTAGTTGGTCTAGATTTGTATCAAAATCAGCATTCCCTACAACTCCATCGCCTGTTAATTGTGCTTGAAGACGTGGTTGATAAACGCCTGGTTCTTCCACCTTATAGGTTCTTATGCCTCTATCTTCGCCTCTTCCTATAAAAGGCTCAAGCTTGCTTCCCTCCCAAGAGGCATTTTCAATAACCTTAGCTATTTCGTGCCTAACTGCAACGCCAATTTCAGGATCGTTCCAATTTTCAATATTAATTTTGTTTAATGCATTTAATGGCATTTTTTACTCCTTTTTTATAATCTTTGTGTTGGCAAGTCATTATCTTGCATACTTCTTTGTGTAGTATCACTCGGTACGCCACTTAGTTTTTTTGGTAAAGGTTCATTTATCACCTCTTCTTTATTTGCTCTTTTATATAGCTCATAAAGTGCCTCAAAGAATTGCTCAGGCGGTAAGCTTTCAATTTGTGTCTTTACCTTAGCCCCTAATTCTTCAATAAAAAACCGCATTAGGTCATTTATATCAACATCAGGGTGGCTTTGTAAAAAATTTTGTGCTGCTGCTTGTATATTTGAAAGGGATTTTTTTTCGCTTATTTTACCTTCTAGCTCTTTGCTTCTAGCTAGTTTTGGATTAATATTTTCTTCTAGAAAAATATTTTGATTTTGTAAAATTTGCATATAAAAGGCTTCTTTATTTTCAAAAAATAACTCTTCTAGCTCAGATGTGGTATTTTTTGCCATATAAGAAGCAAAGTCTTTTTCAATTGACGCCCCTGCTTGTTCTAACTCCTTTTGCAAGGCGGCGAGTTCAAGCTGTTCTTCTCTGTCATCAAACTCATTTAACATTAACACTCCTTTTTAAAATTTAGCTTATTTTAAAAAAATACCCTTTTTAAAAAAAGGGTTAAAAGCTTTTTAATGTAATTTTTCAAGCCTTGCGTCGATTATTTTTAAATATATTTCATCTTTTTTAACTTCATTTTGTAAATTTTCACATTCAAACCTGATTTTTATTTCTCCTAAATCATCGCTCTTATATAATAAAGTCCTTGTATATATAGGTTTATCCTCATCATCATTAATAATAAAGCGGCAAGTTGTGTTCTCATATATTGTAAATCCCATAATTTTAATAAACTCACCTCTTAAAAGTTCAAGTTTTGGACTAAAAATAAATACTTCCTTGCCTCCATCACCTATATTAATAAGTTCAAATATCTCATTTTTAAATTTTTTTAGCGGTTCATCATAGCCCTCGAGTTTATTTGTATTAATACCACTTATTGTTTTAACCACGTTTGAAGAGTGTGAGGCGATTGCATCTGATTCACTTGCATTACCTACAACATTTAAAAAGCCCACATAGGAATTAGCCTTATTAATGGCCGCATTATCACTAACACTTCTTACCATTGATTCAGCTTGAATAAGGCTTTTTAAAGTTTCAGCTTGTGCGTTTCTGTTTGCACTTTTAGCATTTAAAAGACCAATTTCAAGCTCTTGCCTTGTTTTTTCTTCCATAAGGCTTAATTCTCTATCTTTCATTTCTAATTCTTCTAAATTTAAAGCACCTTGCATGGCAGTTTTAGCAAAATCGCCAAGAATAGTTGCTAAACTTTCATCACTGAAAGAAGAGTTTTTAATAAATTTAAAAAATTCACTATCAAAAAAAGTTTTTTGAATTTGGTTAAGATTTTGTATAAAGCGGGTTGCATTCATTTTTAAAAGCCTAAATCATTAATATTAACTTCGCTAAAAAGGGCTTTTTTAAAAGCATAATAATCAGCCCTTTCATCATCATTTAATAAAATTATCTCATTTGTCTTAATAGTAGTTTTTATGCCTTTATCATCAATTATAATAAAATCTTTTTTACCTATATATTTAAAAGCCCTTAAATTAATGAGCTTAAAGCTTTCTTGCTTAGATTGTGTTATATTTTCAGTTTCATTTAAGTTAAACATTTTAACTCCTTTTTTTATAAAATTTTACTTTTTTAAAAAAGCTTTTTAAAGGGTTAAAAGCTTTTAACCCTTTAATTAAAATTGTTTTAAAATTAAAATTAAAGAAAAAAAGGTTATAAATTGAAAAGCTTAGAAGAATTAAAAGAAATATACGACATAGATTTAAAAGCAAATTCAAGCTCAGTTTTAGAATATTTAGAAAGTAAAAAATATTATCATGGCCATCAATTAAGCGAAGATACCTTAGCGATTTTAAATAGTCGTGGCCAACCTCCTATAATTGAAAATATTTTTAAAATGATAGTTAATAAAATTTTAGGATATAAAGCACAAAACATACAAGAATTAAAAGTACTAGGACGTCAAGAAGAAGATAAGGTCTTGGCTGATTTATTAAACGATTTACTTAAAATATTTAGTGAAAGTGAAGAATATGAAAAAGAAATTCTAAAAAGAGATAAGGACCTTATTTTTGGAATGGCAGTGTGTGAACTTTGGATTGAACAAGATGAGGACAAGGATTATCATTTATCAATTAAAAATATTCCAAGTGATTGTTTTTTGATTGACAGATATAGCGTAGAAAAGGACGCAAAGGACGCAAGACGTTTTCATAAAACTACCAATTTAAGTAAAAAGGTAGCTAAAAAGCTTTTCGGTAATAAAGCACTTATAACTAACCATCAAAATTACGACGATCGCGTTTTTGTTATAGAAACTTATATTCTAGAAAATCATAATGGAAAAGAAGTTTTTTCTAGATATTGTTGGCATGAAGAAGGTGGCATATATTTATATGAAAAAATGCCTTTTAAAAATGGTTGTCACCCTTTTATAATTCAAAAATTTAATATAGATGAGAAATTAAAATGGTACGGGCTTTTTAGGGATATTAAGCCATTGCAAGATTATATAAATTTTGCTGAAAATAGAATGGCTAACATGATGGGCTCTTTAAAGGCATTTTATGAAGAAGATGCTGTTATAAATGTGAATGAATTTATAGAAAGTGCGAGTTTGGATAATTCATTCACCAAGGTTAGATCCAATGCTTTAAAGGAAAAAAAAATAGAATTTGTCCAACACCACGCAGATATTCAAGCACTTTCTCAAAAGGCAAACGAGAAAAGAAATTTAGCTAAAATTTTAAGCGGCCTTAATGATGAGGCTTTAGGAATGGCGATTAATAGACAAAGTGGCATAGCAATAGCACAAAGAAGAGACGCTGGGCTTATGGGAATGCAAGATTTTTTAAAGGCTAGTGATTTAATGGATAAAAACATTTTTAAAAAAGCACTTGATTATATAACTCATTATTTTACAAAAGAACAAGTATTTAAAATTGTCGATGAAAAGATAGGCGAAAGATATTTTAAAATTAATACAAACGAAAATAATAAGATTAAAATAGGCAAATTTGATTTAATATTTAAAACTCAACTTAAAACTCAAGGTAGGGAAGAAAGATTTGCTCACTGGTCTGAAATGCTTAAAACCTTGGCTGGTATAAGGCCTGATTTAGTAGCTGATATACTTCCATTAATGCTTAAAGATACAGATTCGCCAATCGTAGCTGATTTAGAAGAATTACTAGCTATAAAAGAAGAAAATAATCAAAAAGCAATGGAAGCAAACGCTCCATTAATGCAAATGCAACAAGAATTAAGCATAGAACAGCTAAAAGCCTCTATTTTAGAAACAAAGGCTAAGGCTATGAAATATCAAGCCCAAGGTAATTTAGCTTTAAATTTGGCTAATGAAGAAGAACCAACTCAAACTAAGAAAGGACAAGATTTAAGATGATTAATCTAGGTGTAAGTGGATATAGCACATTAGGTGGTGGTACAATTAGTAGCGTGGATTTAGGTAATAATTTAGGAAGTTTAGGAAGCACTTCTTCTTTTTCAAATTTAACTCCTGTAACTTCTTCGCTAACAAGTACAGGTACAACTTCAGCAAGTAGCGCAGCGGGTAATTTAGGAAGTAGTGCAGCAAATAGTACGCTTTTTGGAATGGATACAGCAGCCGTCGGGGCAGCAGGGAGCGCTTTAACAGGTGCGGCCAACTTATATAGCGCCTTTTCTACACATTCGGCAAATAAGGCGGCCTTAAAAGAACAACGAAAAATGAACGATTTATTAGCTAAACAATATGAAATCGAAAATCAAAGATATGACGAATTAAACGAAGAAAGAAAAAAGGCAAATGCTACAATAAGCGCGGCAGCTAGCGATTATAGTGTCACTACAAGGGATTAAAATGCGTATTTTAAATTATAGTGGACAAGATTGCCTTATATTTTTTAAAGATAAATACGAAAATACCATTTTTAAACAGGTTTTAAAAAATGGCGAAAATGAGTTAAAAATTTGCAAATTTGGCGAGTTTTATGAGAATTTAGAAAAAAAGCGTTTTTATATTTATGCAGGCGAAGGAAATTTAGAATATATGGACAGCTTAAAGGCTTATGATTTTTATAATTTAAATGTTTTTTTGCTTGATGAAGTTTTAAATAAAATTAATATTAAAGTGCCTAAAAATGATAAAAAATTAATAAATGATTTTTTAGAAGTTTATGAGATAAATGGAAATAAGGGGTATTTATATATAAATCCGCCTTTTTTTGAAAAAAAAGAACAAGAATTATTAAGGAGTGAAAATGGCAAGGCCTAGTATTAATGCAGGAAGTGGTATATTAAGTCAATTAGCAGCAAATGTAGAAAGTACAAATAAAAATAGATTATTAGGGATCGCTTCTGTTAATCAATATTTACAAAATACAGCAAATTCAATTAAGGATTTTCAAACAACGCTTATTAATGAGAAAGAATTTAAAGAAAGGCAAAGACAATTTAACGAGCAAACTGATTTAAGCAAGAAAAATCAAGAATTAGCCGAAAAAAATCAAGCCTTAAACGAAAAAAGACAAGATTTTGAAGAACAAAAATTTAAAGATTATACCTTACCTAGCTTAGAATTACAAAAAACACAAGTTAAGGCAAGTAATGCGAACACTTATGCCAATGCGGCTTTAACAAATTTTCAAAGAAAACAAGCTGTTAAAGAGATGGATTTTTTAGAAAAAATGCAAATGCCTTTAAAAAATAATGGAGAAGAAAATAATATAAGAGTGGCAACTTTGCCTACGACAAGGCAATGATTTTTTGTTTTAAAAGTAAAATTTGATTAAAGTCTTTATTTAATTTTGCCTTTTCTAAGTCTTTATTTAAATTTTGTTTTATAAGTGCTTTGATTGCGTTTTTTAATTCTTCTTCGCTTAAAAGTGGCATTTCTTCTTTAAATAATATTGCCTTTGCTTTATCACTTAAAGAACCTTGCAAAAATAAATTATAATCTTCTTTAAGCTCATTAAAATCACTTTCATTTAAATAAGATTTAACTAAATATAGGCTTTTTTCATCGCTTAAAGCCTTTTTAAAAATTAAACTTTCAAGCTTAAAATTATTGTTGCTTATTAATTTTTGTTTAATATATAAATTATCTTTTTTAATATTACTTACTTTACTTATAATGCTTAATAATTCATCTTTTAAATAAAAATTGTCTATTTTATTAACACTATTTTTAAGGGCATTTATAAAATTACCTTTTGCCTTTGTATCTTTAATATTTAATAACCTAGTTTTTATATAAAATTCAAAAGCATTCTCCTTTTTAAAATTTGGGCTTAATCCATATTGTAAAATATCGCCTATATCCTTACAATTTTCATTAACTAACCTTAAAACACTTGTATTAAAAAGCCTATTTTTAAATAATAATTCGCAAGTTTTTAAAGTAGCTTTAAGGCCTGCTTCATCTTCATCAAAACAAAGGCTTATTTTTGCGTTTGGATTAGTTTTTAAAAGCAGGGCTAAGTGGTTTTCATTAAAGGCTGTGCCTAAACTTGCAACGCTAGAAAAATTAAATTTACTTAAGGCTATTGCATCAAAAAAGCCCTCTACAATAATAACCTCATTTGATTTTAAAAACTCTGTCCTTATATTAACTAAATTATAAAGCAAAAAAGATTTTTTAAAAATAAAGCTTTCTTTTGAATTTAGATATTTTGGGCTATTTTTAAAATTAAAATAATCATGTATTCTACTTGAAAAACCTACAACCTTATAAGATTTATCTCTTATAGCAAAGCTTATTCTATTTGAAAAAGGACAATAAAGCCCTCTTTGTGTTTGATTAATAACACCAAGTTCAAGAGCTATTTTTAAATTATTTTTACAAAAATTAATTATATCTTCATTAAGGCCAGCAAAGCCTATATCAAATTTGGTAAAATCACCTTCATTAAGCCCTCTTTTAAAAAGATAATTTATTATTTTTTTATCTGTTAAATTTGCTTTAAAATACTCATTTAAAGCATTTAAAAAGGCTAGTGCATTTTGTCTTTTTTCATAAATAGCATTTTGTGTTTTTTCAATGTTTAAATTTAAAATATTAGCTATTTCTTCAACAGCCTCGCTAAAATTTAGCCTTTTATATTCCATAATAAATTTTATTGCATCCCCTCCATTACCACAGCCAAAACAATGATATATATTTTTATTTGGTGAAACTACAAAAGAGGGCGTTTTTTCACTATGAAAAGGACAGCATGTTTTATAATTCACGCCTTCTTTATGTAAGGGTAAAAAATGGCTTATTAAATCAACAATATTAATATTTGCCTTAATATTATCTAGATTTGCAATCATTAAAAAGACCTTATATAAAGTTTAAAATCTATTGTGATTTTTTCCATTATAATATTTTTTTTAGATTTTTTTAAAAGATTTTTTTTATAAAAAAAGCTTTCTAATTTTAAAAAATATTCTAAGTCCTTTTTATTAAAGCCTATTAATTTAAAACTCACATTAAAGCCATTACAAGCCTTTTTAAAATTAATATCCTTAAAAGCCTTTAAATAAGATATTTTAAAGCCATTTTTATAAGTAAAATCATAACAAAGGCTAAAAAAGTTTTTAAAAACTATATAATCGTACTTGCTGACCTTTGCCTTATCATACCAAGAATAAAAAATATTTTGCATTCAACTCCTTTAAAATGGTCCTTTTAATTCGTTTTCTACTTCTTTAAACTCCACATAGTTTTCTATTTTTTGCCTATTATCAATAGCATAAAATCTTAATTCTTCTTTGTTAAAATAAACTTCTTCTGTAAAATGCTTTCCTGTTTGTTTATTTTTTTTCAAAATTATAAGCCTTTTTTTCTCATCAAAAACATTATTTTTTTGTAATAAATCATCTTTGCTAACCGGCAACAATTCGATCCTTATTATAATGTTTGCTTCGTGCCCTCCTTTTTTACTACCTAAGGGATTATCCTTATCGCCTTTTGAGTTTTGAATAATAAAAAAAATAGTAATTTCTAAACTATGACAAAGCTTTGCAAGTGTTGAAAATTTCCTTGACTCACTTTCTTCAATAGTTAAATTTATATTATCACTTGTAACCCTCATCTGAGAATCAATTAAAAAAAACTTAACGCCTTTTTTATATAAGTGCTTTATATTGCGTACGACATCTTCAAGATCGTATCCATCATTAACAATAAAAAAATTATCAGGATTTAAAAAGCGAGAATTACTATCCCTTCTTTTTAAATAATCATCAATTGTAAATTCAAAAGAAAAAAAACAAACTTTATTACCCGTTTTAGACAAATTTTCTAAAATTTGGAGGCAAAGCATAGTTTTACCTGCTTCTGGATCACCTCCTATTAAAACAAGCTTTGCAAGTTCAATCCCTCCATTAAAGCAAGAATCTAAAAAGCTTATTTTTGTCGGGTATTTTTGTAATAAAGGTTTATTTTTATATTCATTATGCCACTGTGTTAAGGTTTTAAGCTCATTTTCATTAATTTCTAATTCTTTACTTAAAATAAAAAGGTCTAAAACTTCATTATTTTTAGCCGCCATCATTAATTTGCTTGCTATTTTTTCTTGGTTTTGTAATTGATATTTTTTAAGCATTAATGGGGCTAATTTTAGTGCATTTGGTAAAGGCAAGGCCGCTAAAAATTCAGCATAAAACTCGCTTTGCTTATAATTATCACTTATTTTAGTATTTAAGCTTTGTTCATTTAAAACGCTCTTTTCTTTTAATTCTAAAATCTCTTTTAAAATACTTTGTGCCTCTGGTAAAAATACCTTAAAAGGTACCTTTTCTAAAAAATCATCAATTATATTTGGATAAGCTACAAAACTGCTTAATATTTGTGCTTGTAAATTTCTCATAAACTTTCCTTATACCAATCAGGCATGCGTTTCATCATTTTTTTATAAAAAAAGCTTTCAAGTAAGGATTTTTCATTATATAAAGTGCCTTTATAATTTTTAATGCTTGTTTTTTTAGCCATTTTAGAAGCCTCATTTTTAATAATAAAATCCATATAAATGCAAATTTCTTTTAAAGAAAAAAAGCCATTTTTACAAATATTTAATTCATCAAAGCTAGATAAATTTAAGGCCAATTCATCAAAGAGCCTTTCATCAAAACAATTAATTAACTCTTCTACCTTTTCCATGCTAAAAGAATCAAAATAAGCCTTTTGCGTAGTAAAAATGAAGTCTTTAAACTCGGTCCTTGTCATTACTTTTCCTTAAATGCTCAAAAAATAAATTTGTTTTTGCAAAAGCTAAAATGCCTTTTTTAATACAAAGTGTTAAAAAGGCATTTTTAGAAATATGCATTTTTTTTGAAAGCTTTAAAATGCGTTTATGTGTGGCTTTGTGAAACATAAATTTTTTTCTTTTTTTTATAAAATTTTTTTGATCTTTTCCAAGCTTTTGCATCTTCTCCCTTTGTAAAAAAATAAATCATTCTTTCTACGATAATACTCCTACTTTGTACCTCCAATCTTGCTATTTCATCAAGGATATAAAGCAAATTTTCATCTAAATAAAAAGAGGTACTTTGCACCTTAGTATTTAATTTTCTTTTATAATGCATTAAAGAAAAACTCCTAAAAATAAGACAAAAATAAAACATAAAATAAAAATTAATAGTAATTCACTTATTTTCATTTTCTATCCTTTGGCTTTCAATTTTAATAAAATTGTCGAATTTTTGCGTAAAATCATCAAGGCTTTTAATATTTTCCCTATCTTTAACGCTATTAAAAAATAATTCTATAAATTCAGCGACTATCCTTGCTAAATAGGCGTTTTTTATCTCAATTTTATCAACATAAATGCGTACTTCATCAAGTTTTTTAAAGGACTCTAAAATTTTAAAATTTTGCGTTTTAATTAAAAAACTTGCCTTTTCATAGCTTGTTTTAAAATGTATTGTTTTTAAATTTTCATTTAAGGCATTTAAATAATATTTTGCTTTTAAAAGGTCATTTGTTTTATTTTTAAACTCATAACGCATAATATATTTTAAAAAGTTAAATGCGTAAATCCCTTGCATAAACTCATTATTAAAAAGCAATTTAATTAAATCTATACATTCAAAGCCGTACGCTAAATAATGACTTGGTTTATTAATTTCTTCCATAATTCACTCCTTCTAAGCATTCTCAAGCTGTAAGGGCTTATCTAAATTAATAAATAAAGAAAAGCCCACGCAATTAAACTTCTTGTTGTCATGCCACACTCTTTTATAAGAATTTAAAAGTAATTCTTTTTTTAAAAAAAAGCTTTCTAAGGCTTGAAAATAATTAAGGTCATCATTATCCTCGCCTAAAATTAAAAAGTCCATTTTAAAGCCATTTTCTGTATTAAAATGAGTGAATTCAAAGTCCTTAAAGGTCATTAAATAATAAGGATTAAAGCCTTTTTTTGTAGTAAATTCAAAACATAAATTATAAAAATCTTTTAAAGCCTTAATATCTTCTTCGCCAAGTCCTTTAAATCCCATCAGCTTAAGCTTTTCATCATTTTTAAGCCATTCTTTAATAATTTCTTTTTGCATTTTAAATCCTTTAAAATTAAAATAATACTTCTAATCTTTTGCAAGCTTCAAAATTAATAATATTTTTTTCTAATTTTGATTTAATGCAAAGATAAGGATTAAAGCCATTTTGGTATATATATAAAATTATTTCACTACATAGGCTAAAACAAGATAATTTAATTTTTTTCTCATCAATAATTTGTATTAAAGAAGCTAAGGCGTGTAAAAAAAGGTCCTTTTCATTTGTGTTTATTTGTTGATTAACCTTTGAAACATCAATAACCTCATTTGTTTCTAAAAAAAGCAATAAAAATAAATCACTTAAAATTGTTATTTTCTGGTGTTTATCTTCTGCTTTAACAAAATAAAGTACCATTTCTAAAAAATCCTTAGTAAAGGCCTTAAAATTACTCTCCTTTATTCTTTCTTGCGAGTTTACAAGTGTTTTTAAATTATTAAATTCAATCTTTGTCATTTTTTTTCCTTTTAAATAAGTGTAAAAAAGCGTCCATCATGTTTAACGCTTTTGCCATTAATTTTAAAATTAATATTATTTCTGTCCTTAATACTAAAATCAGGATTTATTTTATAAATTTCTTTTAAAATTTCCTTATGTAAGGCGAGTGGGCTTTTATTGTTTTGTTTAACTCCTTTAAATAAAGCTTTATCCTCAAAAAGTCCTAAATAACCCCTCTCTATGCTTTTATTAATAATTTTTTCCAAATCATAACCTCCTATTTTAAGTTTAAAGATCTTGTCATTAATAGCCTTAATTGTGCTTTTTGTAAGTTTTCCCCTCTCTTTACGATACGCTATAAAAGCATTATAGGCTTTTAATTCATTGTCGTTAAGACCTTTAATTTCAAGCTCCTCATTTTTAATTGTTTTTGGCTTTTTAGTTAAAATGGAGTTAAGGTTGAAAAGTAAAATTTTATCAAATCCGCGAAGAGCGTACAATTTTTCTTTCTTTAGATTCTCTTTATTATTAGTGCTCAAATTATCCGTTAACGGTAATTTTGTTAAACGGCTAGGATTATTATTTTCTGGACTTTCATCCTTATTAAGCTCGTTTTCTTCGCTATATTTTTTTAATTCTTTAAATTCTATTTTTTCTAACTCATCTTGGATAATATTTTTAAGGTCTTTTTGATTATTGATTTTAATAGAATATATAAACTCATCGACAAATTTTCCTTCATTATCTTTAAGTTGTATTTTTTCTAAAATCTCATTAGCTACCAATTCTTTAATATACTTATTGCAAGTGTTATAACTTATGTTAAGTTCTTTTGCAATATAATTAAGCTTTACTTTCCAATTTTTAGGCAAAGAAAGTAAATAAATAGCGACCATTCTTGCCATTGCACTAAGTTCATTATTTTTAATAATCTCATTTGGGATAATGCTAAAATTATCCTCATATTTTTCTTTAAATATCATTTTTTACTCCTTTTTTTATCCTTAATATTTAAAATATCTTGTTTAATTTTTAGCTTGTATTTTTTAGCTAATAACTCGCTTATTTTTTGCATTAACTCATTTTTGTTTTTTTTCATCATTTTTTAACCTTTCATAAAAAATTTTTTTATCCTCAATATCAATTAAAAGCTTTTCTTCGCTTATTAATTCTTTTAAACAAGGATTTAAAATAAATTGTTTAAAATAAAAGCTTAATTCATTTTCAAGCTTTTTTTTATTCAAGCGTTTTTTTTCATTAAACTGCTTTAAAACAATTTTTTTAAACTTTGCGCTGCTTAGATAATATTTCAAAATTATTCTCCTTTCCACAAAATTGACATAAGGTTTAATTTTGTCCTATTGTTTTTTGATTTAAAAAAAAAGTTTTTTCATTATTAAGATCCTTTAAAAAGGTTGCTCTTGGTTTATTAGAATTAATAATAAACTTTGCATAAATTTCATAAGTTATATTAAGATTTTTATGCCCTAACATTTTAGCGATCCATAAATGCTCCTCGCCTTGCTGTAACATTATAGAGGCGAAGCTATGCCTAGTATTATATAGGTGCCTTTGTTCTAAATTTAGTTTTTGTAAAAGTTCTTTAAATTTTAAGCGATAATAATCATATTTTTGCGTAAAAATAAGGCTATCCTTGTTTTTATCTTTTATAACTTCTTGTAAAATTTTCTTTATAGGTCCTATCATATCAATTTCCCTTAATGAGTGTTGTGTTTTTGGAGTTGTAAAAGTATTATTAGCTAAAATTAAGGTTCTTTGTATTTTGATTTTTTCATTTATAAAATCTAAATCACTTACTTTTAATCCTAAAATCTCACCTGTTCTAGCACCTGTAAAAAAAGCAATTTGTAGATAAATTTTAAGCTCATTTTCTTCACAGCTACTAAGTAATATTTTTACTTCATCAAGGCTAAAAGGCTTAGCCTCATTATCAACTAATTCAACACCGCTCATTTTTACACGCACATAAGGATTATTAAATAAAATCTCTTCATCACACGCGAAATTTAAAAGATTTTTTAGCCTTTTAAGATGAGCTTGAAAGGTTTTTTTATTATTTGTTTTATTTAATGCAAAATTATGAAAATTAATAATCTTTTCTTTGTCAATTTTTCTAAAATCACTTATTTTCTCTTTGCTACAAAAATCAAGCATTAAGTTACAAAAACTTTTATAACTAATTTTTGTATTTAATTTTAAATATTGTTTGCTTTGTAAAAATCTATCTACCACATTTACGACCGAAAATTTGGGCTCATTTTTATTTTTAATATTTTTGTTTTTAAAATGGTTAATATAGCTTAAAATGTTCTTTTTTACATAAGCTAGATTATCATCATTAAAAATTTTTTTAGTAGAAAAGCGTACACGCGACCCATTTAAAGTCGTATCCACATATATTAATTTACCTTTTTTAAAAAGGCTAAATCTTGGCAAAGTTTCATCACACGGACTTATATTTTTATCGCTTTGAAACTTTTCATTTTTAAAAATTTGCATCTTATATCCTTTGTTTAAAATTGTATTTTAAAAAAAGAGTATATTTTGGCATTTTTAAAAGAATATTTTTAATTGTTATGTTTTAGCTATTTAGCTTAGATTTTATAGCCATTAAAAAGGCTATTTTTTTAAAGTTTTTATTATAAGGCTTATTTTAATGAAGTATATTACACACTAAAAAAAGGTAATTTTACTTCATTAAAATAAGCCTTATAATTACTATTTTTAAGCTTATTTTATATAACTGGCACTTTTTAATAACCACTTGGGCTTTTACCCCCTCATAAATTATAAAAAAATCCAAGTTGTATAGGACTTTAAATCTATTTTATTGCAATGGCACTAAAAATTACTACTAAAAAAAATTAAAAAATTGACTCAAGTATAGAATAACAGAATATCAAGACGAGATTGGGTTTATAGTTAAAAAATATTGTAAAGATTGTAAATAATGTAAAATTGATAATTTTATTATAAAGAAAAGTAAAACATCCACTCGCTTTAACGAGTAGGTGATTTTACTTCCAACCTTCAATGTAGTTTTTAAGTTTTCGACCAACTTTAGGGTGTTTTAATTTTTTAATGGCTGAACTTTCAATCTGTCTAACCCTTTCTCTGGTTACATTTAATTCCTTGCCTATTTCTTCTAGGGTCCTATCGCTTTCATCATCCATAAGTCCAAAACGCATACGAATTACAGCTTTTTCTCTTTCGTTTAATTGGTCTAGCACTTCATCGATTTGTTCTTTTAAATCATCTTTTAAGATATGGTCAATCGGAGAAAGAGAAGACCTATCTTCTACAAAATCCCCAAATTTGCCATCATCTTCATTACCTATAGGGGCTTCTAGTGAGATAGGTTCTTTTGTGATTTTAATCACTTGTTTAACCTTATCAACGCTTAGATTTACTTCTTTTGCAATGATATTTACGTCTGGTTCTTTACCATTTTTTTGAATGTATTCTCTAATGATTTTATTTATTTGATTAATAGTTTCTATCATATGAATAGGAATACGAATGGTTCTTGCTTGGTCTGCAATGGCCCTTGAAATAGCTTGTCTAATCCACCAAGTAGCATAGGTTGAAAACTTATATCCTCTTTTATACTCAAATTTATCAACAGCTTTCATTAAGCCAATATTTCCTTCTTGAATAAGGTCTAAAAATGGCAAACCACGATTTGTATAACGTTTAGCAATGCTTACAACAAGCCTTAAATTTGACTTTGCCATTCTTGCTTTGGCTTCATCTGAAATTTTCTTACCTCTTTTTATTTGTTCTAAAATTTCTTTTAACTTATCCTTATCTAAATCAAAGCTATTTTCACTAGCTTCTTTTGTTTCAATAAGATTTTTAATCTGCATATAAGTACTAACCATAGTAGTTTCTAAGGCCTTTTCAGCAATCTCTTCCTTGCTTAATTTTGTAATATTTTTCATAATCTCTTTATGTCTTTTTTTAAGTTCATCGGAAAACATAGGTAAGCGGTGTTCTAAGCTTTTAAGTTCTTTATCAAAATCAGGCTCACTTTTTAAAGAAATTTCTAAGGATTTTACAATCTCAGTAATTAATTTTGAAGTAGGACCAAGGTCCATTAATTTTTCTTTTAAAATATTTTTCTTAAAAGCAATGCTAAGCTTATTTAAAAGATCATCATCGCTTAATTTATCATTTGAAATTTTCATCCAATCCTTTTTAGCCTTTTCTAAAGCCTTAAATTTTTCAATAACCTTTAAGGTCCTTTCATCTTCTTTTTTTGTACTTTTCTTACTTTTTTCATTTTCTTCGTTTTCTAATTCTTCTTCATTTTCATCCATTGAATCCATATCATCATCTATTTTATCATCGTTTTTATCATCTTCATCATCAAAACTTTTAAAAAGTTCCTTTACTCTTCTTTCCCTTTTAATCAAGGGTTCTTTATATTTTAAAATCATATCAATCAAATAAGGCACCGAACAAAAGGCATCTATTATAATATCTTCTCCAAGTTCTATTTTTTTAGAAATTTCAATCTCTTCATCTTTGTTTAACAAAGTAATTTGTCCCATTTCACGCAAATACATACGAACAGGAGAATCGGAACGACTCCATTCTAAAAGCTCATTTTCATTTGTTAAATCAAACTCGCTTTCAAGGCTTGTATCTTGCAATTTTTGCTTTTCTTCTTCTAATTTTTTAGCATCGGCTACATTTTGAATTTGTGCAATTTCAGCAGATGAGTATAAGCTAACCTTATGTTTAGTAGCTAGCAAGCGAACCTTTTTAGTTATAGTAATATTAGGTTGTTTGTTAAGATATTTAACTAATTTTTCATAGGTAAGATAATCTTTTGCATTTTCTTTAAATAAGGCCTCTAAATCTGTTTCTTGTGATTTTGTCTTTGTACTCATATCCTATCCTTTGCTATTTAAAATGGGCGAGAATTCTACTAAATTTTTACTTATAATTGTATAAAATAAGAATGAATCTTTGTGTAGCTTTCAAACTATGTTTTTATAGTGTTTTTAAAAAGTTGGCACATTACTTGCTTAAAGTCTAGCAAATATTAAAAATTTAGGAAAGAAAAATGCAAAATGGATTTTATCAAGCTACGGGTGCAATGGTAACTCAGTTTAATAGACTTGATGTTATTACAAATAATCTTGCAAATGTTAATACTAGTGGTTATAAGCGAGATGATGTGGTAATTGCAGATTTTAAACGAATTTTTAGAGAAACTCAGGATGTCTTGCCTATTGAAAATCATACAAGAGATGCAGCAAGATTTGCAAATACTACTATTGACAGGGTACCTCAAGTTAGCCAAGAGTATACAGATTTTAGCACAGGGGCTATTAAGGCTACAAATAATAGACTTGACTTAGCTATTACAAGAGATGATGCTTTTTATTTGGTTCAAACTAAAAATGGCGAGGTTCGTTTAAGCAAGGATGGAAATTTTCAGCTTGATAGTGATGGCTTTTTAGTAAATAAACAAGGCTATAAGGTACTTAGCAATGCTTATTTTGATAATCCAGAAGATGCAAGCATTAGCATAGGTGTTGAGGCTAATGATGTAAGCATTGATAAGGATGGCAATATCTCAGTTGATGGCATTGATAATTCTACCCTTTATATAGCCCAAGTTGATGATATAAGAAATCTTAAAAAAGAAGGCGATAATGTTTATAGACTAGATGATTTAACAAAAATGAGAGAATTGCCAAATTCAAATTGCGTCAGACAAGGCTATTCTCAAGGTTCAAATGTCAATCCAGTTATTGAAATGGTGGGCTTAATAGAAGCACAAAGAATGGTTGAGATGTATCAAAAAGTGATGACAGCTCATATGGATGATTTAAATCAAGACGCTATTGATAAATTAGCAAGCGTAAGTTAAATTTAAGAAAGGATAAATTATGTTAAGGTCTTTATATACAGCATCAACAGGTATGATTGCCATGCAAACTCAAATAGATGTTACTTCAAATAATATCGCGAATGTTAACACCGTTGGTTTTAAGAAAAATAGGGCAGAATTTGCGGATTTAATGTATCAAACTATGAAGTACGCAGGAACTTCTACTTCTTCAACCACACTTCACCCATCAGGCATAGAAGTAGGTCTTGGCGTTCGTTCTGCAGCAATTACTAAGATATTTACCTCAGGAAGTTTTAAGTCAACTAGTACAGAAAGCTTTGATATGGCTATTCAAGGTAATGGCTTTTTTCAAATTCAATTACCAGATGGCACCACTGCTTACACTAGAAATGGGCAATTTACAAAGGATGAAGAAGGTAATATAGTAAATGCAGATGGTTACCCTTTAATACCTGAAATGACAGTGCCAGAAGGAGCTACTGATATCAGCGTGGCAACTGATGGAACAGTTTCAGTTATGTTAGCAGGGGAACAAGAAGAAACTCAAATAGGTCAAATTGAATTAGTAAATTTCATAAATCCAGCAGGTCTTCATTCTATGGGCGATAATTTATACTTAGAAACAGGGGCTAGTGGGGCACCTGTTGTAGGTATTGCAGGACAAGATGGGCTTGGTACTATAAGGCATGGTTTTGTGGAACTTTCAAATGTTCAACTTGTAGAAGAAATGACTGACTTAATCACAGGTCAAAGGGCTTACGAGGCCGGTTCAAAGGCAATTACTACAAGTGATGATATGCTAAGTATAGTTAATCAACTTAAAAGATAGAATTTAAATTTTTAATTATTATAACAAGCGACTCGTTCGCTTGTTTTTTTATTTTTTATATGAAGTTTTCATAAATTACTCAAACATTTTTCTTTTAATGTATTAAATTTATTTGAAAATTTTTTGATTTGTTTGTCTATTATCAAGTTTTGATATTAATGTATTTTGTTTACTAATTTCAATAAGTGGGATTTGTAAATTTTGCAAAGATTTAAAAAATAAATTTTTGTTTAACAGAATCTATCGTTTGACTTCTTAAATAATCATTAAAAGATTTAGCTCTTAAAACTAAAACTAAAAATTTAGCATTTAATTTATTTTTATCTGTGCTAAAAATTACATAAGCAGGACTTGTAAATTTGTCATTAAATTCTTTTGGTACAATACCTATGGAGCCTATATTTACTCGGTAAGGATTATAAAAAATTTCTCCACTTTTTACTTTTGTATATTCTTGTTTTATGTGTGAGTCTTTAAGAATATTATTAAAAATATCTCTTCTTTGTTATTTACGCCTAATATATTAAAATTATCATTTGGATATAAATACGGTTGTATTTTATATTATTTTTTATAATTAAATTTTTTTAAAGGCGTTAAGATGTTTAATTTTATTTCGCTTGCATTATTTTTATAATCCCAACGAGTTAAATCTTTAAAATTTATTATTTTAACACCTTTTTTATGTGTATTTTTTGTATTTAAAGTATTTTTTATGTACTTAGTTAATTATCAATAGCAAATTCTCAAAAAAATGTTTTAGGCATTAAAAATCATATCTTAGGTAAAAATTTTCTTTTAGGAAAAACATTTTTATCTTATCAAAGCAAGATAGCTATTTTAATTAAAGATATAGAATATTTACAAGCCTTAGAGTATTTACCAAATAAGGCAAAATATAAGGAATTAAAAGAAAGTATAATATTTCTTAGCAATAATGAGTTTTGTGTAGATTTATATCTAAAAATAAATTATAGTCCAAGAATAAGTTTTATCTTAAAAGATAAGACTACATCAGAGCTTGGCTTTGCAAAAATACTTGACAAAACAAAAAAAATCATATGTTTTAATCCATTTTAAACTAATTGAATAATCCTATCTCATTCTCAAATTCAAAGCTATATTACTTAGCATAAATGTTTTAAGAAGTATGCAAGGAAAAAAAAGATTAAACATAGCAAGTGTATCTAAGATATAAATAAGATTATTTTCAGTATTTAAAAAATGTATTTTTTTTCTTTTCATCTAAGGTAAAATTTATTATTTTTAAAATAAAAATTCTTATCTTTTAATTCTTCTTCTAAGACCAGTAAATATTAAAAAAAATTAATTTTTCTGTCATTGCTTAAAGAATAAATTGTATTTGCTTAAGAATTTTCTTCCACATTATCTTGCATTAAAGGTCTTTATAAATATTGTTGTTATTTAAAAGTATATTAATATACTTTTTTCATTAAATTGTTGTTTTTGTAAGATATCTAAAAAATTTATAAGTATGTAAAAAGCACTGGGGACTTAAGGATAAAAATTTCTATCCAAAAGATACAAATTCTAATTTTAAAGCCTTTTTATTAACAATATCTTTATATAATTATGCTTTTTAAAAAAGGTTTTTATATGAAAATAACATATTTATTAATATTTCTTTTCTTATTTAGCGCATGTAGTGTTAAGGATACAGAAGAACTTTATAATCTTAGTGCCACGCAATGGTATAAACAAATAATTCAAGACTTGCAAGATAGGGACCTAGAAAGTGCTGACACGCATTATAATGGCATGGCTAGTGAACACATTGCTGACCCCTTACTTGAAACAACCTTAATCATATTAGCACAAGCACACATGGATGAAGAAGAATATCAACTTGCTGATTTTTACCTAGAAGAATATAATAAAAAATTTGGTACTTCAAGAAATGTAGATTATATTCGTTATTTTAAAATCAAGGCTAAATTCGATGCCTTTGGCGTTCCAAATCGCAATCAATCCTTAATGCTAGAAAGTAAAAACGAGATTGATTCTTTTTTAAAAGATTACCCAGATACCGAATTTAAACCCTTGGTGCAAACTATGTTAATGAAATTTAATTTAGCTGAATTTTATTTAAATGAAAGCATAGCAGACTTATATAAAAGAACAGATAGAGAAGAAAGTTATGAAATTTATCAACAAAGATTAATGCAATCAGAATTTCACGATGAAGAAATGATAAAACCAGAATTGCCTTGGTATAGGGCTATATTTGAAACATTTTAAGGAAACAATATGGAACTTGAAGAAGCACAAAATTACCCTACAAAACTCCCCGTTTTAGTAGAGGATGAACTTTTTTTATATCCCTTTATGATAACACCAATTTTTATTGGTGATAATGCAAATTTAAAGGCTATGGAACTTGCTTTAAAAAATGATACTATGATTTTAGTTGTCCCTTCTAAATTTGAAAATGCTAGAAGCTTTGATGAAATTTATGATTGTGGCGTTATAGGAAACATAATGAGAAAGGTACCTTTGCCAGATGGTAGGGTTAAAATTTTATTTCAAGGTTATGCAAAGGCTAGAATTTTAGAAAGAATGTCAAGTAAGCCCTTAGAGGCCTTAGTTGATATAATCCACGAAGAACCTTTAAAAAATGCCAAAAAAGATGCCTTGCTTGGAGTTTTAAAAGAAAAGGTTAAAATTTTAGCAAATATTAGTGCTTATTTTTCCCCTGATTTATTAAGGACTATCGAAGAGGGCTTAGATGCGTCTAGGATTTGTGATTTGATACTAAATACAATTCGTATTAAAAAATCAGATGCTTATTCGTTTTTTATCTTAACAAGCCTTGAAACAAAGCTTACAAGGTTAATAGATTTAATCGCACAAGAAATCGAGGCTAACAAGATTCAAAAAGAGATAAAAAACAAGGTCCATTCTAAGATAGATAAGGTAAATAAAGAATATTTTTTAAAAGAACAATTAAGGCAAATTCAAAGAGAACTTGGAACCGATGCTGAAAGAGAAGATGAGTTAAAAGAATATTATAAAAAGCTTGAAAGTAAGAAAAAATTTATGTATGAAGATGCTTATAAAGAAATCAAAAAACAAATTGAAAAATTTGAAAGAATTCACCAAGATAACTCAGAAGCATCAATGATTCAAACATACATAGAAACAGCACTTGACGTGCCTTTTGAAAAGGTTTCTAAGAAAAAACTTGATATTAAAGAAGTTATTAAACAACTTGACAATGACCATTATGCCTTAAAAAAGCCTAAAGAAAGGATTGAAGAATATTTTGCCGTACGCGAACTTTTAGAAAAAAGAGATGTTAATGATAAGGATAGTGCTAAGGTGATACTTTGCTTATATGGACCTCCAGGGGTTGGTAAAACCTCACTAGCAAATTCAGTAGCAAAGGCTTTAAAAAGAGAGTTAATTCGCATAGCACTAGGTGGCCTTGAAGATGTAAATGAACTAAGAGGACATAGAAGAACCTATATAGGTGCAATGCCAGGCAGGGTAACTCAAGGTCTCATTGAAGCAAAGCAAATAAATCCAGTAGTAGTTTTAGATGAGATTGATAAATTAAATAGAAGTTTTAGAGGGGATCCTTCGGCTGCTCTTTTAGAAATACTGGACCCTGAACAAAATTCTAAATTTAGGGATTATTATTTAAATTTCAACATAGATTTAAGCAAGGTTATTTTTATAGCAACTGCAAATGATATAAGCGATATTCCCTCAGCTTTAAGAGATAGAATGGAATTTATTGAACTAAGTTCTTATACGCCTATTGAAAAATTTAATATTTGCAAAAAATACTTAATACCTGATGAGCTTAAAAAACATGGCTTAAAAGCTAGTGAATTAAGTCTTAAAGAAGATGTTATAGAATTAATAATAAACGATTACACAAGGGAATCAGGCGTTAGAACCTTGCGTAGAAAGATAGCCCAAATTTGTAGAAAGGTGGCTAAAAAACTGCTTTTAGAAGATTGCAAAAAAGTTTCTATTACTACGAAAAATTTATCTGAATTTTTAGATAAAAAGGTTTATGAGGCACAAAAAAAGGATGATGATGACAAGGTAGGTCAAGTAAATGGACTTGCTTGGACTCCTGTTGGGGGCGATGTTTTAAAGATTGAGGCTATTAAGATTAAGGGTAAGGGTGATTTAATGCTTACTGGAAGTCTTGGAGATGTGATGAAAGAATCAGCACAAATAGCCCTTAGTGTCAATAAGGTTTTAATTGATAGTAAAAAATTAATAGTACCTAAAAAGCTTATTTTAAACCCTAAGACAAATGCTTATGACCAGTATAACTTACATATTCATGTACCTGACGGTGCTACGCCAAAGGATGGGCCTAGTGCTGGTGTTACAATGAGCACGGTAATTGCTTCTGTGTTTAGTGATAGACCGGTAAGGGCGGATGTAGCGATGACAGGGGAGATTGATTTAGCTGGTAAAATTTTACCAATTGGAGGGCTTAAAGAAAAGCTTATAGCAGCGTATAAGGCAGATATTAAAATAGCCTTGATTCCTAGGAAAAATTATGAAAGAGATCTTAAAGATATTCCTAGTGAGATTAAGGACAATATGCAAATAATTGCCGTTGATTATTTTGATGAAGTCCTTAAAATAGCCCTTGTATAAATTTATTTAAAGTAGAAAAATACAATGTTTTTTATGCGATTGTGATGAAAGTCACGAAAAAAAGGTAAGGTTAGGGATAATCCTAATATTAAAATTTTAGAATGTAATGAGTGTGGTTTAGTGTTTTTGGATGCTCAAAACAGGGGGATGAGTTTTATCAAAATAAAGAAATGTTAAACGAATTATTTTTTAAAAGTTGCAAAAGAGATGAAAACAATAAGTCTTTAGTGTATGAAATTCTGGTTTAAGGATACTTTTTAAAAGACCAAAAAACTTGGTGGAATAGACGTATTGAGTTATCATAAACAAAGACCTACTAGACTTTGAAAGTGGCTATGGTGGCTTTTTAATACAAGCAAAGGAATTTGCAAAAAGTGTTATAGAGGCTGAACTTGAAGAACAAGTTAAAGCAGTTTATGAAAAGTATAAAATTCCACTAAGTAGAAATTTGGATGAAATGGGGGTATTTGATTTAATAACTACCAACACCTACAAAATCCTATCTTAATACTTAAAAATTTAGCTTCAAAATGAAAAGACAAATGCAAATGATGCCTTATTAACTATCTATGAAAATAAGGCTTTT
>NZ_VJNT01000006.1:0-52121 GCF_008633895.1 Campylobacter sp. LR264d
AAGAAAAAATTCTAAATAATGGGCTTAAATGCCCATTATTCTATCTCATATTTTTTTAATCCTTTGCTAAAAATCTTTTTAAATTTGCGAATTTTAAAACTTAGTTTAAGGCTAAAATTTTTTTAAAAAATTTTACTAAATTTATTTTTAAAACCATACTTTTAAATAATTAAAATGTAACTTTTTGACACATTTTATAAAGAATTTTATTAAAAATGTGAGAATAGTTAACAAATTAATAATTTTACAAAACAAAGTTTGTAAAAAGTTGCCATTTTAAGCAACTTTTTACTTGCTTTCCTTATCTTTAAAAAGCTTATAAGCTAAGTGTGTTCCACGACTTTCATCAGCCTTTAAAGTCTTATAAATTTTGCTTATATAATCTTCTAAAATTTGTTGAGAGTCCATAGGCCTTTCATTTTCTCTAGGATTTATCTTATCATACTCGCCTTCTTTGTTAAGTTCATATGCTAAAACATTATCGCTAAGTTGCAAACGCAAAACCTGGGCTAATTTTGCCCTGCCCTTTTCATCAAAAATAGGAGTCATTAATTCAAGTCTTCTTTCCAAATTCCTAGGCATCCAATCCGCGCTTGATATAAAATAATTTGGACTGCTATGTTTAAAATAGAAAATTCTAGCATGTTCTAGGTATTTTCCTATAATACTTCTAACGCGTATATTGCGACTATAATCTTCATTTGGTTTTAAACAGCAAATTCCACGAATGATTAAATCAATTTGAACGCCATTATTTGAAGCCTCATAAAGTGCCTTAATCACATCAGAATCAACTAAAGAATTCATCTTAGCAACTATCACGCCTTCATTTCCCTTAGTAGTTTCAACCCTTATCATTTCAAGGATTTTAGCCTTTATTTGAGTAGGGCTCATAGAAAGACTTTGTAAGTATCTATCTTTATTAAAGCCTGAAAGTATATGGAAAAATGCTGTAGAATCCCTAGCAAAATCATCCCTTGTAGTAAAATAACTAACATCTGTGTATATTTTTGCCGTACTAGCATTATAATTTCCTGTGCTAAAATGCATGTAAAATTTTAATTTATCATTGTTTTTACGAATTATTTGAGTAACCTTAGCATGTACCTTAAAGCCAGTGATTCCATAAATTACATGAGCACCTGCATCTTCTAAAACCTTAGCCCAGTGTAGATTATTTTCTTCATCAAATCTAGCCTTTAACTCAACCATAACCGTTACTTGCTTACCTTCATTTGCCGCATCGATTAAGGCTTGTACTATGTTTGAATTTTTTTCAACCCTATAAAGTGTCATTCTAATAGAAATAACATCAGGGTCCTTACTAGCTTCTTTTATAAGCTTATAAACAGGGTCAAAGCTTTCAAATGGTTGTACTATAAGTATGTCTTCTTTATCCATAGTTTCAAAAATAGATAAATTCTCATCAAAGGGTGCTAGAGTTTTTGGAGTATAAAGTGAGCTTAAAAGGTGAGTAAAGGCCTTATTACCCACTATCTGCCATAAAGAAGGTAAATTTAGCAAACAAGAGTACTCATATACATCTTGGTGATAAATTTTAATGTGCATATTTAAAAAGTCAATTATTTGTTCGTCTGCATCTTTTTGAATTTGAAGTCTTACAAAAGCCCCTTTTCTACGAAGTTTTAAGCCTTGTTCTAAAATCATCATAAAATCATCTGCTTCTTCTTCTTCTATGATAATATCTGCGTTTCTTGTTACACGAAAGGCAGCTGATGCTAAAAGCGAATAACCCGGAAAAATATATTCTACATGTTCGTGCACTATGCTTTCAATAGGTACATAAACATTAGAGTCTACTTGATAAAATCTAGGTAAAATGCGTGGAATTCTAATAAGTCCAAATTTTATAAGTTCATTATGTGCCTTATCGCAAATTTTAACAGCTAATGAAAAAGATAGGTTATTTAAATGAGGAAAAGGATGGGTTGCATCAACTGCGATAGGAATGATAACAGGAAAGATATTTGAACGAAAATAATCATCGCATTTTGTTTTTAAATTTTCATCAAGTTGTTCGTAAGATTTAATAAATAAATTTTCCCTTGCAAGTTCAGTGATAATGTCTGAAAAATAGGTTTCTAAAAGCGTTTTTTCTTCGTGTAAATATTTGCGAATTTCTTGTAACTGCATTAAAGGAGTCATTTCATCACTGCTACTTATGATAACTCCTGCTGAGTAAAGTTGCTTTAAACCAGCCACTCTTATCATATAAAACTCATCTAAATTTGTGCAATAAATTGCTATAAATTTAAGCCTTTCTAGTGCTGGAAGTTGCCTTGTGCATTGATTTAAAACGCGTGAATTAAAGCGAAGCCATGAAAGTTCTCTATTAAAAAACATACTAGGATTTGTTTGCATAAGTTCTCCTAATTTATAAAATTTATTTTATTATATTGAAAATTTTATTATTTTTTTTTAAAAAAGTTTTTATTAACGAAAATTTATAAATTTTTTCTTGATTATTTTCGAAAATTAACAAAAATTTGGCAAATTTTGCTAAAAAATTAAATAATTAGTAAATTTAAGTAAAATATCGCCAGATAATATTTAACAGAGCGTAATTAAGATAAAAAATATCCTTAAAATTTCTTTAAATTTTATTTTGATAAAATCACTAAATCGCTATTTAAGTAGCCATAAGGAGGGTATTTTGGAAGAAAAATCAAGTTCTTCAGGTCTTTTTGGCATTTTTCTAATCTTACTTTTTGTCTTTTTTGCAATGGGTTTTTATACCTTTTATAAGGCAAAAGGCACTTCTTATTTTGGCAGTGCTAGTGAGTCCTGTAATAACTGTCATGTTATGAACCAAGTTTATAACGACTATTTATCAGGTCCACATTCAAAAAAAGTAGCTGGAGAGCCAAGGGCAAGCTGTATGGATTGCCATTTACCGCATGATTTTGTGAATAAATGGATAGCAAAGGCTGAAAGTGGTCTTAGACACGCCTATGCTTTTACTTTTGAGCTTGAAAATTTGCCTACGCATCTAAGTGCAAATGAAAAAAGTAAACATACGGTTCAAGATAACTGTATTCGTTGTCATGCTGATTATGCAGCAAATGCTATAAATGCGACTGCAAATTCACACGCTAATAACAGTTTAAGTTGTGTATCCTGTCACGCTAGTGTCGGACACGTACGTGGATTTTAAAATTTAAAAGGAGGTTTTCTCAAATGGGCAATAAAAAAGGTTTATACACTGGTATAATAATCTTACTCGTCTTAATAGGTGGTATTTGGTGGTTGAGTGGCAACATAGACCAAAGACAACAAGAAGGTGCAACTCAACTTGCTATTAAATCAATAGGTGCAGTAGAAATGACTGATGATAATCCTACTTTCGATGAATGGGGTAAGAATTTTCCTGATTATTTAGATATGTATTTAACTGTTGAAAAAGAAGAGCCTTTCGCTACTGAATTTGGTGGAAATTTAGCTTATTCTAAACTTATTCGTTATCCTCAACTTACCTTACTTTGGGCTGGATATCCATTTAGCCTTGATGCAAATGAAGAAAGAGGACACTTTTTTATACAAGCTGACCAAATGGATACAGCAAGAAACAATAAAGATTTCTTAAATGCACATGGCTTTAAAGCATTTGGTGGACAACCTACTGCCTGTATGAATTGCCATAGTGGTTGGACTCCTTGGTTAATTAAAAATGTAGCAAAGGGTGACTTTGTAGCATTTAATTCTACAAAATATTGGACTATGATTAAAAATGTACCTGCTGTAAATGGTGCAGCTGTTAATTCTCCTGAACATAATGGATTACATGGTGGTAGAAGAATGGGTGTAACTTGTGCAGATTGTCACAATCCTAACGATATGCAATTACGCGTTACAAGACCAGCACTTATCAATGCCCTTGTTAATTTTAGGGGTTATGAAGCTGACCCAGTATTAGGAGTAAAAGCAAGTAGGGAAGAAATGAGAACCCTAGTTTGTTCACAATGCCACGTTGAATACTACTTTAAACCAACAGGTACTAAAGTAAAAGTAATGGGTGAAAGCATAGCTAATGATAGCACTAAGAAATGGTATAATGGAACTCAAAAAACTTATGATGAAGTAGAATATTGGAGAGATGGTAATGAACCTACTGAAATAGAAGTTGCAGGGCTTGAATTGGTATTCCCTTGGAGTACTTGGAAAAAAGGTGAGCCATTTAGAATTGAAATGTTTGACGATCACTATGATAAAGTTAGAAATATATTTGATAAAGACTGGGTACATAAAATTACAAATGCTCCTATGATTAAAATTCAACACCCTGAAAGCGAACTTTTCAGTGGTGGTGTTCATGCGGCAAATGGTGTAAGTTGTGCTGATTGTCACATGCCTTATATTAGAAAGGGTTCTAAGAAAGTAACTCAACATAATATTACTTCACCTTTAAAAGAAATTAATGCAGCGTGCAAATCTTGCCATACTCAAAGTGAAAGTTACTTAAAGGCTCAAATTTCAGATATTCAAAACTCTATTAGCCATGATATGAGAACAGCTGAATATGCTATAGTAAGCTTGATTATGGATACTAAAAATTTGCGTGAAAGACTTAGTGCTATGGATAAATTTCAAACTGATGGTCAAGCTGATGTTAAAAAGATTAGTGCTGAGATTGCTGATGTGCTAGAACTTCAAAGAAAGGCATCAATTAGGGCTGATTTTGTGGGTGCTGAAAATTCAACAGGTTTCCATAATCCAAGAGAGGCTTCAAGAATGCTTTTACAAGCTGTTGATATGGCTAGAAGTGGTCAAACTAAACTTGTAGAAATAGCTGCTAAAAACGGCATTACAGACTTTACAACTTCTGATTTAGGTTTTGAAGATATTCAAAAATTCAATCCTGGCGACATTCGCTATAAGGTTGATTTAAATGGTCATAAAGCAGGTGATAGATACTATGAACATGAAAATATTAATGGTAACCCACCAGCTAAACTTTTAGAAGATGACAAAAATATCAAACCTTATACCTACACTTATGTAGATAAAAAATAATCTATGAGCCCTTCGGGGCTCTTTTATTTAAGCAAATTTAAGCACTTAAAATTTATAATTTATGTTTTTATTTATAGGAAAATGATGATTTTACAAGAAAATGCAAGTATTGATTTAAAAAATGTTGATTTAGTACTAAGTCTTGGAAATTCATGCAGAAGCGTACACCACATAAAAGAACATAATTTAAGATTATTTGCAACACCTCTTGATTGGGTGGGTAATTATGATTTAAAAACTGCATTTTATTGCTTTGAAACAAATTTTAAAAATTTTTTTATTGAGTGTGAAAAAATAGGAGAAGATGAAGAAAAACAATTAATTAGCGTTAGGGATAAAAATACTAATATGACCTCAAGGCACCATTTTTTATTAAATAAACCCCTAGAACTTCAAATACCAGAATTTAATCAAAAAATGCAAAAACGTTATAAAAGAATGCAAGAATATATCTTAAAGGCTAAAAAAATAGTGCTTGTAAATATGGGAAAGGATAGCCTTGAAGAAGTAGAGAATTTTTTAAGAAAAATTCATAATTTTTGGCAAAATGATAAAGAACTTTATTTTATAAAGATCATTCATAATGAAAAAATGCCACGAGATAGCATTTTAACTAAGCAGTATTTAATAGATAAGAATTTACACTTATTAACCTACGAGGGCAATGATACAAGCTTAGATGAGAGTTCAAAATATGCTTGGAGAGGTAATGAGATAATATGGAAACAAGCCTTAAAAAATATACAGCTTAAAAAGCAATTTAGCTTAAAATATTTATGTCAAAAAGGTCTTTATACGACACTAATGTTAATTAATTTAGTGCGTAAAAAGACTTATTAAAGCAATTATTTAATCTTCTTCGAAACTTTCTTCGTATTCTCTTTTAATCTCTTCATTTTCTTGGGCAATACTAGAAATTTCAGAATAAACAAAATGTTTATTAATAGGATTAAAGGTTCTTAATTCGCCACTATCACCATCGCCACCTCTAAAAGCAACTCCTATATTTAATACATAATGCTTAGGTCGCATAGCTATAACATAAAAATGTTGACTAAATTTATGTTTATGTTTTAAAAGATAGTTAGGCATCATCCCTACATTAAAATACTTTTCATAATATTTTTTTCTTTATCATTTAACCTTACAATCTTACTTATAACAGGATAAATAGTAAATTTTCTTTTATTTTTTTCATCTATGTAAGCCTTTAGGTTTTTAAGTTATTTGAATTCATGAAAAGTGCTAAATTTATTTTTATTTGTTTTTAAATGCAAACCTTTCTTGAAAAATCTAAACAAAATACTTCTAAGCTTAAAATCTTTTAATAGGTCACTATAATACCAAAATATTCCTTGCGAAGTATTTTAACTAATCGAAAATAACTTTGTATCTTTCTATCTTTCATAATATCACATATAGAAAGATATGTTAAAAGCCTACCATCAGCGTTCATGTAAACTCCTTTAATCTTGGTAAATAATTTTCATAACCCTTTGTAATTTTTCTAAAATTTCTTCTTTGCTAAGTTTATGATAATAATAAGGCTCATCTATAAAATCATTATTTTCTGCGAAAATATCGCTAATATAATTTATAACGCTAAATATTACTATATGAAAACAATCATGCCTAACGGCTTGACATTCAAAGCTAAGTTTTTCATCACTGCAAAGAATATAATCAGGCATTTCGTTATTAGCATAATCAAGATTAAAAAAGGAATAATAATATTGTTTGTAGTCTTGTTTTACTTTTGTGATCTTACAATTAAAGCCCTTTTCATCTAAAAAATTTTTCAATTTATTAAGTTCTTCTACTTCGTTAAAAACTTCTTTTTTAAGTTGATTTTGTTTAACATATAGTCTAAAAACAAGATCTCTAAGCTTAAAATCACTTATTAAATCAGCATAATAATCATCGTATTCTTCTTTTAATATTTCTAACAACTCAGAATAAGTTCTTATCCTTTTAACTTTAATTATTTTAACTATTTCAAAATAAATTTCAAATCTATAAACTTTTATTTTTTGTTTTTTATACTCTTTTTTATAATAATCTAGATTGTGTTCTTCGTACCCATACCCATTTATATCATCTATACTAGATTCGTACTCTTCATCAACAAAGTCGTTTTTGCGTTTATTCCTTATCATTTGTAATAATTCTTCATCACTCATATTTTCTATTTGATTTCTCATTTGTGCTAAACTTAGTTTATCTTCATTATCTAAGCGTTTAACATGACCTCGGCTTGTTTTATTAGTTCTTGTTCTTCTGCTAATTCTTTATTTGCTTGGTAAGATTTACCAGCTTTGTAAGGATTGTTTTCTAAGGCCTTTAAAAAATATTTTTATCTAGGTTTTGTGTTTTTGCTATATTTTCTACTATATATTTTAAGGTTTTTGTCCCATTATCGCTCATTGCTATATCATATCTTTTGCAAAGTTCTAACCACTCGCAAGGATTTTCAGTGGTATAAAATAGGCTTTCACTTATATTTCTATCAAGTACAAATTTTTTATTAGCATGAAATTTGCCATACGGTTTATCATCAGCTGGACCTAAATATAAATCAAAAAGTGAAATTAAGTCCTTATTATTCCAAATATATTTTTCATTTATGCCTTTTAATACCACTTTTACCCCCTTTGTATGTTAAAACTTATTTATTTTTGAGCCTTTTGATTATTTTTTTAATGATAAAAACATATGTTCTTTATCACCCATATAATTAGTACCTGTATTTATTGCAACATCATTAAATATTACAACTTTATCAGAATCTAGACCATATAATCTATAATGATAAGGGTTTAAAACTTGACATTTAAAATTAATTCTTTCTTTGCTTACAAGTATATAATTAGATATTGCATCATCATAAGATTTTTTATCTTTTTCGCTTATCTTTTTAAGTTTGCAACTATAACCTTTTTCTTCTAAAAAAATTTTTAATTTTTAAGCCTTTCTACTTCATTAGGTGAATTTGTAAGTTCTCTTACTACAAGGATCTCGTTATCCACGCTTACTTGTATGATTTCTCTTTTATATGCCCTATAAATAGTGCTTATAAGCTTAAAATCATTTGCCAAAGTATCATAATAAGACCGATGTTCTTTTTTTAAGATTGCTACTAATTTAGTAAAACTTGTTATTTGCTTAAACTCAATAATATTCATTATCTCAGCATATTTTTCAAATCTTTCTTCTTGTGTCATTGAATCTCCTTGGAATTTTATTAATACTAAAATTTTAAACCTAACTATAAAATAAAAAATGAAAAATCAAATAAAACTTTAAAACTAAAACAACTTAAATAAATTTTTAGCTCTTGTTTTATATTAAAAACATTTAAAAACCAATTAAAAATCATCATTTTTTACATTATATTTGAAAATTTTTAAATTTTTATATCTTTTATAAAGGTAAAAAAGGCTTAAAATAAGTATTAAAGCTTCTAAAATTTCAATTTTTTCATTTGCTAATATAATATGAAAGGAAGAAACCAACAAACAAATATAGCCAAGTTTTTGAATTTTTTGTAAGATTTTAAAATATTTAAAAGAGCTTAAAAACATTAAAAACATCATTACAAAGGCCACAAAACCACTAAATTCTAAGCCTTTTGAACTTATATCATTAAAAAATTTTACAAAGGATAAATTTTTAGAAAGTACAAAATATATCAAAAAATGAAAAAAAATAAACACAAAGCTATAAATTCCAAAAATTCTAACAAAGGCCCTTGAAATATTAAAATTTACTTTAATTTTTTTTGAAGAAATTAAGGCACAAATCAAGCTTAAATTTAAAAAAAATAAACTGCTAAAACCCGTGCTTTTATATAAGATTATGATTAAATCCGTGCTAAATAACACATTATAAACTATGCAAGAAAGGCTAATTAATATGCATAAGATAAATAAAAAATAAGCTATTTTCATAAAAACCTAAATATTTTTAAGTATATTTTCACAAACCATTCTTGGATTACTAGCCTCATAAATAGGACGTCCAACTACTATAAAATCACTTTTATTTTCCTTTGCCATTTGCAAATTTGCTACTCTTTTTTGATCGTTACTTTCTTCATTAAATGGTCTAATTCCAGGCGTTAGGGTGATAAAATTTTCATTTGTATGCTTTTTTATAAATAAGCTTTCAAATACCGAACAAACCATTCCATCAAGCTTATTTTCAAAGCTTATTTTTGCCAAATTTAAAACAGCTTCTTTAATATCTTGCTTATAAATGCTATAAAAATTTGTTTCATCAAAGCTAGTAAGGGCTGAAACGCCAAGTACTAAGGGGCGTTTTTTAAAAGTATTTAAGCGATTCATTACTTCTTGTATAGCCAAAGCCCCAGCACTTGCATGGATATTTATCATATCAATTTCAAAATTAGCACATTCCTGGCAAACATCAGCCATGGTATTTGGTATATCATAGAATTTTAAATCTAAAAAGATAGGAAAAGAATCTATTTTTTTAAGCTCATTTATAAAAGAAAAACCATCCCTTACAAAGGACCGAAGCCCAACTTTCAACCATATATCAAGCCCCTTTAATTGCTTAGTTAAATTTAAACACTTATCTTTACTAGCTAAATCCAGGGCAACGCAAAGTTTCATTTTGCAAGACTTTTTAAAGAATCTAAAACACCATTTACAAATTTTGGTGTACTATCATTTGCCATTTCCTTAGCTAATTCTATGGCCTCGTTTATAATCACAGCCCTAGAAGTTTGTGTATAAAACATTTCATAAGCACCAAGTCTTAAAATAGCCCTTTCAATATATCCAAGCTTAGACACTTCGTTTTCTTTTAATTGAGAATTTATAAGCTCGTCTAGTCTTTGCAAATTTGCACAAATGCCCTCATACAAAGCAAGGCTAAATTTTTTTTGCTCATTGCGAATTTTTTTTTCTTCTAAAAACTCAGCTATAAAATTCTCATTTTTTTCATTAAATTCAAGGGCGTACAACAATGAAATAATGCTTTGCCTTGCCTGATGCCTAGTTGCCATTTTATGCCTTTAAAACATCGTTTAATCTTAGCATTTCAATCAAGGTACACATTGCCTCAAAGCCTTTATTCCCAGCCTTAGAACCAGCCCTTTCTATGGCTTGTTCTATTGAGTCAGTTGTTAAAACTCCAAAGCTAACAGGTATATTATTAGCCAAACTAACACTTGCAATGCCCTTAGTAGTTTCTGCTGAAACATAATCAAAATGAGGAGTACTTCCTCTAATCACAGCACCCAGGCAACAAAGCCCGTCAAATTTTTTGCTTAAAATAGCTTGTTTTAAGGCAAAAGGTACCTCAAAGGCACCGGGTACCAAAATAAGACTTAAATTTTTTTCACTTCCTCCATGTCTTAAAAAGGCATCCTTTGCACCCTCAACTAAGCGGTCGGTTATGATATGATTAAACCTTGCGTTTATAATAGCTATTTTTTCCTTGCCATTTAAATTTAACTTGCCTTCTAAAATAGTCATTTATTATCCTTTTATTAAAATTAGGTATTTTAACATAAAAATATTAAAATCATTGAAGATAAGCATATAAAGCATTGCTACAATTTTTTGCATTAATACTATAAACATTTTTTCTAATATTAGTTTTAAGTTTATTAAAAATTTCAACCATAAAATCTGCTTCTTTTTCGTTAAAGCCATTATCCCTTTGCTTGTTTAATTTTGCATATAATTTATCTGTGTAAATACCAGCTTTTTTAAGGCACCATTTTAATTTTTGCTCCCTTTTATATATATTATCTAATATCAAATTTCTTTATATCCATTATTTTTTAATAAATTTTATTCTTCATTTTTTGTATTTTTACACCCTATTAATAAAAGCAAACTAAAAAGTAAAAGCTTATTTTTCATTTTTAAACTTCTTAAAAAATTATTAATTTAATCTTTGAACTAACCCTTTCTTCAATATCCATTTTTATAAGTTTTTTAAGCTCATTTTCATCGACATTTAAATTATTCATTTTTAAATGCCAAGCTGCATTTTCAATAGCTTCTTCTTTACTTCTTTTTACAAGGCGAATTTCATCAAAAATTATTTTTTCAAAGGCTATATTATTAGCATTTAAAAATTTTTCTAAATTGTCATTTCCTAATTTTTTACCTTTAGTGTTAAAATGCTTATAAATGGATTCTAAAAAATCACTTCTTCTAAAACTATCCCAGCCTATATAAATTTTAATATCCCCAAAGGATACAAAATACTCAAAGGCCTTTTCATTATCTAGTGCAGGTGACATACTTATAAAGGCTATATCAAAATGCAAATTTTTATTTTTTTTACAAAAGCTTTCAAAGTCTAAATTTATAGTATTTATATTATTTAATTTTAAATTTTTAGCATCTTTGTTTAAAAACTCAAGCATATTTTTTGAACTATCAAGTGCGATAATATTTTTTGCAAATTTGGCTAAATGTAGGGTCCAAATGCCCGTACCACAGCCTATATCAAGTATGTTTTTATTAACAAAGCTTATATTAAATTCCTTAAATTTCTTAAAACTTTGTTCTTGTATATAGGTTAATTTTTCGTTAAATCTTGCATAAGTTTTAGCCTTTTCATCCCATAAATTCATTGTTTATCTTGTATGCAATGGTTAAAAATAAATTTTTGTTCATCAGGTATTGCATCAAAAATTGCTAGGGCTAATTTTCTTATCTCCCAAAGGGCAGCCTTTGAACTTCTCAAACTTAGAAAATTTTGCAAGGCCCTAGCATTAACGCTCCAAGTAAGTTCAGTTTTATAGCTTTCAGGTAAGCAGTATTTTGCTAAGTCAAGCGAGATACTTTCTTGTAAGATTAAACGCAAATTTTCTAAGGATAAAATACTTGCATTATCTACTTTTTCATTACCACACAACACCAAATAACGACTGGCGTTTTCAAAATCTCCTATTTTAAACTCAGCTTCGTTTCTTAATTCTTTTAAGGTATAACGAGTACTTTTTACACTTAAACTTGCAATCCTATGCCTTGCAAGTTCTTGCAAACAAGCCCTTGAAATGCCTTGAATATAAAAATTATAACTTAAATGTTCAAGCGTTGAGGCATGTTTAAATTTATTACCGACCCTATCTATTAATTCTTTATCTTTTTCGCCTCCACAATCACCCTTTTCAAAACTTTGCCAACAAGTCCTAGTAGCGTGAGAACACACAAAAAGTGGGGTATGAAAAAGTAAACTAACTTGCATAAATATCCTTTGAAAAAATTTCGTAATTTTTACATACTTTTACTTTAAAAAACTTTATTTAATTAAGCAAAGATTAATATTTTTTGGTTAGAATTTTGCCTAAATTTAAGAAAAGGAGATAAAAAATGTTTTATATTGCAAACTTCTTTTCTAATGCTTCTTTTATGATGCACGCCTTGCGTGCTTGATTTTTTAAACTCATTTACTTATTTTAGCTAAATTTTTTTAGTTTTTTAAATTTAAAATTTCACAAAAAAGGAAATATTATGGCAGATTACTCACAAAGTACGCTAGCACTTCACGCAGCTTATAAATTTGACACACAAAGGACGATTAGCGTTCCGATTTATCAAAGCACAGCTTATAGCTTTGAAGACTTAGCACAAGCAGAAGCTCGTTTTAGCTTAAAAGAAATGGGTAATACTTACTCAAGGATTAAAAATCCAACGGTGGCTATCTTACAGCAAAGATTAGCAGAGGTTGAAGGTGGAATTTTTGGAGTTTGTACTGCAAGTGGCATGGCAGCAGTTTTTTATGCTTTGTTAAATTGTGCTCAAATTGGAGACACTATACTTTATTCAAATAAAATTTATGGAGGCACACAAACCTTATTAGCCCATACTTTTCCAAAACGTTTTGGCATTAAAACAAAGGAATTTGACATAGATGATTTAAATAGCCTAGAAAATTTAATTGATGATAGCACAAAGGCAATTTTCTTTGAAAGCTTGTCAAATCCACAAATTGCTATAGCAGATACAGAAAAAATCACTCAAATTGCTAAAAAATATGGGATTATAAGCATTTGTGATAATACAGTCGCTACACCATTTTTGCATAAGGCCTTTGATTTTGGAGTAGATATAGTAGTTCATAGTTTAAGCAAATATATAAACGGCCAAGGAAATACCTTAGGAGGTGCTATTATTGAAAGAAAGGGTTTAAATCCTTTGATTAAAAATAACCCTCGCTACAAGCCCTTTAATATACCTGATGAAAGCTATCATGGGCTTGTTTATGCTAGTGTTGATGAACAAAATTTACCAATTTATTCTTTTCGCATATTAGCAGAATGGCTTAAAAATATAGGGGCTACCATGAGTGCTACTAGTGCTTGGCAACTTTTGCAAGGGCTTGAAACTTTGTCTTTAAGGATACAAAAACATAGTCAAAATGCCCTAGAAATAGCCAAATTTTTACAAAATCATCCAAATGTTAAAGAAGTTAACTACCCAGGTCTTGCAAATAATCCTTACAATGCCTTGCTTAAAAAGTATTTTATAAACGAACAAGCTAGTGGGCTTTTAAGCTTTGAGGCAAGGGATTATGAACATGCAAAATCAATTTGCAATAAAACAAAAATCTTTAAAATTGTTGCAAATTTAGGCGATTCAAAATCCTTAATAATCCACCCAGCAAGTACAACTCACTCACAGCTTAGCCAAGAAGAATTAAAAAACGCCCAAATTTCGCCTTCAACAATTCGTCTTAGTATAGGTCTTGAAGATGCAAAGGATTTAATTGCTGATTTAGACCAAGCAATAAGGGCTTAAAATGCCCTTAGTAATTCCTAGGGATATGCCAGCCTTTGAAGTACTTAATAAAAGTGCTTTTGTTATGGATACGCAAAGGGCAAACACACAAGATATTAGAACGCTTGAAATTTTGATTTTAAATTTAATGCCTACAAAGATAGAAACAGAAAATCAACTTCTATCTTTACTGGCAAATTCGCCCTTGCAATTAAATATTAGCTTTATTTGTACTAAAAGCTATGTAGGAAAAAATACCCCTCTTTGGCATTTAGAAAAATTTTATCAAGGCATTGAAGCAGTAAAGGGAAAGAAATTTGACGGGGCCATTGTTACAGGTGCGCCCGTTGAACAGCTTGAATTTGAGAATGTAAAATACTGGCAAGAATTAAAAGAAATTTTTGATTTTTTACGCATAAATGTGACAAGTACCATGTATATTTGCTGGGGTGCTATGGGGGCTTTGTATCATTTTTATGGCATTAAAAAGCAAAATTTATCTAAAAAATGCTTTGGTGTATTCTTACACGATGTAGCAAATAAGGATTTAATCTTAACAAATTTGGATGAAAAAATTCTTATGCCTCATTCTAGAAATAGTCACATAGATGAAAATGAACTAAGCAAAATTAAGGATTTAAAAATTCTACTTAAAAATGATGAAGCCGGTGTGGCAATGCTTAGGGATAAAAAGGATATTTATATTTTAGGGCATTTAGAATATTTTAAAAAGACCTTAGAATTAGAATATGAAAGGGATAACAAAACACAAATTCCAAAAAATTATTATGATGAAAACGGCGAAATTCTTTATAATTGGCGTTCAAATGCAAATACTATCTTTTTAAACTGGCTAAATTATGATGTTTATCAAAGTACGCCTTATGTATTGTAAAGGAGTTTAACTCCTTTATTTTATAAAATAATTCCCATCAAAGCTTACTAAAGAATACGCCCTTTCATTGCCTATGCTTTGTTTTAAATCTTCAATACTTAAAAAGCTCAAACTATCAGCCCCTACATATTCTAGAACCTCTTTGACATTTTTATTTGCTGAAATTAACTCATCAAAGGTAGGCGTATCAATGCCATAAAGGTCTGGGAATTTTATCTCAGGACAGGCTATTGCTAAATGAATTTTTCTAGCCCCTGCTACACGAAGCAAGGATATTACTTTTTTTGAGGTAGTTCCTCTTACCACACTATCATCAATTACTGCTATATCTTTATTTTTAAGCACCTTTGACATAGGATTTAATTTTAATTTTACCTTTAAATTTCTAAGTGCTTGGGTTGGTTCTATGAAGGTTCTGCCTACATAGTGATTTCTAACAATTGCCATTTCAAGAGGTATATTTAAACTTTGAGAAAAGCCTATGGCTGCACTTACTCCACTATCAGGCACTGGTACTACAAAATCAATTTTTTCTTTGAAATTCTTAGCTAAATTTGCACCCATTTTTTTACGAATTTCATATACACTTTTGCCCTCTACTATGCTATCAGGTCTTGCAAAATAAATATACTCAAAGGCACAAATTCTAGGTTCTTCTTTAAAAAGTTGTATGCTTTCAAATTCATCTTGTCCTTCAGTAAAAATTAGCATTTCACCTGCTTTAATATCTCTTATAAAATCAGCTTCTATTAAATCAAAGGCACAACTTTCACTAGCTACTATGTAACCTCCATCTTTTAAACGACCTAAGCTAAGAGGTCTAACGCCAAATTTATCACGTACTACAAAAAGATTATTTGCACTAGCTAAGACAAAACAATAAGCCCCTACGCAATAATTTAAACTTTCTATAAATTTTTCTTTTAAGCTTGATTTTTTGCTTTTTGCTATTAAATGAACTACATTTTCAGTATCCATATTTGTACGAAAAATAGCACCTTCATCTATCAATTTAAAACGAATCTCGTCCTTATTTACTAAATTTCCATTATGGGCTAGGGCTATATCGCCTATATTACAACTTACTGCTATAGGCTGGGCATCGTTTAGGCTTGAATTTCCAGCCGTTGAATATCGATTATGACCTATGGCAATATTGCCACTTAAGTTTTTTAAATTATTTTCATTAAAAATTTGACTTACCTCTCCCTTAGCCTTTATAGTATGGATATTTTTACCATTGCTAACGCTAATTCCACTTGCTTCTTGTCCCCTGTGCTGCATAGCAAAAAGTGCATAATATGCGTAAGTACTTGCATTTTTAGAATTAATCACACCAACAACCGCACACATTTAAATTCCTAATAAATCATTAATGCCATAAAATCCACTTTTTTGACTAACAAGCCATTTAGCAGCACTGATAGCACCTTTTGCAAAGGTAGCACGAGAAGTAGCCGTGTGGCTTAATTCTAAAAATTCTCCATCCTCATAAAAGCCAATTCTATGAACTCCTACTATATCGCCACCTCTTAAACTCATAACAGCTATTTCATCCTTGTTTCTAGGTCCTATTAAGCCATCTCTGCCACTGATTCTAACCTTATCAAGACTTAATTTTCTAGCATTTGCAACATTTTCAGCTAAGGTCATAGCCGTGCCACTTGGGGCATCTTTTTTATGGCGATGATGCATTTCTATGATTTCTATATCAAAATTATTAAGCATAGTAGCAGCAAGTTTTGAAAGGTGATTTAAAACAGCTACGCCAAGAGACATATTTGTAGCATAAAAAATAGGCATAACCTCACTTGCTAGATGTAAAAGTTGCTTTGTTTTTTCATCAAGTCCGGTGGTGCCTATAACTAGTGGTTTTGGATAGGTACGTGCAAAATTTAAAAGTGAAGTTGTACCATTTGGTGAAGAAAAATCAATAATGGTATCACTTTCTTTAAATAAACTTTCTAAATCATCATTCATATCAAAGCCAAAGCTAAATTTAGCCTCTTTATCATCTTCTAAACACAATTTTATTTGCTTACCCATTCTGCCTTTAGCACCATAAATTCCTATCTTAATCATCATAAGCCTTAAAAGTAAAATTGTAAGATTTTATCATTTGCTTAATTAAAATTTCATAAGATAAAAATTTAAATTTATACTAGATAATAATTTTTATTAAGTACTATTAAGAAATTTTTCTATATCATAATGAAAAAATTTCAATAAAAGGATAAATAATGTTAGATTTAGCAATCATAGGTGGAGGTCCTGCTGGACTTAGTGCTGGACTTTATGCTACAAGAGGTGGGCTTAAAAATGTCGTTATGTTTGAAAAGGGAATGCCAGGAGGTCAAATTACTTCAAGTTCTGAGATAGAAAATTATCCAGGGGTAGCACAAGTAATGGATGGAATTTCTTTTATGGCTCCATGGAGCGAACAATGTATGCGTTTTGGTTTAAAGCACGAAATGGTAGGGGTTGAAAAGGTTATTAAAAATAGTGATAATAGTTTTACTATTAAAATTGAAGGCGGAAAAGAAGCACAAGCAAAGGCTGTTATAGTTTGTACAGGTTCTCAGCCACGTCGTGCTGGTTTTAAGGGCGAGGATGAATTTTTTGGCAAAGGCGTAAGTACTTGTGCAACTTGCGATGGCTTTTTTTATAAAAATAAAGAAGTAGCCCTTTTAGGAGGTGGTGATACTGCACTTGAAGAAGCACAATATCTTGCAAATATTTGTTCTAAGGTATATGTAATCCATAGAAGAGATGAATTTAGGGCAGCACCAAGCACAGTTGAAAAGGCTAAGAAAAATGAAAAGATTGAATTTATAACAAGTGCTGTTATTGACGAGGTATATGGTGATAACAGTGGGGTTTGTGGCGTTAAGGTAAAATTAAAAGATGGCAGTATTAGAGATTTAAAAGTACCTGGAATTTTTACCTTTGTAGGACTTGATGTTCGAAATGAAATTTTAAAACAAGATGATGAAAAATTCTTATGTGCTATGGAAAATACAGGTCAAGTTAGCGTTGATTTAAAAATGCAAACTAATGTGCCTGGTCTTTTTGCAGCAGGAGATTTAAGGAAAGACGCTCCAAAACAAGTAATTTGTGCAGCAGGAGATGGTGCCATTGCAGCATTAAGTGCTATGGCTTATATAGAAAGTTTACATTAATTTAAGGCTAGTTTTCTAGCCTTTTTGTTATAATTGTCTTTAAAATAAAGGGGTAATTATGCAAGTTTATATCATTCATGGCTTTGAGTCTAATCCTAAAAGAAACTGGTTTCCTTGGCTACAAGAAAACTTAATTTTAAATAATATCAATGCTTTTACACCAACTTTGCCAAATTCTAGTACTCCTAATGTTGATGAATGGCTAGAAACTTTAAGCAAAGAATGTAAAAATATAGATGAAAATACCTATTTTGTAGCACATAGCCTAGGTTGTCTTATTACTTTGCTTTTTTTGCAAAAGATAAATAAAAAAATCGGTGGCATTATCTTAGTTTCTGGTTTTTCAAAGCTTGTAAATCACTTGCCCTTATTAGAAAATTTTACAAAAACAAGCCTTGATTATGAAAATTTAATAAAGCTTAGTCCAAAAAGACTTATAATAGCTGCAAGGGATGATTATATAATACCTCTTAATTTAACCCATAATTTAGCTAAAAATTTAAGGGCTAGTTATGTTGAGTTTGAAAAAGGTGGACATTTTATGCAAGAAGATGGCTTTACTAAAATGCCATTAATTTTAAATACGCTTTTGTATTTTAATAAATTCTAAAAAAGATAAATATTTTTTCTTATTTATTATAAATTTTATGATAGGATTTTAAGATAAATTTTTAAAAAGGAGAAAAAATGTTTGAATTAAGAACACTTCCCTATGATACAGGTTCTTTTGTAGGTTTTTTAAGTGCTGAAACTTTTTCTTATCATCATGGAAAACACCATCAAACCTATGTTAATAATCTTAACAATCTCATTAGTGGCAATGAGTTTGAAAATAAGGACTTAGTAAGCATTATTAAGGGTTCAAGTGGTGGAATTTTCAATAACGCAGCTCAAGTTTATAATCATGATTTTTATTTTGACTGTATTCAACCTATCTGTAAACAGCCTTTTGAGGATATAAGAGATGATTTAAAACTTGCCATTGAAAAAGATTTTGGCAGTTTGGATAATTTTAAAACTGAGTTTATAAAAGGGGCTACTGGCGTATTTGGTTCTGGTTGGTTTTGGTTAGTTTATAATACAAAGACAAAAAAATTAGAATTAGTAGGCACCTCAAATGCAGCCACTCCAATAGTTGATGATAAAATTCCACTTCTTGTTGTAGATGTTTGGGAACATGCTTATTATGTTGACCATCGCAATGCCCGTCCTGCATACTTAGAAAAGTTTTTTGGACATATTAACTGGGTTTTTGTATCTGTTAGCTATGAGTGGGCATTAAAAGAAGGTATGAATTCAGTTAGCTTTTATGCTAATAAACTTCACCCAATCAATTAAATTTTTAAGCCTTCGGGCTTAAAAATTAATTTCTTCTTCTAAATTCCTCATAATCAAATTTTCTTATCATTTTAAGTTCATTTTTTGCGTTTAAAAACATTAAGTTTGGCAATCTCACGCCATTAAAGGTAGTATTTTTTACAATGCTATAATGAATTTGGTCTAAAAAAATGATTTTATCACCCCTTTTTAATGGCTTTTTAAAGGCGTACTCTCCCATAATATCACCAGCCAAGCAAGTATTTCCACCTAGCAAATAAGCAAATTCGCCCTTTTTAAGCTTTGAAATTTTTTCATTATTCCTAGTTTTAAGTATCCTAGCATTTGCTACTTCGCTAGTATAAGGCATTATGATAGTATCTGGCATATGGGCTTCGCTTGAAGTATCTAGTATGGCTATGTTTTTTTCATTTTTTACTATGTCAATTACACTTGCTACTAAAACCCCTGTTTGCCAGCCTATAGCCTCGCCTGGTTCTAAATAAATTTGAGTTCCAAATTTATCGCTAAATTTTTTACATAAATTAATTAATTTTTTTATATCATAACTCTTTTTTGTGATATGATGACCCCCTCCAAAATTTACCCATTTTACATGCTTTAAAAATGGCTTAAATTTCTTTTCAAAGGCTTTTAAAACAAGTTCTAAGGAGTTAGCACTTTCTTCGCAAAGTGCGTGAAAATGTAGCCCATTGATTTCGCTTAAATCAGCATTTTTTAAATCCTTTGCTAGTATCCCAAGCCTTGAAAATCTACCACAAGGATTATAAATTTCTTTTGGGGCCACTGAAAATTCTACATTGCAACGAAGTCCTATTTGTTTATTTGCCTTTTTTACTTTATCCTTATAAAGTTCAAATTGATTTAAAGAATTAAAAACTATATGATTAGACAAAGCTATAATCTCATCTATCTCATCATCCTTAAAGGCAGGGGAGAAGGTGTGAATTTCTTTATCCATAAATTCTTTTGCAAATTTCGCCTCCCAAAGCCCACTACAAGTAGCTCCGTGTAGATATTCTCCAACTATTTTTAAAGATTTACTAAATGCAAAACCCTTCAAGGCTAAAAGTATTTTTGCCCCACTTTTTTCACTGATACTAGCTAGAAGTTCGCAATTTTTTCTAAGAAGATTTTCTTCTAAAACATAGGCTGGGGTTGAAATTTTACTTGCATACTCAAACATTTTATTCCTAAACTTATGAATTTATAAAGAAAAATAATAGTAAAATTAAAGGAAATTTTAGCTTAAATAAGAGGAAGATAACATGATAGAAATTGAATTTTTAGGTCCTATAAAAAAAGATAAAATCAAAATCAAGGCCTCTTCTTTAAAAGAGGTAAAAGAAATTTTAAAGCAAGATGAAAGCCTTAAAGAATGGCTTAGCCTTTGTGCAGTGTCTTTAAATGATGAACTTATTTTTGATGAAAATCAAAGTTTAAAACCAGGTGATAGATTAGCCCTTTTACCACCAGTTTGTGGAGGTTAAAATGTTTGAGTTATATAAGGGAGCACTTGATATAACAAAAATTTATGCAAAATGGTATGAATTTGCACTTGATAAAAATCATGGGGCTTTGGTTACCTTTTGTGGCATTGTAAGGGATGAAAATGACATTAGTGGTCTTAGTTTTGATATTTATGAACCCTTGCTTAATGCTTGGTTTAAAAAATGGTGTGATAAAGTGCAAAAGGATAATGTTTATTTAATGTTTGCCCATTCCATAGGCGAAGTTAAAATTCATCAAAGTTCTTATTTTGCAGGAATTTTAAGCAAACAAAGAAAATTAGGACTTGCTTTGATAAATGATTTTGTAGAAGATTTTAAAAAAAGTGCACCCATTTGGAAATACGATATAAAAAATAATGAATTAATTTACGCAAAAGAACGTTCAAAGCCCTTAAAAGGAGCAGGAATTTTAAGTTAAAGGAGAGTTTATGTTAAGTTATGAAGAAGCTTTAAAGATTTTACATACTCATATTAAGCCTTATGAAAGGGTTGAAAAAATAATTTTAACTGAGTGTTTGGGGCGAATTTTAGCTGTTGATATAGTGGCTAAGGATAATTATCCTAAGCATTTAACCGCCTCAATGGATGGTTATGCAGTGAAATTTAGCGAACAAAATAATACTTTAAAGGTACTAGGAATTACAAAAGCAGGGAGCATGCCTGAGTTTAAATTAAATACTAATGAATGTGTTAAAACCTTTACAGGTTCTTTAATGTGTGAGGGTAGTGATACCTTAGTACCCGTTGAAAATGTGGAGTTAAATGGAAATTTATTAAAGATTAAAGAGGTGGTTAAGGAAGGCTTTGCAGTAAGAAAGATAGCTGAAAGTTATAAAGGTGGTGAGATTTTACTTAAAAAAGGAACTAAGCTTGATTATAGTGAGTTAGGGCTTTTGGCTGAACTTGGAATAATCCATGTTAGTGTTTTTGTAAAACCTATAATTGGCATTTTAAGTAGTGGAGATGAGTTAAAAGACCTTGGAGAATGCGTAGAAAATGAAGCTCAGCTTCGTTCTTCAAATCATATAGCACTGGCAAATTTAGCTAAAAAATTATCTTGTCAAGCTAGAATTTATGAGCTTTTAAAGGACGATAAAAATTTGGTTAAAGATGCTATTTTAAACGCTTTGCAAAGTTGCGATATTTTAATTACCACAGGCGGCGTTTCTATGGGGGATTTTGATTTTTTAAAAGAATTTATGCAAGAATATAACCCGATTATTAATAAGGTTAGCATAAAGCCTGGCCGTCACATTAAAATAGCTAAGATAAATGAAAAATTTATTATTGCCTTGCCTGGTTTTCCATATTCTTCTATGGTTATGTTTAATCTTTTCGTGCGTGAAATTTTAAATGTGTGGTTCTTGCAAAAAAAGGATTATTTTTTCAAGGCATTTTTAAGGGGTAAATATAAGAAAAAGTCTAAATATTTAGAATTTGTAGCCGTTAATCTTAACTTTGAAGATGGAAAAATTTATGTAAATTTAAAGGATAAAAAAGAAGGTTCAAGTGCGATTTTAAACAATCTTAACAATAAGGCTGCATTAATGTGCATAAGTAAGGAATTTACTAGTGATAATGAGTTAGTAGATATAGTGCTAATGCCTTAATTATCTAAGCTTTTTTAGCCTTGTTAAAGAAAGTTTAAAAATGCGTGAGGGTTTTGTTTCAAAAAAAATTTCTCCTACAATCTTATCTGCCACACTTTTTGCCCATTCTTCATTAAATTTTTGATTGTGTTTATTAGCTGAGCTTGAAAACATGGGGCCGTGTTCTTTTAAAAATAAAGAATGCTTACAATCTTTCACAACGCGAATTGCTCTTTTATTTGGATAAATAAAGCTTGTTTTTCTAGCCTTTCTTATAAGATTTTTAAAATTATGTGGCACTCTTGTAAAATTTTGTAGTTCCTTAAAACTTGCCAAGCTAAGTACGCAAGGGGTATTTAAGGGTCTTTGTTTTAATTTATTTAATGTGCTTTCATCCTTGCTTAAAAAGCCTATTGTAGTATCAGTTTGTACTAAGAAAATTTTATTTTTCATACTCATAACGCAAAGAATCAATGGATTTTAAGGCATCATTTCTTAACACATAAAAAAAATTCCAACCATTATGATTTTTTTTATTTAAGTGTTTTGCTGCCATTTTGTGAATGCTTAAAAGTTCTTTTTTATCTCTTACTTTATTATCTTGTTTTAAGGTGCAAATAAAATTTTTATTTTTATCATAAAATTTTTCATTATCTTTTAAAAGACCGACCTTTTTTAAGCTTTCTAAACTAATGCGAGGAGGCTTGATTTCTAATTTTGCTTGGGTTAGTTCATTTGAAATAGTTTTAATGTTTTTTATACGAATTTTTGCAGAATCGATATAAATTTTATTTTCTTCAATGCCTAAAAAATGACGTCCTAAACGCCTAGCTACTGCCCCTGTGGTGCCTGTTCCAAAAAATGGGTCAAGGATTAAATCCTTTTCTTTAGAACTAGAAAGAATGATTTTTTCAAGTAAAAGTTCAGGCTTTTGCGTAGAATGTAACTTTTTATTATTTTTATCCTTTAATCTTTCATTGCCCGTACAAAGTGCTAAATTCCATACGCTTTTTTCTTGTTTGTTATTGTTTAAAAATTTCATAGTTTTATAATTAAAGGTATATTTTGAATTTTTATTTTTAGCACACCAAATAAGGCTTTCATGGCTATTGCAAAATCTAGTACCCTTAAAATTTGGCACAGGATTAGTCTTTGCCCAAATGATATCATTTAAGACCCAAAAGCTCAAATTTTGCATAATGTAACCTATTCTAAAAATATTTTGAAAGGACCCAATTACCCAAATACTGCCATTATCTTTTAAAATTCTTTTACATTCTTTAAGCCAGTTATGACAAAATTTATCATAGGCCTCAAAGCTTTCAAATTTATCCCATTTATCATCTACTCCATTAAATTTTTCCCCATTAACCCTTAAAAGTTCGTTTTGTGTTTGCATAAAATAAGGAGGGTCTGCAAAGATTAAATCAACGCTTTTACTAGGTAAATCCTTTAAAATTTGCACGCAATCGCCTTGCAAAATAATATCTTTTTTCATTTGAGTCCTTGTGAAATTTTAATTTTTATTTATAATTTTAAATTTTTTACTATTTTTTAGAAAAATACTATTATAATTTAAAATATCATTAAAACCAAATTCCCAAATCAAAAATTCATTATCTCTTTTTTCAAAAAATAGTGCAATAACTTCTTTTTGAGTGTGAATTTGCCATTGACGCATAGGATAATATAGTTGTCGAATGATAACATTTTTGGTATTTTTATTTTTGGCTTCTACTAGGACAATTTTATCTCTTCCTTCAAATCCGCTATCAACTTCTGTTTGCACAGATTTTACATTGATATTTTGATATAAATTTGTATTAAAGCTAAATTGTGGTGTATATTTGCGCCCGCGAATGCTTAAAACTAAGCTTTCATCATTTAAAAAGGTTCTAATAAGACTTGAGGCATATGCAAAATCTAAATGTTGCATTTCAGAATCCCCAATACTAGAGCTTTTTAATTCAAAATCAAGTTTGCTAGCATAATGAATGGAATTTGTCGTGATATTAGGAGTATCAATATATCCTTCACCTTTACAAATCACATATCCTCCGTTTTTTATAGGCAAAATAAAAAGTTCATTTTCTATAAAAATTTCAGGTCTTTCTTCCCTACTATCTTGTTTGCATAAAATACGAACTTCCTTTTGTGAGGTTTTATTAAAATCTTTTACACATTTTTTTATAGATTGGGCATTAATAAAAAATGGTTTGTTATCAAAATTATGTTTTGTTATTTGCAATTTATCAAATATAGTTTTCCAACTTTCATTATTCTTACTCATAATTCCCCTTAATTAAAAGTTCTACAATCTCTCCTCTTTTATCACTTTTGCAGTTTATCGCCCTTTTTGCTTTTATTTCTATGATTTTAAAATCTTTGTAAAGTTTCCTTATAAAAGCTGTATTAGAATTACTTTGCAATACCTTTATGCCCTTAGAATCTAAGGTTTTAAAGTGCTTAAAAAGTCTTATTTGCTCATTTTCTAAAAAATTATCAGTATAGCTTACAAAACTCGAAGTTTTATTTAATGGGGCATAAGGAGGATCAAAATATATAAAATCGCCTTTTTTTGCTTTTTGAGTGGATTTTTCAAAATCATCATTGGTGATAAAGGTATTTTTCAAGGCATTATGAGCATTTAAAATCAAGCTTTCATCATAGATTTTAGGGTTTTTATAACTTCCAAGTGGGGTATTAAATTCGCTCCTTAAGTTATAACGACACAGACCATTAAAACAAGTTTTATTCAAATACATAAATCTAGCTGCCCTAAGATAAAGTGATAGAATCTCAAATGCTTTTTTATCTCTATCAAGATTGCGAATCTTATAAAAATGCTCTTTGTTATGATTATTTGCAAACTTTTTAAGCTCATTTAAAAACTCTTTTGGATTCTCTCTAATCACCTTATAAACATTCATTAATTCATTATTCTTATCATTTAAATATACATATTTAGATTCCAAAATTCCTTGATTTTTAAGATAAAAAAATAGGGCAGCCCCACCTAAAAAGGGCTCAAAATAATTATTAAATTTTTTCGGCACAAAGGGCAAAATAAATTCTAAAATATTTCTTTTACCTCCAGCCCATTTTAAAAATGGCTTACTTTCTAAATTTGCTTTACAAGCCATTTTCAAATAAGGTACCACCATTTTGAACATTATCTAATAAAAAATTTTTAGCTACATTTAAATCAAAACCACTTGCTAAAAACATTTTTTTATTATTTTCAAGTAAAAACTTAGCTGCCTTTAATTTAGTGACAATCCCTCCGGTTCCATACTCGCTACCCGTTTTAACCTCTACATCAAGCCACTCATCATTGATTTTATCAAGCTTAGAAATAAGTTTTGCGTCCTTAAATTCAGCAGGATTTTTATCATAAAAACCATCAATATCGCTTAAAATTATAAGCATACTAGCATCAAAAAAATAGGTAGTATAAGCTGATAAACTATCATTATCGCCAAAGACAATCTCGCCAGTATCAACCGTATCATTTTCGTTTATAATAGGCAAAATGCCAAGTTTTAGCATCTCATCAATGGTATTTTTAGCTAACCTAGTAGCCTTTCTTGAGTCAAAATTCTTAGCAGTTAGTAGAATTTGAGCACCTATTTTATTAAATTTGGCTAAGAATTTATTATAAATGCCTATTAAAATAGGCTGTCCAATGGCGGCTAATACCTGTTTATTGACAAGGCTTTTTCTATCTAAATTTATCTTAGTTTGACCCGTGGAAATGGCAGCTGAGCTTACCAATATAACCTCGTATTTTTGCATTAAAGATACTAAAAATTTAACTAAATTTTCAACCCTTTCTTCGCTAATTGAATTTTTTTCACTGATAATATGAGAGCCCACTTTAACAACAATTCTTTGCATAAAAAACCTTAAAAAAATTTATAGAAGTATGGCAAATTTCAAGTAAAAACTAAATTAAATTTTTAAAGCTTGCCGATTATCAAAGGGTTAAAGGCCTTTATAGAAACTACTAGGGTATCGCCTATTTTAATATCCTTGTAGGTGTTTTCAAATTCATCTTGACTAAGGGTAATTTTAATAATATCTTGATTTAATAAAAGCGTTAAAACATACATAATATCGCTTTTATTAATGTCTAGCAAAACAGCACCAAGTCTAAGTTTAGCACTTAAATTTGAATGAGTGAAAAATTCCTTAGTCTTAGCATCCTTTACTATTTGTCCATTTTTTATTTCAATTACTCTTTGTCCAAGTTTGTAAATTTCTGATAAATCATGGCTTACAAGCAAGGTAGTAATACCAAAATGATTTAGAGTCTTTGCTAGTTCATCTTGCAAGTGAGAACGCATTTTAAAATCCAATGCACTTAAGGGCTCATCCAAAAGTAAAATTTTAGGCTTTCTAGCAAGGGCCCTCGCAAGTGCTACGCGTTGAGCTTGTCCGCCTGATAATTCCTTAGGATAAGAGTGTTCAAGCTTTTTAAGCTCCATTACTTCCAAAAGCTCATCAATCCTTTTTTTATCATTACTTGCATAGGATACATTTTGTCTAACATTTAAATTTGGAAATAAGGCATAGTCTTGAAACATAAAACCTATACGTCTTTTTTGAGGTGCTAAATTTATGCCTTTTTTTGTATCAAGCCAAACTTCGTTTTCAACATCTAATCTTCCAAAATTTGGGGTTAAAAGTCCTGATATAATTCTAAGTAAGGTAGTCTTTCCAACTCCACTTTCACCAAATAAAACTGAAATTTTGCCATCTTCTAGGCTTGTTTTAAATTCTAAATTTAATAAACCTCTAACCGTGTTAATAGGGTGTTTTATATCAATATTTATCATTTTTTACCTAATAAGTGAATTTTTTATTTACAAAATAAAGGCTTAAAAGTATGATAAAGCTTAAAGCAAAAAGCACAAAGGCATAATGGTGTGCAAGGGTGTAATTTAAGGCCTCAAGCTCATCATATATAGCAATACTAGCAACTAATGTTTCTCCCTTTTTGTGTCCACCTATCATCATAACAACGCCAAATTCACCAACCGTGTGTGCAAAGGCCATAACACAACCTGTAAAAATTCCAACCTTTGAATTTGGGATAATTACCCTAAAAAGCGTGGCAATCTTACCCTTGCCAAGTGTATAAGAAGCATCGATTAAATTTTTACTTACCGAGGCAAAGGCACTTTGTAAGGGATTTACCATAAAGGGTAGGGAAAAAAGCATGGAGGCAAATACAAGACCTTCAAAGGTAAAAACTAGGGTTAAATTAAAGTATTCTTTTAAAAATTGTCCGACTGTGCTGTTTGCTGAAAAGGTAACCAGTAAATAAAAACCTAAAACGCTAGGTGGTAAAACCAAAGGCATAGCTACAATTACTTGAAATATAGGTTTTAAAGGAAAGCGTACAAAGACAAAAAAATAAGCACAAAAAATACCTACAAAAAAAAGTAAAAAAGTGGTTATAAAAGAGAGTTTAAAAGTAAGCCACAGGGTCTCTAAAAAAGCACTATCAAGAAACATTCATATCCTTAAAGTTATATCATTTTCTTTAATAAAACAAAGTTTTTCTTCATCTTCTTTAAGCACCATTTCTTCGCCTTTCTTAGCTGTCACAATAGCACTCAAAGTTAAGCCTTGAAAATCAATAAAGACCTGCCATAAAAGTTTGCCTTTTACTATCTTTATAATCTTTGCTTTAAAAGTATTTTCAACGCTTAATTTTGAGTTTAAATCTGCAAGAAAAAGTTCATTTTCCTTAAAAAGCATTTCTATTTTATTATTTACTGCTAGATTGTCTAAGCTTAATAAATCTATCATTAAAACACTAAAAACGACTTTATTAACGGATAAGCGGGCGATAACAATATCGCCCTCGTTACAAAGTTCTACAACTTCACCAACTAAGATATTCACGGAGTGTTAAATCCATATTTTTTAATAATGGTCTTTGCTTCATCACTAGCAATAAAGGCTGCAAAATCAGTAGCAAGTTTTTCTTTCTTGCCCTTAGCATATTTTGTTACAACGAAAGATTGTTCAAGTGGTTTAAAGTATTTTTCATCGATGATTACAGCTTTTCCTTTTGGATTATTAACTTCTGAAACTAGAGAAAAAGCTACTATTCCAACCTCTGCTGCCCCACTATCAACGTGTACCACTGGTTGAGAAATATTATCACCTAAAACGATTCTATCCTTGAAAGTATCATAAATTTTAAGATTGTTTAAAACCTCAGTAGCTGCAACGCCATAAGGTGCAACCTTAGGATTTGCAATACTTAAATGTTTAATCTTAGAACTTTTACCTTTAAGCCCTTCAATTCCATCTTTTAAAAAACTTTCATCCAAAGCATAAAGTGCTACAACGCCTAAAGCATAAATTTTTGGCTCACCAAGGGCGTTTCCATCTTGTGCGATTTGTGCAGCGTATTTTGCATCAGCTGAGAAAAATACATCAAATTCACGACCTTCTTTTAAAAGTTGATAATGCTTACCAGAAGCACCAAAAACAAACTCAACCTCGTCTTTTGGGTGAGTTTTCTTAAAGGCTTCGCCTACTTCTGTCATAGCCTTAGAAGCTGATGAAGCCACAAAAACGCTTATTTTTTCCGCACAAGCATTTGTAACGAAAAACAAAATTCCTAAAAAAATCAGAATTTTCTTCATTTTTATCCTTTCTAGTAAAATAAATTATTTCATTTTAACATAAAAAAATAATATCTTTCTTAATTTTTGAAATATCATTAAATAGGCATTTTAAGGACAAAAACAGCCCTTTTAATTTTTATTTATTTTATATTTACATAAAATGAAAATGCAATGATAGCTAAGCTTATTTTTAAATCTTTTCTCATAGTCTTTTAAGAATTTTTTACTTAAAAAAAAGGGACCAAAAGAATTTGTCCCGTTTAATTTTAAGTGTCTAAACACTGACAAAGCACTATCAAATTCAAGTTCAAATTTTTTTTCACTTAAATTTAAGAGATCAAAATTTTTTTTAAGTAAAATTTCATATTCTTTTAAGCTTAGATATTTTAAGCCAAGATTTGTACTAAGCTTTATTTGTTCTAAATTTTTTTTACCAAAACTTGATAATAATAAAAGCCCATTTTTATTTAGCATAGTTGTTAAGGTCGGTAAAATTTTTTCTATATTAAGCCATTGCAAACACGCATTTGAAGTGATTAAATCAAATTTTTGTTTACTTAAAGGCGAGCTTTTAATATCATTCATATCAAAAATATAAGCATCCTTTAAACCATAATCTAAGCAATCATTTTTTATATATCTTTTAAATTTAATAATTTTTTGAATTTTTTTGCTAAACTCACCTTGCCCGGCCCCAAATTCAAAGACATTATCAAAATTTAATAAATTATTTTTTTGCAAAAGTTCGCATAAAAGATCAGCCATTTTTGCCTGTACTATGGCATTTGTTTCATAGCTTTTTTTAGCCTTTAAAAAATTCAAAACTCATCCCAGCTATCAAAATAAAAAAATAAAAAATGTGGTTCATTTACAAAGATACATTCTTGAAAACTTGCCAAAAGGGCAGTATTTGGAAAGATTAAATCCCCTTTACTTGCATAAATTTTATCCCAAGAAAAATTTACTTCCTTAGTATTTAAAATATAATCATACAAGCTTTTAAGCTCTTTTTTAAGTTCTATTTCACTATTAAATTCAAAGGAATTTGTTTTACTTAAGTGTTTTCCAAAAAGAAAGGTTTTAAAATCATCAATTTTTAAATTTTTAATGGTTTTTAAAAAAAGTGTAGGGGGAATTCCTTTTTCTTTATGAATTCCAAAATTTGTACCATTAATGGCGATTTTTTTATTAAAGCTTAAATTTGATAAAAAATGAGTAGCTACGCAAACTCCCATAGAAAAGGCAATAAGGCTTATTTTATCGTAATTTTTTATATCTAATTTTGGCAAAGTTAAATCCTTATAATCATATACCATTAAAACATTTTTTTTGCTACTTAAATGCTGATAATGGCAAGGCTTGCTTGCAAAACCTGCAAAAAATATTATAAGTTCTTTTGAATTTTTATTAAGATGCAAAAACTGCGTTTTCATAAAAAACTCACTAGATTTTTTATTTCTTCTTTGTTTAAATCACTATGCAAAGAAAAGCGAATTCTAGCACTATTTTTTGCTACGCTTGGTTCTTTAATGGCCGGGGCGAAAAAACCTGCTTTTACTAATTTTAAGGAACTTTCTAAGGCTTTTTCATTTGAGCTTAAAATTAAGCTGATTATATAAGCATCCCCTAAGACATTTAAATTTTTTTCTAGTAATTTATCTTTAAAAAAGCTTGAAATTTGCATTAAATTTTGTCTTCTATCTTCAAAGAAGGCTAGTTTTTTAAAGATAAATAAGGACCAAGCTACATTTATGGGAGGTAGGGCAGTTGAGTATATAAAGGCCCTAGCTTTATTTATGAAAAAATCCTTAAAATTGTTATTACAAATCATACAAGCACCCATTGAAGAAAGGGCCTTTCCAAAGGTAAAGATTATAAAATCAATCTCTTTTTCAAGTTTTAAAGCCTTTATTCTACCCATTCCATTACCAAAACAACCAACTGAATGTGCCTCGTCAATGTAAAGTAAGATATTTTTATAGCTTTTTTTGATTCTTACAAGGCTTTCAAGGTCGCAAAAATCACCATCCATGCTAAATAAGGCTTCGCTTAGAATGATTATATTTTCATATTCTTTATGATATTTTTGCACTAAGCTTTCTAAATCCTTTAAATCATTATGTTTAAAACGGCGAAAATTTGCCCTACCAAGTTTTAAACCATCAATCATACTTGCATGAATTTGTCTATCGGCTAAAAAAAGGGTATTTTTTAAACTTGCTAAAGCACTTACACAAGAAATATTTAAGTGATAGCCACTATTAAAATGAAGACAGCTTTTGCTTTCAAAAAAGGTGCTTATAAAGCTTTCAAGTTCGCTAAAAATACTAAAATTTCCACTTAAACTCCTTGAACTCGTGCTTGAAAAATATAAATCATCCTTTTTGATAGAGATTAAAAACTCATTTTTTAAATTTTGCAAAGAGGATAAATTTAAATAATCATTACTTGCTAAATTTAAAAGTTTTTTACCACTTTTAAATACGAATTTATCATATTTTTTTAAGGGTGTTAGTTCTCTAAAATTTGCATTATCTTTTAAATCTTGCAATATTTTTGAAATTTGCATAAATTTTTTCCTAAAATTTAAAAATTTAAAGTATTATTGTGCCAAAATAAATTTAATAAAGAAGTAAAAAATGAATAGCAAAGAGCTTAAAAATTTGGATTTAAAACACATTTGGCATCCTTGTTCGCAAATGAAAGATTATGAGAATTTGCCCTTAATTCCTATAAAAAAGGCAAAGGGCGTTTGGCTTTATGATTTTGATGATAAGCCATATTTAGATTGTGTGAGTTCTTGGTGGGTAAATCTTTTTGGACATAGTAACAAGTATATTAACAAAGCCATTAAAAGGCAACTTAAAAGCTTAGAACACGTGCTTTTAGCAGGTTTTTCTCATGAAAGCATTATAAAACTTTCAAGCCGTTTATGTTCGCTTTTGCCATATCAAAAATGCTTTTATGCAGATAATGGGTCTTCTGCTGTTGAGGTCGCTTTAAAAATGAGTTTTCATTATTTTTTAAATAAGGGCGTCAAAAAAAGTAAATTTTTATCCCTTGAAAATGCCTATCATGGTGAAACCTTAGGCGCGTTAAGCGTTGGAGATGTGGCACTTTATAAAGAAATTTATACCCCCTTACTTTTAGAATGCCTTAAAACCCCTGTGCCAAAAAGTGATGATTTTGAAAATGAATTAAATGCCCTTAAAAACATACTTCAAACACACTCAAAGGACCTTTGTGCCTTTATCTTAGAACCTCTGGTTCAATGTGCTGGAAATATGCATATGTATAGTGCTAAATTTATAGACGAGGCTATTAAGCTTTGTCATAGTTTTGGGGTGCAAGTTATCTTTGATGAAATAGCTACTGGATTTGGTCGTACGGGTACTATGTTTGGGCTTAATCAATGCGAAGAAAAACCTGATTTTATCTGTCTTTCAAAGGGTATAACGGCTGGTTATTTGCCACTATCTGTCGTAATGATAGATAATAAAATTTATGATTGTTTTTATGATAGCTATGAAAACAATAAGGCTTTTTTACACTCTCATAGCTACACAGGAAACGCTTTAGCTTGTGCAGCTGCAAATGCTTGTCTTGATATTTTTGAAAAGAAAAATATCATAGAAAAAAATAAAATTTTAAGTGAATTTATAAAAAAAGAATTTGAAAACTTGAAAGAATTTGAATTTTTAGGAAATTTTAGACAAAGGGGAATGATTTATGCCTTTGATATTGTAAAAACAAATAAAAATAGGGCTGGTCTTTTTGTCTTTGAAAAGGCCTTGCAAAAAAATATTTTATTAAGACCTCTTGGAAATACTATTTATTGTATGCCACCTTATGTGATAAAAAAAGATGAAATTTCTATGGTAGTAAGGGTGCTAAAAGAAATTTTTAGCAAAGAAAATTTAGTTTAAAATTTTTTGCATATTAAGCTTAAAATCATTATTTATCACGCTTTTTTCATTAAAAAAATCAACATTTATCAATGGAATTTGCGTGTAATTTTTAATAAATTCATCTTGCAAAATATCTTTTTTGCCCATCATTACTATACATAAAATTTTAATTTTTCTTTGTTTTAAGGCATCTATGCTTAATAATATGTGATTAATGCTACCTAAATAATACTTAGCCACTAAAATAGTAGGAAAATTAAACTCACTCATATAATCAATCATGGTTGTTTTTTCATCAATAGGAGTAAAAAGCCCACCAGCTAGTTCTATAACTAGTTTATCGCTTTTTGGAATTTTTATATCAAAGGCATTAAATTTAGCATTTTCAAGAATTTTAGCACGATGTGGAGAAGTAGGAGTTTTTAAAAAAAAACCAGTTTCAAAAATCTTTGTTTTTTGGCTAAATTTAGCTATAAGCTCACTATCTGTTGGAACACCAGCTTGTATAAGTTTAAAATAATCAAAATTTAAATTCGCACACATTAACGCACTTAAATGAGTTTTGCCTGCATCTGTATGAATACCACTTATATAAATTTTCATTGCAATTTCCTTGATAAATATTTGATTGTATCAAAATAGGGTTAAAAAGGTTATAATAATATAAAATTTATAATCTTATTTAAAGGAGCTTAAAATGCCCTACACCCTATAAACAAAACTAAAAGCAAATAAATTTTTTTTGTACCTTAGGAATAGAAATAAGCTTACCAGAAGAAGTAGACACATATAGTAATAAAGGGAATTTTGAGATAAGAATTAAGAATATAAATTTAAATGAGATAACAAAACAAAGCAACAACACAATAATAAAAAATTCCCCTATATTTATATATGTACAAGAAAGCAAACAAAACTATATAGCAAAATTACAGGATAAAGAATTTATCTTTAAAATAAATTTAGATAAAAATTTGCAAAGAAATAAATAAGGACAATTAATATTTAGAAAATACATTATGTCAACTTTATAAGATATTTTTCTTTATAGTATATTTTTATAGCATTGTGTGAAATAAAAATCTTTCATGTTTTGTATGATTACATAAAGCATAAAAGAAGCACAAAGAAAGTTTAGCACTTGGTCATACAAGGAATAAAAATTTATTTTAATAAATAAAGTTTAATTTTTATGTTATTTTAAATAATATTCAATTTGTTCTTTTTTAAGTATGCGAATAAGATTACTAGAACCTTCAACGCCTGTAGGAAAACCAGCAGTTAAAATATAGCTTTCGTTTTTATTCATATAATTTAACTTAACGCTTGTTTTAACGGAATCTTTAAGCAAAAGGACAAGCTCATCACTTGGATTTACTAAAATAGCAGGATTAACGCCCCAAACTATGCTTAAAAAATTTAGTGTTTTTTCACTATGTGCAATGGCTATTATATCTATATTTGGGCGATATCTTGCTATTTTAATAGCCGATTTACCACTACTTGTTAGGGCAAAAATGGCATTAACACCCAAATCAACGCCGATATGAGTGGCACTAGCCATAATTTTATCAGTCTCATCAAGATAATCAAAAAGATTAAATTTATTATAAGGATAATTTTTTTCTGTTTCTATAATGGTTCTAGCCATTACATTTACAGCATTTGCAGGGTCAATTCCAATTGCACTTTCCTCGCTTAACATTACAGCATCGCTTCCATCTAAAACAGCATTTGCCACATCTGAAATTTCAGCTCTAGTAGCATTCTTAGTTTTTGCAAGAGAAAAAAGCATTTGAGTAGCTGTTATTACAGGTTTTGAGGCGATATTTGCCTTTTGAATAATTTCTTTTTGAATGTTAGGTACTTTGTAGTAAGGTACTTCTATACCCAAATCTCCCCTAGCTACCATTATGCCATCGCTTATTGCGATAATCTCATCTATATTTTCAACGGCGTCAAATTTTTCTATCTTTGCAAAAATAGCAATCTTAGCCTTATTTTGTGTTAAAATTTCCCTTACTTCTGTAATATCATGTGCGTTTTGTACAAAAGAAATAGCTAAAAAATCAATCTCATTTTCAATGCCCCAAAGCAAATCAGCCTTATCTTTTTTTGTTATAACATCGATATTTATCTTAGTATTTGGAAAATTTATACCCTTATTTGAATTTAAAAAACCATCATTTTCTATGATAGTTTCTATAAAATCATTATGAATTTTACTAACTCTAGCACTAATTGAACCATCATAAAGATAAATATGCTCATTAACCTTTAACATAGCTAAAACTTCACTATGATTTATACTAAGCTTGTAGTGATTATTAGCAATTTTAACGCCTAGTGTTTTATCCTTATAAAAGTCAAGTCTATCATCTTTTTTTAACTCAAATGGTGCTTGAAGTTCGCCTGTTCGTATCTTTGGACCACTTATATCTTGTAAAATTCCAACCCTAATATTTAATTCTTTTGAAATTTCTCTAATTTTTTCAAGATTAGTTTTATGATATTCATGACTTCCATGAGAAAAATTTAAGCGAAAAACATTTACGCCATTAAGAATCATTTGACGCAAAATCTCTTTGTTTTCGCTTGTAGGTCCAATTGTGGCTACTATTTTTGTCTTTTTTTGCATTAAATTATTTTATAGTAACTCACTAGTAAATTTATCTTCATCAAATTTTTGTCCTAAATACTTACAAACAATCTTACAATCGCGTTCAGCATTACCTAAACAACTTGTAGCACCAGGACTTGGAGTCATATTAAAAATTACCCCTTCAACATCGGTAATACTAGCTTCTCCAAGCATAATTTCACCCTTGGTCCTATCAATTACTTGAGGTCTTACCCCTCCAAAACCATCAGCATAATAAATATCGCTAGGCTTTAAGCTAGGAACAATTTTTTTAGCATTTTTTACAAATAAATATCTATTGAAAATTGGAATTTCATAAAGATAATTATAAAGCAAATAGTTACGAACCATTGAATCTTTCATAATATCAAAGGCAATTTTCATAAATAATCTATCAATTTTTAAAGTAGAGAAAAATTCAGGCATAGATTTTAAACCATGGTATCTTTCAAGCTTTGGTAAAACAAGGGCTGTTGGTCCAAAACGAGTATTCATATCAGCCAGTAAATCAGGGTCTCCATGCAAGGCAGCAAATGGCAATTTAGGATTTTGAACCATATAAACCTTACCATTTAATAGCTTTTGTTTTGTTAAGTAAAAGCTACCAGCAACAGGCCAACAACATTTATCAAGTCCTACACCTAATTTATGAGCTAAAAATAAAGAATGAGCTCCAGCATTTACTACAAGGGCTTTTGCGTGATATTCTTTATAATCAGTAGTGCGAATATAAAAGCCACCATCCTTTTTTTCTATAAAATTTACTTCTTGATTAAAGGCTACAAGTGTGTTTTTGCCTTGTTTTTGTCCTTGTTCAACCAAACTTTCACTCATTTTTCCATAATCAACCGTGGTAAATACCTCACCAGCTTCAATACCCATTCCAGCGATATTTTCAGGTCTATCATTACTAAAATTTTCATCTAGTGCAACGCGTGGTTCTATTTCTTTTATCTTTGTTTTGTCAAAAAATTTAATATATGGATAAAGTTCTTTAAATTCTTCGTATCTAGTTTTCATATATTCACATTCGCTATCTCCAACGGCAAGTGCCATTTTTTGATGAGAAAACATAAATTTATTTTCTGCGTTTTGTAGTTTTCCATATTTAATAATCATATCAGCAGTTCTTTTAACCTTTTTTGCCTTTTCAAAGGTATAATTTGTTTCAATATCCCCACAGTGTATAGTTTGAGAATTACTAGTTCCCTTGCTATTTAATGTAGCAGGTGCGTTATATTTTTCTATCAAAGCGATATTTTTAATATCTGTATATCTTGCAAGTTCGTAAAACAAAGCTGCACCAGAGATTCCAGCCCCAATAATAAGTACATCAAATTCATTTTGACTCATCTATTATTCCTTTTTAAATTCTTTCATAGGAAAGTTTAATGCAATTTCTTTTATAAAAAAATAAAAGCTTAAATAAGCTACCTTAAATGAGTATTTTGGTAACATATTTAAGCATTCATATGAATTAAATATCAATTTTAGTCCATTTTAGCCTATAAACAAAAATTAAATATTTTGTTATAAAATTGTAACCTTTTTTTAAAATATTGCATTTTCTTAAGTTTTTTATTATAAATTTGGATTTTCTTTTAAAAGCTTTTGCATACCCCTAAAAATAAGCAATCTATCAAAAATGGCATTATCAAAATAATTTGCTAAAAATTTACCATCTCCTCCTGTAAAATAAAGTTTTTTATTTTGTGTAGCGTCTTTTATTAACAAATAAATTCCCTTAAAAACGGCATAACTTAACGCATCGCTTGTTTTTTGAGCAAAGGCATCAAGGCTAATTTGAGTGTTAAATTCACATTTTAAACGAGATGAAATGGACGCATAAATTTTTCTATAATTTGCAATGCCAGGCAATATAAAACCACCAAGGTGCATAGAATTTGCCATTATATCAACCGTTATAGCACTTCCTGCATCAACAACCACTCCATCACTTATGGTATAACAAGCAGCGATTCTATCAACTCCAAGCCCTTGATAAATGGTATCAAAATTAAAATAAGGTTCTAAATCTACAAAATTTTTTTGTGTTTTTAAATGTTCTTTTATACTCTCATTTACATTGATAAAATATATTTTTCTATCGCTTTTAAAATCTAAAAATTTATCAATACTCATACTAAAATATTTTGTTTTTTCTAAAAAACTAGCACTGGAATTTCCTATATCACATAAGAGCATATAAATCCTTTTTCTTCTAAAATAGTTTTAGCCTTAGAACAAAGTGCGTTTTTAATAAAAAAATATCTTAGTTTTTGTTTTAAATTGAAAGTTTTATAAAGTTCTTCTTGCAAGCTAAGTAAGGCTAGGCCGTCTTTTTGTAAAAATCTATTTTTGCCCTCATAAGACATACAAAAGGCGTTTGAATTTAAGGCACAAAATATAGTTTTTTTCTTAGTAAATGCTTTTAAATCAATATAATTCATATTTGTAAAATTTAGCATGTTTATTCCTTTATTTAAAGTGTTCATAATAAATTTAAAATCTTATTAGAATAATAAAGCTTATCCCCATCCATAAAGGACATTTCTTCTTCAATTCCTTCTAGTTTAAAAACTTGAAAATCATTTAAATTTAAATCACTTTTAATCAAATAACCCGTTTTTTCCACCATATAAAGTGCATCATTATAAATATTAGCCTTTGTAAAAATGGCAAAATCAAATTTTTTTTCAGCCATTTTTTTAAGATTAAAATCTGTTTTTATAATGTTTCCATCCTTGCAAAATATAAAAATTTCATTCTCACCTATAGCTAGGGTTTTAATATCTGCATCTTGATAAAGAATTTGTTCGTAATTTGTTATAGCAATTATTTTTTTAGCCGTTGTAGCTATGATTTTATCTTGTATTATGTCTAAAAAAATCACATTATTAAAAAAATAATCTGCTGAAACTACTATATTTTTTATTATCGCATAATCTTGTCTAGATATGATGATTAATTTTCCATCTAAACTAGGATATATAATGTTTTCATCTAAAAAAATAGGTGCAGCGATACGACTATCTTGCCCAGAGGTCGCAGTTAGGGCATAAGAAAATTTAACACCTAAACTTCTATTTGCTAAAACTATAGAATTATTTGCTAAAACCAAGGCTATATCATCTCCACTAGTACTAACGCTTACAACACTAGCCTCGAAATTTTCAGTATATAATTCCTCGCCTATACTATCATAAATTTTTAATATCCCATCATTGTTAGCTACTATAAATTCGCCATCTTCATAAGCTAAAAGATTGTATCCCTTTTTAAGCTTGAAATTTAAGCTATCTGCGTAGTTTTTAGCTATTACTGAGTTATTTTTAAGTTTGGCACTAAAATTATTCCAATCTGTTATAGTAGAACTTAATTTTTCATCATAGCTTAATTTAGCTTCTATTTTTTCAGGGTTAAAATATTGTCTTTGTGTGGTACAAGCACTAAATATTAAACATATAAGGCATAAAAAAATTCTCATTTAAATGCCTTGATAGTGTTTTAAATTTTGAGAAAGTTGTTCTAAGCTTGAATTTGGCTTAATTTTATTTAATAAAATATTTGCCTCTTTGATTTTATTTTCTTCTAAAAGCTTAAAGGCTTGTAAAATAGTGCTAAAATCTTTTAAAAAAATGGAATTTTCATTAAAATTTAAGACTAAAATATTTTTTAACAAGGGATTTAATTTTTCATTTTTTGTAAGGGTTTTTAACTCTTCTAGGTTTGAATCTAAATTTTGGGCAAGAAAAATAGCATATAAATTTATATTTTTATCTTTTAATAATTTAATTGTCGTACTATCATTTGAATTTTGCATTAAACTAGCGTATAATTCATTACTTGTTTGAATATTGCTTTCTTGTACCTTTTGGATTATAAGGGTAGTAATAAAATAAAGTACCAAAATAATTAAAATAGCAAGTATGTAAAATTTATATTTTTTAATAAATCTTTCGCCCTTAATAAATTTTTCTATGAATTGTTCTTCTGTGTTTAAACCACTTTTGACAGCCTCTAAATTTTCTTTAAATGCCAAAATTTATCCTTTTTTGTAAATTTAAAAAGTGCAATTGTAACATAATAAAAATAAAATATTCTAAATAAAGCTTTATTATGTTATAATTTTTAAAATTTTTTTGACAAGGTTTGGATAATGCAAATTGATGAAAAACTACTTACAAAACTTGAAAAATTAAGCACTTTAAAAATTTCTAATGAAAAAAGAAGTGAGGTTATCGCACAACTTAGCGAGATTGTAACTTTTGTAGAAAAACTTAACGAATTAGATTTAAGTCAAAAAGAAGTTGTGGTAAGTACAATTGGTGGTGGAACGCCTTTTAGAAAGGATGAACCAAAGAGTAGTGAGGTTGTGGATATGGTTTTAAAGAACGCTCCAAGGCATGATGGACATTTTTTCTCAGTGCCTAAAATTATAGAGTGATTAACTTAATATTTAAGAGTTATATTGTAAAATTGTAAAATTATTTTTTAGGAAGAAAAGTTTATGAATTTTTACTGGTTTGATGTACTTATTTTAGGTTTTACCTTTCTTTTGGGATTAAAGGGTGGAGTTAATGGACTTGTTAAAGAAATTTTCGGTCTTATAGGCATTATAGGTGGTGTTTTTATTGCTGCTGTTTATTCTGATGAGGCTGCAAAATTTATCCAAGAAAATCTTTATAATATAGACAATAAAGACCTTGCGTCCTTTGCTGGTTTCTTATCTATATTAATTATTTTTTGGATTATATGCTTAATTTTAGGTTCTTTCATAGCAAGACTTGTAAAATTTAGTGGACTTAGCTTTTTAGATAGAATAGGTGGTTTTATTTTCGGTAGTGCCAAGGTTTTTTTAATTTTTGCTATATTGGTTTTTTGTATAGAAAAAATAGGACCTTTAAAAGATAAACTTGATAGCTTTGCAAAAGATAGTTACACTTTATCGGTACTTAAAAATACTGGTGCGTACATTATGAATCAACCATTAGCACAAAATCCTTTACAAGAATTAAAGCAAGATATTAACTCAAATATACAAGAATTAGGACAAAATATACAAGAAGGTACTCAAGAATTAAAAGACAATGTGCAAGAACTCAAGGATGATTTAATACAAGGAGTGCAAAATGATAATTGAAAATATGGAATATGATGCCTTGCTTGAAAGATTTAAGAAAATTCTAAGACAGGGTGGACTTAAATATACAAAGCAAAGAGAAATTTTACTTCAAACTCTGTACCATAACGATATGCATTATACCCCTGAAAGCTTATATATGGAGATTAAGCAAGGTGTGCCTGATTTAAATATAGGCATAGCAACCGTTTATAGAACCTTAAATTTGCTTGAAGAAGCAGAAATAGTAACTTCTATATCCTTTGGTTCATCGGGTAAAAAATACGAACTTGCTAATAAGCCTCATCATGACCATATGATATGCAAAAATTGTGGCAAGATTATAGAATTTGAAAATTCCGTCATAGAAAGACAGCAATCCTTAGTAGCAAAAGAACATAACTTTAAGCTTACCGGGCATTTAATGCAACTTTATGGAACTTGCAGTGGTTGTACTCAAAAAGTTAAGGTAAAAATTTAAATGTTTGATAATGTTTTAGAACAACAAAGAATCGCTAAGGCCGATACCTTAAAAAATGCAGGGATAAATCCTTATCCACATTTTTTGCAAAAGGATATGTCGATTGTAGAATTCAAAGAAAAATTTTCTCATATTCTAAATAGTGAAAATAAAAGAGATGAAAGTATAAATATTTTACTTGCTGGTAGGCTTAAATTACTAAGAGTGGCGGGAAAATCTACCTTTGCAAATATAGAAGATGAAAAGGATAATATTCAAATTTATTTTAATAAAGACAGCTTAGGCGAAGAAAAATATAATCTTTTCAAAAAAAACTTAGAAGTAGGCGATATTATAATTGTTCGTGGTTATCCCTTTGTAACTAATACAGGGGAATTTAGCATTCATCTTAATGACTTAAAACTTGCCGCAAAGGCTATTTCGCCATTGCCTGAAAAATTTCACGGCTTAACTGATATAGAACTTAGATATAGAAAACGTTATTTAGATATGATTATGAATAAGCAAGTAAGAAAGGATTTTATAACGCGTTCAAAGATACTTAGCTTAATAAGACATTTTTTTGAAGAAAAAAACTTTTTAGAAGTAGAAACGCCAATGATGCATCCTATCGCAGGAGGGGCAAATGCAAAACCTTTCGTAACCTTTCACAATGCTTTGGGCGTTGAGAGATTTTTAAGAATTGCACCTGAACTTTATTTAAAAAGACTTATAGTTGGTGGCTTTGAGGCTATTTTTGAAATAAATCGTTGTTTTAGAAACGAGGGCATGGATTTAACACATAATCCGGAATTTACAAGCATTGAGTTTTATTGGTCTTATCATAATTATAAGGATTTAATGAATTTAACCGAAGAGCTTTTAATTTTTCTTTTGAAAGAATTAAATTTAGGACAAGTTATAGAATATGATGAAATGAAAATCGATTTTACACTTCCTTTTAAAAGGCTAACTTATAAAGAAGCACTTAAAGAATATGGTTTGATAAATGAAGATATTTTTGGGAATAAAAATGCTATAATAGAATTTTTAAAAACTCATAATATTGATGTTAATGAGAGATTAGATTTAGGGCATTTGCAAGCTGAACTTTTTGATAATTTTGTAGAAAATAAGCTGATAAATCCAACCTTTATCACAGATTTTCCTATATCTATAAGTCCTTTGTCAAGAAGAAGTGATAGTGATGAAAATATAGCTGAACGTTTTGAGCTTTTTATCGCAGGTAAGGAACTTGCAAATGGTTTTAATGAGTTAAATGACCCAAAAGACCAATATGAGAGATTTTTAAAGCAAATTGAGGCTAAAAATGCAGGTGATGAAGAAGCTTGCGAAATGGACGAGGACTTTGTAAGTGCACTTGCCTTTGGTATGCCACCAACAGGAGGTGAGGGCATAGGCATAGATAGGCTTGTCATGCTATTAACTGGTAAAAAATCCATTCGTGACGTGATTTTATTCCCAGCTATGCGTCCATTAAAATCAGAATTAAAAGAAGGATAAATATGAGCTTAGAACAATTTGACAAAGATATTTTTGATTTGACAAATAAAGAACTCGCTAGACAATGCGAGGGTTTAGAAATGATAGCAAGTGAAAACTTTACCCTACCGGAAGTTATGGAGGTTATGGGTAGTGTTTTAACAAATAAATATGCAGAGGGCTATCCGTATAAAAGGTATTATGGTGGCTGTGAATTTGTAGATGAGATTGAACAAATTGCGATTAATCGTTGTAAAAAGCTTTTTAATTGCGAATTTGCAAATGTTCAACCAAATTCAGGCTCTCAAGCAAATCAAGGTGTTTATGCTGCTTTATTAAGTAGAGGCGATAAAATTCTTGGTATGGATTTAAGCCATGGAGGTCACTTAACACACGGGGCTAAGGTTAGTAGTTCGGGTAAAATGTATGAAAGTTTTTTTTACGGGGTTGAACTTGATGGTAGAATTAATTATGATAAGGTTTTAGAAATTGCTAAAGTGGTTAAACCAAAGCTTATAGTTTGTGGGGCGAGTGCTTATGCAAGGGTGATTGATTTTGCTAAATTTAGAGAAATTGCCGATGAGGTCGGGGCTTATTTATTTGCAGATGTTGCACACATAGCAGGACTTGTTGTAGCAGATGAACACCCAAGTCCTTTTCCGCACGCCCATGTTGTAAGTTCTACTACTCATAAGACATTAAGGGGTCCAAGAGGTGGCATTATAATGTGTAATGATGAAGAACTTGCTAAAAAGATAAATTCAGCAATTTTTCCAGGCATTCAAGGTGGTCCTTTAATGAATGTTATCGCGGCTAAGGCAGTTGGATTTAAATTTAATCTTAGCCCGGAGTGGAAAATTTATGCAAGTCAAGTTGTAAAAAATGCAAAAACTCTTGCTAAGGTTTTAATGCAAAGAAATTATAAATTAGTAAGTGATGGCACTGATAATCACCTTGTTTTAGTTTCTTTCTTAGATAAAGAATTTAGTGGCAAGGATGCAGATTTAGCACTTGGTGATGCTGGAATTACGGTTAATAAAAACACGGTCCCTGGTGAAAAAAGAAGTCCTTTTGTAACAAGTGGTGTTAGAATAGGTACTCCAGCCCTTACAGCAAGAGGGTTCAAGGAAAAAGAAATTGAAGTTGTGGCAAATTACATTGCCGATATTTTAGATGATATCAACAATAAAGATTTACAAACAAGTATTAGAGAAAAGCTCAAAATTCTTGCAAAAGATTTTATTATTTATTCAAAGGCTATGTTTTGATTTCAACAATGGACATGTCGCTTATAAAAATGATAAGCGACCATTATTACATTAAAAAAGACAGAATTATAAGTAAATGTGAATACAGAGGTCGTTATTTTTTCGACAGATTTGAAAGAGTGAACGCCCTTTTAAGTGCTAATGTTTTAAGAGAACATGCATCAAAGAAAATCATTGTAGCACATGATTTAATCACTCGCAATAATAAGGTTGAAAATATAGTGTTTGATTACAATGGCTTTAACACTGATAGATTTTGGCATAGGGCCCAGCTTATTTTAAGAGAAGAGGGTTTTATGAATTTCACAGCTTATAAAACAAAAACACCTGGCCATTTGCATTTGTATATACATAAGGGTCATACAGCATTAACAGAAGGTTATTCACTGGCCTCAAAGCTTTCTATGATGTTTGCAAGTAAAATGCCTGTTGAGTGGCGTGTTTTTCCAACTATGGATATGCCAAGAGATTTTAATATTTTAATTGTTCCTTACGAAGTGTTCCAAAAAGAACGTGGTAGTTCGTGGGCAAGACATATGTAAAAGGAGTAAAAATGGAAAATGAAAATAAGACAGAATTTGATGATATTATCTTAGAAAAAAGCAATAAAAGTGAAAAAATCAAAAAAATCCTTTTGCGTGTTATTGCCTTAGTTATACTATTTTTAGTAATACTTTTAGTGTATAAATTGTTTAATGGCAATCAAGAAAAAGAGATTGTCCCAAGTGAGCCAATTAGTGGCTTAGATGATAAAAATGGCTTTAAGGACATTCCATTAACCGAATTAACAGAAGAACAAAATCAATTTGAGTTATTAAAACAAAGTCTTGCAAAAGAAGAAAATAATGAACAAAATGCTACCCTTGTTACTAGTGAAATTCCAGCTCCACCACCTAGTGAAGAAATAAAGCCAGAACCACCTGCACCAAAGCAAGAAATTCAAAAGCCTACGCAAAGTAATACTATAAATGTAGCTAAAAACGAAAAGCAAACAAAACCTGCTACTACGCAAAAACAAGCTGATTCTAAAGAACTTTTCAAAGAGATACCAGCCCAAAAGATAGAACCTATTTTACATAAGCAAAGTGGTTTACCTGTTGGTACTTATGTACAAGTATTTTCTGTAGAAAATGTTGATAAAAGGTCAAAGGATTTAACAGCATTAAAACAAAAAGGCTATGAATATAAGCTTTATAAAACAAAGGTTAATAATAAGGACATTACTAAGGTTTTAATAGGACCTTTTAGTAAAGATGAGGTAAATGCTGCACTTACTAAAATTAGAAAAGATGTGGAAAAAGACGCCTTTGTATTTACCTTAAAACCTTAAAATGAAAGTTTTAGCCGTTATAGGTAATCCTATAAACCACTCTAAAAGCCCAAGAATTCATAATAATGCCATTAAATTCTTAGGGCTTGATGCTATTTACACACGTTATTTATTAAATGATAAATCTTTACTTAAAGAAAAATTTTTAAAACTTAGATTAAATGGGGCAAATATAACAATTCCCTTTAAAGAAGAAGCCTTAAATATAGCAGATATTAAGGATGAAAATGTAGTTAAAATAGGCAGTGCAAATACTCTCATTTTAAAAGATAATAAAATTTATGCTTATAATACCGATGCACCTGGCTTTTTACAATCTATTAAAGATTATAAAGATATCAAAAAAGCCCTTATTTTAGGAGCAGGTGGCAGTGCAAAGGCTATAGCATTTGCCTTGAATTCAAAAAACATAAAATGCACAATTGCAAATCGTTCAAGTTCTCGTTTTAAGGACTTTAAGGACTATAAAACTTCTTTATATGAAAATTTGCAAGATTTTGAATTTGACATAGTTATTAATACAACTCCGGCCGGTTTAAATAATGATAATTTGCCTTGCGATGAAAATTTATTAAATAAGCTTTTATCAAATGCCAAATTTGGCTGTGATATAGTTTATGGAAAACAAACTCCTTTTTTAAATGCTTGCAAAAAACATAAGTTAATTTTTAAAGATGGGGCTGATATGCTTTTGTGGCAAGGGGTTTTTGCCTTTGAATTATTTTTTGATATAAAAGATAAAGAAACACTTATAAAACAAGCTATGCAAGAAGCATTAACTTTATAAAGGAATATTATGGCTTATACTGTTATAGAGGTTCAAAAACTTACTGGCGTTTCATCTCATACTATTCGTTTTTGGGCTAAAAAAGGATTGTTACCCTTTGTACAAAAAGACAAAAATTTAGTAAAATATTTTAGTATAACAGATGTGGAATGGGTTAGGTGGATATCTTATTTGCGTTCTATAAATATGAGTTTAAAGGATATTAAGACTTATATTTACTTATCGACAAAGGGTATTGATAGTGCATCTGATAGAAAAAAAATGCTTGAAAATCAACTTGAAAATATAAATAAAGAAGTACTTAAATTAGAAAAAGCAAAGGAAATGCTAAAATATAAAATTGGCGTTTATGACAAGATTATAAAAACGGGCATTGATGAGTATAACCCAGAAAGTAGGAATTACCAAAAGAAAACAAGGAAGAATAAATGAAAAAAATAATTTTAAGTGGCTTTGTTAGCCTTATTTTAGTAGCTTGTGCAAGCAATTCTGGTTTAAAAGAAATAAAATATCAACAAGAAAATGCATCTAGCTTAAATGGGGTTCAAAAAGAATTTTATGCAAATGGTAATGTTCGAAGTGAAAAGATATTTAAAAATGGCGTTTGGCTTGGGGAATATAAGGAATTTTATGAAAGTGGGGCTTTAAAATTAAAAGGAAATTATAAAAATAATAAGGCAAATGGGACCTTTATAGAATACTTTGAAGATGGTAAAATTTATAAAAAATATAGCTTGAAAGATGATTTAAAAGATGGAACTTATAAGGAGTATTTTAGTAACTCAAAATTAAAAGAAGAAATAGATTTTAAAAATGGTAAGAAAAATGGTACTTATAAGGCGTATTATGATAATGGTAAAACAAGCCTTAGTGGTAAATTTAAAGATGATATAAAGATAGATGAGTGGATAAGTTATTTTGAAACAGGTACTAAGCATACCTTGCAATTAATTTATGATAATAATATCACTGGCAAGGATATAGTGTATTTTGAAGATGGTTCTATTAAGAAAGAAGAATATTATAATAAGGTAGGTCAAAAGGATGGGGTATTTAGGGAATTTTATGCTATTAATACGCCAAAATTTGTAAAAACTTATAAAAATGATAAGCAAAATGGGGTATTTTATGAGTATTTTGCAAATACTCAACTTTATAAAGAATATACTATGAAAGATGATTATTTTATAGGTTTTTATAAGGAATTTTATGAAAATGGGGTTTTGCGTTTTGTTACAAAATATAACAATAAGGGTCAAAAAGAAGGAGCTGAAAATAATTACAGCAAACAAGCCACGCTTTTATCAAGTTTGATTTATAAGAATGATAAATTAAATGGACTTTGTAAAACTTATCATGAAAATGGCGAGTTAAAGACTCAGGCCTTAATGAAAGATGATAAGGTTGTAGATATTAAAAAATTTTATGATCAAAATGGTAAATTTTATGCACAAGAATTATTTGATGAACATGGTCAAAAGCTAGAATATAAAAGTTTTTATGAGAATAATTCCTTAAAAAGTGAAGAATATTATAAAAATGGAAAAGTAGATGGGCTTAGCAAGGGTTTTTATGAAGATGGCACCTTGCAATATGAAATTCAAAATAATAATGGCGTAAAAGGGGTATTTAAAGAATATCATAAAAATGGACAATTAAGTCAAAGTGGTAGCTATAAATATGGCACAAAGCATGGCTGGATTAATTTTTATAATGAAGATGGTAAATTTATTAAAAAAATTTATTATCAAAATGGGATAGCTATTGATTGAAATTTTATAGTTTATATTATAAGAGAACAATAAAAAAAGCCAAGCAGTCCTTGTTTTTACAAATTAATTATTTATTTTTTTGATTCGTAATTTTCTTTACAATAAGATATTTGTTCTAGTAAGTCTTTATCGCTTACTAATTTTATTGCTTCGTCACCATTTTTTCCATTAATTAATCTCAATAGGTCTTTGCATTGATATTCTGTCGGTGGGTTACTTGAAGTAGTAGTACTTAAACAACCACTCAAAAACACAGCAATTAAAGCGATGCCAATCTTAATAATTTTTTGCATATTTTTTCTTTTTTACAAAATTTAAAAATTAAAACAATTGCCTATCTAAGATAAGCACTTATTTTTTAGGCGTTACAAGCATGTTAACATAACGTCCTTCACAGTTTGGTTCTTTGTCGCAATTTGCTTTATTTTCTATCATTTGCCAAATTTTTTGAAGTAAAGAAATACCAGCTTCTGGCGTTGTAACCTCGCGTCCTTTTAAAAAGACACGAAAACGTACATGTTTTCCTTGTTCTAAAAATTCTAAAGCGTGTTTTACTTTATAATTAATGTCATTTTGAGCAATTTTAATAGAGAGTTTTATCTCTTTAATATCGATAACCTTTTGTTTTTTCTTGGCTTCTTTTTGCTTTTTTTCTTGTTGATAACGAAATTTTCCAAAGTCCATTATTTTGCAAACTGGGGGCTTAGCATCAGGTGCTATCATTACCAAATCAAGTCCTAAGCTATTAGCAATCTTTAAACCCTCGTCGCTACTGATAATGCCATAAACCTTGCCATCATCACCTATGCAACGAATTTCATCTGCTCTAATTTCTTCATTGAGCAATGCTTCTTTTTCTTTACTCAAAAATGTACCTCACTAATTTTCTCCTTAATAAAATCAATAAATTTATCCAAAGTTAAATTCCTTTGAATTTTAGCCCTTCTATCGCGTAGGGCGACACTTTTATTTGTTAACTCCTCATCTCCTATTACTAAAATCATTGGTAATTTTTGTTTTTCTGCACTACGAATTTTTTTAGCTAAAGTTTCGTTTTTATCATAAATTTCACTATCTACATTAAGTTCTAAAAGCATTCTTTTTATACTTTTTGCATATTCTAAATGTTTGTCATTAACTATAACTATACCAACGCCAACAGGGGCTATAAAAAATGGAAATTCCCCTCCACAATGTTCTGTTAAAATTCCTATAAATCTTTCAAAACTTCCTAAGATTGCACGGTGAAGCATTACGGGCTGTTTTTTTTCATTATTTGAATCTGTATATTCCAAATTAAATCTTTGAGGTAGGTTAAAATCTACTTGAATGGTCCCACACTGCCATTTTCTTTTAAGTGCATCGGTAATTTTTATATCAATCTTTGGACCATAAAAAGCCCCACCACCTTCATCTATACCATATTTTAAGCCTTGTTCATTAAGAGCATCTTTTAAGGCCTTAGTAGCTTCTTCCCAAATTTCATCAGCCCCTATTGACTTTTGAGGCTTTGTTGAAATTTCTAGTTCATAATTAAAGTCAAAAAGTTCCATTAATTTATCTACAAATTCTATAATCTCTAAAACTTGAGATTTTATCTGACTTGGCATACAAAAAATATGTGCATCATCTTGGGTAAATTCTCTAACTCTAAATAAGCCATGTAAAACTCCACTTTTTTCATGGCGATGCACTACGCCATATTCAAAGAATTTTAAAGGCAAATCCCTATAACTTCTTAATTCATTTTGATAAATTTTAATGTGCCCTACACAATTCATAGGCTTTATGCCATATTCTTGCTCATCAATTTGAGTAAAGTACATATTTTCCTTATAGTTTTCATAATGCCCACTAATCTGCCAAGCCTTAGCCTTTAAAAGCTCAGGTCCACGAACAGGCTCATAATCTCTTAATCTATGAATTTTATAAAGCATTTGTTCAAGTTTACTTCTAAGTCTAGCACCCCTACTTAGCCATATAGGTAATCCCCCACCTATATCATCATCAAAGCTAAATAATTTTAACTCATTACCTAATTTTCTATGGTCTCTTTTTTTAGCCTCTTCTATAATGTGTAAGTATTCTTTTAAACTTTCTTTATCAGCAAAGGCCGTACCATAGATACGAGTAAGCATTTCTCTTTTTTCATCACCACCCAAATAAGCCCCTGCAATTCGAGTTAGTTTAAAAAATCGTAAAAATTTAGTATTTGGCAAGTGAGGACCACGGCATAAATCTTCAAATTCACCTTGCTTATAAATGCTAACCATGCCATCAGGTATACGAAGCATTACTTCTTGTTTTAAATCATCATCCTTAAATTTAGCTATTGCGCCTTCTTTTGAAAGTTCGTATTTTTGTATATCTTGCTTTTTTTCAGCAAATTCTTTCATCTTTTTTTCAATCTTTATTAAGTCCTCATCATTTAAACTCTCATTTACTCTAAAATCATAATAAAAGCCATCTTCTATAACAGGACCTACAAAAAATTTAGCCTCGGGATATAAACTTTTAATAGCCTGTGCCATTAAATGAGCACAAGAATGCCTTAAAAGTTCTAAACTTTTTTGAGAATTATCAAAATATATAGGCTTAAAAGTAGTATTATCTGCACTTTGAGTGTCTAAAATTTTGCCTTCATTTTCATAGCCAATTATTTCTTTTTCCATATTTAACCTTAATATTTATTATATTTATTGAATTTTTCAAAGCTTAATTTTAACTTTAAAAGGCTTAATTGTTTTTTAAATTGATTTTTTTTAAAATTCAAATTCACTCCATGCATTTAAAACGCCCTTAGAATATAAAACTAAAAACACTCCTCCAAGTATAATCCTATAAACACCAAAGGGGATAAAATCAAATTTACTTATGAATTTTAAAAAGAATTTAATCACAAAAATAGCCACAAAAAAAGATACCACAAAGCCTATTAAAAGTGGTAAAAAAGCGTTATTGTTTGAGAGCATGGAGGGTTCTTGATAAATGCTATAAGCAGTGGCAACTATCATAGTTGGAATGGCTAATAAAAAAGAAAATTCAGCCGCTACCTTTCTATTAAGTCCAAGTAAAAGCCCTCCTATGATACTTGCCCCACTTCTTGAAGTACCAGGAATCATGGCAAGGGATTGTATAATGCCTATAAGTAAGGCTTGTTTATAGCTTATTTCATCTAGTGAATTTACTTGATAGCTTTTATTTTTATGCAAATATTCTATTATTATAAAAATAAGGCCTCCAAGTATTAACATAATGGCTACTATATAGCCATTAAAAAGATTGTTTAAATAATCTGATACAAAAAAGCCTATGCAGCCAGTTGCAAAAAAACCAAGTCCTAGTTTAAACCATAGCAAAAAGCCTTGTATAAGTTTTTGCCAAAAGACAACTATTACTGCAAGTATTGAACCAAGTTGGATAATAATTAAAAAGTACTTCCAAAAATCATTTCTTTCAATGCCTAAAATTTGAGCACTTAAAATCATATGCCCGGTTGAAGAAACGGGCAAAAATTCAGTTAATCCTTCGATTATCCCAAGTATAAAAGCGTAAAAACTAATACTATCCACAAAAAAACCTAGTCTAAAACTTTAGCCAAATGTGCTTTATAATTAGACATAAAGGTGCGAATTTGTGGATTTTTAACTACATCATTACACATAAAAATAGGTAAAAAAGTCATCCCACAAAACTCATGCAATTTTCTTAAATGAAAATAAACCATATCTACGCCCTTTGCTTCAAAAAAATCATTTTCTTCTACAAAGGCTGAGTATGGGGCATTCCAAGTTACACTAAGCATTACTTTTTTATCATTTGCAAGCCCACCTTTGCCGTAGTTTTTATTAGGATTTGTATTGCTTCTTCCATCATTTTTATATAAAACCCCAGCTCCGCCAAGTGAAAAAACTTTATCTATGTATTTTTTAACTATCCACGGCTCACCCATCCACCAAGCAGGCATTTGATAAATTATAAGCGAAGACTTAGAAATTTTTTGTATCTCTTCATCTATATTATAACCCCTTTCTATAAAGGTTTCAAGCACTTCATAACCCCTTTTTAAAAGCTCTTCTTTTGCTATTTCTTGTAAAGTGTGATTAAGTCTTGTAGAATCATTACAAAATTTTTTAGAACCATTGATTAATAAGGCTGTTTGCATTTAATCCTCCTTTGAATTTTTGTAATTATAAATCATTATGATAAATTTTTAAGGCAAATTTTGAAAAATTATTCAAAATTTAGCCTTCAATTTTTAATACTTCTTGCTTTTTACATCACTTAATATATCATTAGAAATTTTACTAACATTATCAGAGATTATAGATGATTGATTAGCAATTTCAACATTATCCTTGGTATTTTGGTCAAT
>NZ_VJNT01000007.1:0-36659 GCF_008633895.1 Campylobacter sp. LR264d
AATAATCAAAGAGGCAAAAAAAGCTATTGTTATAAATTAAAACTCTATAAAATTCTCATAATCCATAGCCTTAATAGGATTTGGTAGGTTTTGGGAAATATGATTTTGTACTATTTGCTTATACTCTTTTACCAAGGCATTAAATTTTTCTTTTTTAGCCCCTTCAAGTCCTTTTTTAGCAACCTTTATAACAGAAAGTGGGTTAATTGCTTTATTGTTTAAATAAACGCCAAAATGTAAATGTGGCCCCGTGCTCATACCAGTAGAACCCACATAACCTATAGTTTGCCCCTGCCTTACGCTTTGTCCTTTTTTAAGCTTTGCAAAACGACTTAAATGAGCGTATAAGGTAGTATAGCCTGAACTATGTTGAATTTTTAGCACCTTACCATATCCATTTTGTGAACCTATGAAATTTACAACCCCGTTTCCTGCACTTAAAACAGGAGTGCCAGTAGCTGCAGCATAATCTGTACCAAGGTGTGCCCTATATCTTTTTAAGATAGGATGAAAACGGGCCGTAGTAAAATGAGATGAGATACGTTTAAAATTTGATATAGGCGAAGTTATCAAGAAAGAAGCCCCTATTTCCTTACCACTTTTTGCATAAAAATTGTCATCAAAACGATAAACCTCGCTTGTTTTTTTATTAACTTGCACGCTTGCCATGTAGATTGTAATATCTCCATAAACCTTGCCTAATCTTCTTTTTTGTTCGTAATATAAGGATACCTTATCGTTTTTTCTAATATTTCTAAAATTTATACTGCCCTTGAAAGCCCTTAATAAAGCCCTTGAAAGCGTGGTGCTACCACTAGTTTCATATACGTCTTGATAAGCTGAATTTTTAATGGTTAAATTTAATACATTTTTTTCTAACTCATAAATAGTAGGGCTAAAATCTAGCATATATTTATTATCTTTATTTTTGTAAATATGGATAAATAATTCATCACTAATTGGTATTAAAACCTGTTCTAAATTTTCATTCTCATCTTTTAACACTTGATATTTAATCTTTGAGGCAATTTCTGAGGCAAGTTCTTTATCTTCTCTATCAAGTTCATAATAAAGGGCTAGTGGGATTGAGTGTCTTTGTAAAAACATTAACAAGGTATCACCGCTTTCCCAAGTGAGTTCTTCCATAATCAAGGCCGCAAAAGAATGTGTACAAAAGATGAGTAAAAAAAGTAGTTTTTTCATTAAAAATCCTGACAATAGCTTAAAAAATGATTCTAAAAGCTATATTTTACTTTAATTTTCTTACAATTATTTAACGAAAAATGATTATAATACAAGTTCGTATTAAATAAGGAGAAAAATTTGTTAAAAATTTTAATATTTTTTTTATGTTTAAGTACAACTTTATTTGCTGAATTTAATCTAAAACCCACCACAAGTACACTTTTAAGGGTAGATGATATTTATGGATATATTAAGGATGATTCTAATTTTATCATAGGTTCAAGTGGGGTTATAATACATTCTTTTGGCGATTCAAAAAGCATAGTTGCAAGGGCTAGGGTTATACAAAAGATAAACGGCGTTGCAAAACTGGAATTTAGTGTATTTGATGCACTTGAACAAAGTGCCTTACCCCTGCCAAATATCTTGCCAGAAGAAGGTGATGAGGTTATTTTAAATTTTTTATATGATAGGGCTGTAATTATAGCCCCGGATGAAGAAATTTATAATTACATACACTTAAATAATCAAGAATTATATTTTACTCATATTGATATTTTAGGGGCTCAATTAATACGCACCTCTGTGCTTTCTCCAAAACGTTCTGATTTTAGAAAATTTTGTGCAAATAATACTACGGGCATAGTTATTTTTGCCTTGCAAGAAAAGGCAAAATATGTAGATTGTCAAGACTTTGTGGTGCTTTATGAAAGTCAAATTCCAAAGACAAGTAGCATACAAGTGCCTTTTTATTCTAGAATAGGTGGCTATAAGAGTGGAATTTTAGATTTTACCTCAGAACAAATAAGCAATTTTTTTAATTATTATGAAACCTTAATAGACCTTTATAGCGTAAGGAAAAAAAATGAATGAAACGCATATTAAATTTTTTAAAAAAATTTTAGGCGAGGATAATGCCTTTTTTGATGATATGCATAAAAGAGCTTATAGTTATGATGCGACAAGAAAGCATTATTTGCCTGATGGTGTTTTGTTTCCACGAAATGAAGAAGATATAGTTAAAATTTTAAAATATTGTAATGAAAACAAGCTTATCATTATCCCAAGAGGTTCAGGTTCTGGCTTTACAGGAGGGGCACTTGCACAAAGTGGAGGATTAATACTTGGCTTTGAAAAACATATGAATAAAATTTTAGAAATAGACCTTGAAAATTTAGTAGCTATAGTACAACCTGGAGTAGTAAATATAGCTTTACAAAAAGAAGTTGCTAAACATGGGCTTTTTTATCCACCTGACCCTGCAAGTATGGAGTATTCTTCTCTTGGTGGTAATGTTAGTGAAAACGCCGGGGGAATGAGAGCGACAAAATATGGAATAACAAAAGATTATGTTATGGCATTAAGGGCAGTTTTGCCAAATGGAAAGATAATAAGGGCAGGAAAACGCACTATTAAAGATGTGGCAGGCTATAATATAGCCGGAATTTTAATAGCTAGCGAGGGTTCTTTAGCCGTTTTAAGTGAGCTTACCTTAAAATTAATCCCTATGCCTAAATTTAAAAAAACAGCTATGGGAATTTTTAAAAGCGTTGAAGATGCTATGAATGCAGTATTTAAAAGCCTTGCAAATGGGGTTAATCCTGTGAGTATGGAATTTTTAGATAATCTTAGCATAAGAGCAGTTGAAGAAAAATTTCACAAGGGCTTACCACTTGATGCAGGAGCTATTTTAATAACTGACGTTGATGGCAATGTAGAAATAGGGCTTGAAAAAGAATTAGAAAATTTAAGGCATTATTTTTTAGAAGCCGGAGCGAGTGAGTTTAAAATAGCACAAAATGAACAAGAAGCCAATGATATTTGGTTTTCAAGAAAAAATTGCTCACAAGCTATTACAATGTATGGAAATTTAAAGTTAAATGAAGATATCACAGTGCCTCGTTCAAAGCTACCAGCCCTTTTAAAAGGCATTAATGAAATAGCTAATAAATATGGCTTTAAGGTGCCTTGTTTTGGGCATACAGGAGATGGTAATGTGCATACTAATGTAATGGTGAGCGATAAAAATAACGAAGAAGAGGTTAAAAAGGGATACGAGGCGGTTGAAGAAATTTTTAAGCTGGCTATAGCTTTGGGTGGAACTTTAAGTGGTGAACATGGCATAGGCATTAGCAAGGCTCCTTTTATGAAACTAGCTTTTAGCGAGACTGAAATGAATTTAATGAGAAGTATTAAAAAAGCCTTTGACCCAAATAATATACTAAATCCTTACAAAATGGGACTTTAATGCTAAAAAAAATATTTAGACTTTTGGCTGTTTTAAAAGACAAGGAAATTTTTAATTATGCCTCGTCTTTAAGTTTTTATACGATTTTATCCTTAATTCCTATATTATTTGTATGCTTTTCTGTTTTTACGCAAATTCCAAGCTTTAAAGAACATTACTCAAAGGCAAAACAAATAATTTTTACCTTTTTAATACCTGACCAGCAAGATTTGGTAGCAAATTATTTAGATACCTTTTTAACAAATAGTGTAAATTTAGGAATTTTTGGACTTATTGCCATGGCAGTAACCTCGCTAGCCTTTTTTTCAAGTTATGATTTTGTAATAAATAAAATTAGCGATAACGAGCCAAAAAATTTATGGCATAGCATTAGTTCTTATTGGACCCTTTTAACCCTTGTACCACTGGGCCTTGGACTAAGTTTTTATATATCAGGATTTATACAAAAAACCCTTGATGATTACAAAATAGGCTTTAATTTTTTTGAAATTTTGCCATTTATTATCGTTTGGGGCTTATTTTTTGTATCTTATTCTAGTTCTTTGCAAAAAGGAGGCTTAAAGGCCTTATTTACTACCTCATTTTTAGCCTCTATGTTTTGGTATATTTGCAAGAATTTATTTGTGTATTATATAGTTTATAATAAAACTTATACTAGTGTTTATGGGTCTTTTTCTATTATTTTATTCTTTTTTATATGGATTTATATATCATGGGTTATTTATCTTTTTGGCTTAAAGGCATATTATTCATTAAGTAAATATCAAGATGAAAGGAATAAAATTAAGACAGACACAAAAAAGCCCCAAGTAAGAAAAACGAATACTCAGCAAAGAAAATAAGATATAGCTTATAAAGACATAAAAATTAATTTTAACATTGATTGCATAAATTTTAAAATTGAAAAATTCAATCAAAATATTATCTAGTAAAAAGCCCAAATTTATAATATGCAAAAATAAAACTAAGGGGTAAAACACTATAAAAACAGCACTTAAAATAATGGCTAAAAATTGTTGTAAAGACACTAGCGGAAAATAATAAAGCACGGGTAATATCATAGCTAAAAAGACCCATATATTTAATAATATAATATTAGTTATAGTGTTAAAATACCTTGAAAAATGATGCAAGTATAAGAAAATATAAAAAACTCCAAGTATTGAAAATAAAAAGCCTACACTAAATAAAAGTTGTGGGAAAAGTGCCACACAAAGACAAATACTCATAAATAAATTTACAAAGCTTAGAATTTTAATATTTTTAATAAGCAGATAAAAACCCCAAAAAGCCATTATTAAAGAGCGAATAAAGGAGGGGGTAAAGCCTATTAAATAAGCATATGCTAAAAGCAAGATAAAAATAATCAAGCTTAAATCAAATCTTAAATTTCTATATGGAAAAAAACGTTTTTGAAAAAAGCTATAAAGTGGGGCTAATATAAAAAATATAACTGAAAATAGTAAGCCTATGTGATAGCCACTAATAGCTATTAAATGAGCGATTCCATAATAATTTACATCCGTTCTAAGTTCTAAGGAAATATTTTTTGCAAAAAATAATGCCCCGTAAAATTCCTTAATCTTAGCATTGTCATGCTGGTTTAAAAAATAAGAAACTAATTTATTGTTTATTTCTTTTTTGCTTGAATTTATATCTAAATAATAGCTTGGCATATAAAATGTTTTTGATAGATAGTCCTTAAAAGTCACATTTGTCGTAATTGCCTTTAAGCTAATTAAATCATTTATGTTTAGATTAAAATCCTTATAACTTGTGGTATAAAAGCTAAATTCCTTAGTTTTTAACTTTAAAACATTATAAGACTTACCCTTTTTTGTGCTTTTTTTATAGGCTTGTAAAATTTTAGCATCCCTTATGCTTATATGCTTACTTTCCTTAAAGTCTAAAAAATGCTTGTATTCTAAGATTAAATTAAAAATAAAAATACACAAAAGCCCTAAAATAAGCCAAATAAGTTCTTTATAAATGCTATAATTTGCATTCTTAAAGCTAAGTGCTAACACCTTTTTTCTTTGAAAATTTAGATAAATAAAATAAGATTAATATAACTAGTATAACTAAAAATAAGGGTGCTATATAAGGATAATTTCCTAATTTATCAAAGATTAACTCAATAAACCAACCAAAAATAAAGGCTACATATCCAAGCAAAATAGCCCATATTAAACTAGCAAACAAATTTATAAAAAAGAAATTTTTTGTATTATACCTTGCAAGTCCAGCAGCTATAGGGATAAAGGTTTTAAGTCCATAAATAAATTTTTGAACAAAAAGCAAGATATAGCCATATTGTTTAATCTTAATAACGGCTAGTGCAAGTTTCCTACGATGCTTTTTAAAATAAGGCATTAAATCTTTTTTATAGTATTTTCCAAGCACAAAAAGTAAACTAGAACCTATTACATTTCCCACAAAGGCAACAAGTATACTAGTATAAAGGTCCATTTTAGCACTAGCACTTAAAACGCCGGCTGCTAAAATTCCAACCATTCCACCACCTAAAGAATAAATAAATAAAAAAACATAGCCATATTTTAACAAAGTATCAATGGTTTCTTGCATATCTTACCTTGCATACTCACTAATTCTTAGTTCCCTTATAACATTTACCTTTATTTCGCCTGGGTATTGTACCTTTTCCTGAATTTCATTAGCTATTTCTTTTGCTAAAAGCACGGCTTCATCATCATTTATAAGCTTTGCATTAGCAATAACGCGAATTTCACGCCCTGCATTTATAGCATAGGCATTTTTAATACCGTCCTTGCTTTTTGCAATCTCTTCAAGCTCAGTAACCCTTTTTAAAAAGGCCTCTAAAACCTCGCGTCTAGCACCAGGCCTTGCCGCACTTAGTGTATCTGCTGCACAAACTGCTGCTGATTCAATACTAGTAGCTTCTTTATGTCCATGGTGTGCGTAAATTGCATTTATAACTACTTCATGTTCTTTATATCTTTTGCAAAGTTCAGCACCTAAATCAACATGAGAGCCTTGAAAATCATGAGTTAAAGCCTTACCTATGTCGTGTAAAATTCCTGCCCTTCTAGCTAAAATTTCATCACCCCCACACTCAGCTGCGATAATACCGGCAAGGTGAGCAACCTCTAAGGAGTGAGAAAGGGCATTTTGTCCATAACTTGCACGATATTTAAGTTTGCCTATTAATTTTGCAATTTCTGGGTGCATGTTATTTATACCTAAATCCATAAGTATAGTTTGACCCTCATCTAAAATCGACTTATCAAATTCTTTACATACCTTTTCATGAATTTCTTCTATCCTAGCTGGTTGAATTCGACCATCTTCAATTAAAAGTTCAATCACCTTAGTAGCAATTGCCCTTCTATAAAGATTAAAACAGCTTACAATAATGGTTTCTGGGGTATCATCTATGATAATATCCACTCCAAGTACCATTTCAAGCGTTTTAACATTTCGCCCTTCTTTACCTATAATGCGACCCTTTAAATCGTTATTTTTTATATTTATAACATTTATTAATCTTTCAGCTGCAAATTCATCAGCAAATCGAGAAGTAGCCTGGGCGATAATATAATTTGCCTTTCTTCTTCCTTCATTTCTTGCTTCTTCTTCATATTTTCTAACAATATGGGCGATTTCATTCCTAGAATGTTCTTCTACCTTTTTTAAGATAATTTCCTTTGCCTCGCTTTGAGTAAGACCTGCTGAGTGTTCTAAAACCTTAACCACCTCATCAAGCTTTGCATAATATTGGTCCTTTATCTTAATGCTTTCATCGTAAAGTTCTTCGGTTAATTTTTTATTTTCTTCAAGTTCTTTTTCGCTTTGTTGAATTTTCTTACTTTGACTAGAAAGTTTTTGTTCTTTTTTATTTAATTCATCGAATTTTTGATTATATTCTTTTTGTATATGCCTACTTTTATCTTCATACTTTTTTTTAGCTTCAAATTCAGCATTTAACACCGAATTTTTTGCATCCTTTAAAACAAGTTCGGCCTCGTATTCTATAGCCTTAGCCTTAGCCTTAGCTTGTTCTACAAAAATTTGATATTTTGCGTCGTTGATTTTTTTTGCTATTAAATAGCCTAGACCTACGCCCAAAACAACGGCGATAACTGCAACTATGATAAGTTCTATTGTCATTACCTTTCCTATAATATTTTTTATAAGGATTTATATAAAATCCACCTTGTACATCGTGTTTTTCACAGACAAATTCATCGCTTAAAGAATTTATACTTTGTGTAAATATAATTACAAAATTTTCCCCTACATTTTCAAAAAATCTATCATAAAACCCGTGTCCATGCCCTATTCTTCTTAAAGTTTTATCAACACCAATCACAGGAACTATTGCCAAATCAATACTGGTGTTTAAAAAAGAATTATTAGGTTCTAAAACCTTAAATCTTTTTTGAGACAAAGGCAATCTTAATTTTACAATTTTAAAGCTTATATCATTCATAAATGGAACAAAAATTTTACAATGTCTACTTAATTTTTGGCGAAATCGTAACAAATTTGGCTCGTATTTAAGGGAACAATAAAGTAATATTCTTTTAGCTTTGAATTTTTTAATTAAAAATAAACATTCTTTAAATACTTTAAAATCTTGTCTAAATTTAAAATCAACTTGATTTTTAAGCCTTTGTTTTTGTAATGTCCTAAATTCGTCTTTTTGCACAGATTGCCTTATTGTTAGTTAAGTTTGGTTATAATTTTAACATTTTTATGAAAGGAAAATTATGAAATTTAAAAATTTATTATTAGCTTTTTTTGTATTTTTTATCTTTAATGCTTGTAGTGATGATAAAAAAGTAGAAGACTCAAATGCTACAATAAATGCTTCTTTATCACAGGGTGAAAAGTTAAATTTTGAACTAAAATTTTTAAACGGAGAGCTTTTAAATATTAAGGCCGAGGCTGGTAAGCTTGAATTTCGTACAAATAATAAGGCTACCTTATTTGTATTTTTTACAACTTGGTGTGCTCCTTGTTTGGCTGAAATACCAGAACTTAACAAAATGCAAGAAAAATACAAAGATAAATTTAATATCATAGGAATTTTGCTTGAAGATAAAGAACAAAACGAATTAGATGAATTTTTAGCTAAATATCCTATAAATTATCAAATAGCAAACGGTGAAAATAATTATCTTTTTGCTAGGGCAGTTGGTGGGATAAATGGCATTCCTACTATGTTTTTATACACAAAAAAAGGGGAATTGTTTAATCAATATTTAGGTGTAATCGCACCTGAAATGCTTGATATTGAAATTTCAAAGGCTGTGTTTTAATGCTTGATTTTTTTAAAAAAGGCTTACAAAAAACCATTGACAATATACGCACTATTAGACCTAGTGATAAAAAAATCACTAAGGATTTATTAGAAGAGATTTTACTTGAAGCTGATATTAGTTATGAAATTGTGGAAGAGATTATATATTACTTACCACCTGATAATGAAGTAAAAAAAGCAGATTTAAAAAGGGTTATGGGTGCTTATTTTATCTATGATTTACCAAATTTTTCACAAACAAAACCCTTTGTGGATTTGATTTTAGGGGTAAATGGGGCTGGTAAAACAACTAGCATTGCAAAACTTGCTTTTTTGTATAAAAATCAAGGTGAAAAGATTATACTAGCTGCTTGTGATACCTTTAGGGCTGGTGCCATTGAACAGCTTAAATTATGGGCCAATAAGCTTGTTATTGATATAGTGGCAACCAAGCAAAATCACGACCCATCTGCTGTAACCTTTGATGCTATAAATAAAGCAATTGCAAAGAATTTTGATAGGGTTATAATTGATACAGCCGGACGTTTACAAAATCAAAAAAATTTAGCCCAAGAACTTGATAAAATAGTTAGGATTGCAAATAAAGCACTAAACGGGGCACCTCACAGAAAAATTTTAGTACTTGATGGAACGCAAGGCAATGCTGGAATTTTACAAGCTAAGGCCTTTAATGAACTTATAAAACTTGATGGCGTGATTATTACAAAGCTTGATGGGACGGCTAAAGGTGGGGCTTTATTTAGCATAGCAAGAGAACTTGAACTGCCTATTTTTTATATAGGCGTAGGCGAACAAATGCAAGATTTACAAGAATTTAAGGCCGATGAGTATATTGATAGTATTTTAAGTGGAATTTTTGATTAAATTCCACTTTTAAATTTAAGACAAGGTTGACATATCTATAACATAACGAAATTCAACTCTGCCCTTTGCTACATTTTGATAAGCTTCATCTAGCCTAGTTATAGGGATTATCTCAACTTCTGGGTATATATTATTTTTAATAGAATAATCAAGCATTTCTTGAGTTTCTTTAATACCACCAATAAGTGAGCTATAAATTTTCTTACGGAAATTCCAAATCATATCAGCCCCATTTATATTTGCCTTAACAGGTAGGCCAACAATAGCCATTTCTCCATTTAATTTAAGCATTTTATGATAAGCATTTATATCATATTCATAAGGAATAGTACTAATGATAAAATCAAATTCATTTTTTATTTTCTTAAAATCATCACTATTTACATCAATAAATCTTTTTGCCCCAAGTTTTAAAACTGTTTTTTTCTTACTAGGTACTATATCAAAGCAAGTTACCTCAGCACCCAAGGCTATCATATATTTTAACGCCATGTGTCCTAAGCCTCCAAGCCCAGCTACTGCTACCTTATCACCCTTTTTTACCTTGCTAAATTTAATAGGCGAGTAAGTAGTAATCCCTGCACAAAGCAAGGGTGCTATCTTTGAAATATCAGCATCTTTTGCTACTTTTATGCCAAAATTTTCACTTACGACTATATTATTTGAATAGCCTCCATAGGTATTTTCATTGCCGTGAAAATAATCAACGCTATTATAAGTAAAAATACTTTTGCCACGTTCGCAAAATTGTTCTTCGCTTCTTTTGCAAGCATCACATTCTCCACAACTATTTACCATGCAACCAACACCAGCATAATCTCCTATTTTAAATTTACTAACCTTTTGTCCTACTGCAACTACCCTACCTACTATTTCATGACCAGGTACTATAGGATAAGTAGTGCCATGATGGTCTCCACTTACTGAATGTAAATCGCTATGACAAATTCCAGCATACAAAATTTCAATTAAAATATCGTTTTGACCAAGTGCATGGCGAGTAAAAGAAAAGGGCTTAAATTTCCATTCTTTTGAATGTGCTGCATAAGCCTTAGTTGGAATACGTTCACCATTTTTTGCACTCATAATAAAATTTTGAGTATTATCTAAAATAGGATTAGAATTTTCTTTTGCAAAGGTCTTTGTATTAAATAACAAACCAAGTCCCATGAAAGCACCTGTAATCTTTGCTGATTTTTTTAAAAAATCTCTTCTTTCTTGCATTGTAGCTCCTTTAAATAATGTTTTGTTTGTATTATAAAACATTATAGTAGCTATAAGTCAAGCTAAATTTAATAATTTAGCTTGAAAAATTTTTACATTATATAAATAGTAGGGGCTACAGTTGGGTATTTTTTTAATTTTCTAAAAATATGCTTTCTTATAGCTTGGCGAATTTGATTTTCTAAAAATCTAACATCATTTAAAAACTCATCTTTAACATTAATAAAAAATTGTTCTAGCAATTCGGACATTTCCTTACTAAATGCGTTATCTTGCTTATCAGCTACTACGCCCGAACTAAACACCCTAGGCTTTCCAATAAGCACCTTATTAGCCTTATCAAATTGAGCTACAACAACTACTATTCCACTATCTGCAAGGTATTGCCTATCTTTTACGACATCTTCTGCGATTTGTTTATTTATTTGATTATCCACAAAAACCTTGCCTGTTTTAACGGTTTTTATACGCTTTATATATTTTTGACAAAGTTCTATTTGGTCCCCATCGCTCATTAAATAAATATTTCTTTCATCAATTCCACACTTTAAAGCTGTTTCTTTGTGTTTATTTATGTGATTAAATTCACCATGAACTGGCAAAAAGAATTTAGGCTTTGTTAAGCCTAACATTAATTTTTGTTCTTCTATGCTAGCATGGCCACTTACATGAATTTCGGTAAATTCTTGATATGCTACCTTTGCACCAGCCTTTAAAAGAAAATCGAGCACAGCAGAAACACTTGCCTCGTTACCAGGAATTGCCTTAGCTGAAATAATTATTTGATCACTTGGCTTAATCTTAATAAATTTATGCTCATCAGTTGCCATTCTATACAAAGCACTCATTGTTTCACCTTGTGAGCCCGTGGTAATAATTAGCACTTCTTCATCCTTAAATTTACTTACCTCATCAGCATCAATAAAAATTTTTCTATCAAGTTTTATATAACCAAGTTCCATAGTAGTATATAAATTTCTTTCCATTGAACGCCCTATTACACAGACCTTGCGTCCATATTTTAAACCATAACTTATAGCTTGATAAACACGATGTATGTTTGAGCTAAAGGTGCTCATTATAACCCTACCCTTACTTTTAGAAAAAATTTGGTCAAAGGTAGGACCAACTGAGCTTTCACTTTTTGTGAAGCCTTCTTTATACGAATTTGTACTATCGCTTAATAAGCATAAAACGCCTTCTTCTCCATATTGTGCTAAACGTCCTAAATCACTTGGATAGCCATCAATAGGCGTTTGGTCAATCTTAAAATCGCCAGTATGGATAATAGTACCAGCTTTTGTTTTAATAGCTAGTGCAGATGCGTCGATTATAGAATGGGTTATATGTATCCATTCTATATTAAAATCACCTATTTCATAAATTTTGCGTTTTTGAACAGGGCGAAAAAGCTTACAAGCTTCTTTTAAGCCATGTTCTTCAAATTTATTTGCAATCATACCTAATGCAAGTGGAGTTGCATAAATAGGAAAAGAAAATTCCTTAAAAAAATAAGGCACAGCACCAATATGGTCTTCATGTGCATGAGTAATCACAACCCCCCTAATCTTATCTTTTATCTTTCTAATATAATCAAAATCAGGTATTATAATATCAATACCATGCATAGTACTATCAGGAAAACTCATACCTATATCAACGACAATAGCATCTAAATTTGTTTCAAAAACGCATATATTACCACCTATTTCACCTAGGCCACCAAGTGGAGTAATGCGAAGTTTAAACTCGCTTGAATTATTATGTTTAAGAGGGTGTAAGCGAGTTTCATGTGAAATTCTATTTGCTTCTATACACTTAGCTAAAGCAATCTGCCATTCTTCATTACCACTTAATTTAGAAGGTAAATTTCGGTTTCTCTTTTTCTTTTTAGCTGTTTCGTTTTTGCTTTTTTGTTGCTGGGTATTTGGTTGAGCGTTTTGAATATTTTGCGAATTTTCATCTTGATTATTAATAGAATCTGCAAGTTTTTTTCTACGATTCTTGTATTTATAACTTTTATTTTTTTTAGAAGTTAAATTTGGGTTATTATTGTTTTTATTATTTTCGCTCATATTTATCCTTTAATTTTTCATAAATTTTAAGGTATGATTTCGCATCTAATTCGTGAGGTCTTATGTTTTCACTAATTTTACATAGACTAAAAAAGTTTAAAAGCTCATTTTTATAAGGCTTTAAATTCCTAAGAAGTTGTTTTCTTGGAGCCTTAAAACAAGTTCTTAAAAAGCTTTTAAAACTGCTAAGTTCGCAAAAATCTTTAAATTCTCGCTCTTTCTCCATATAAACCACTGCAGACATTACCTTAGGTGGTGGATTAAAACATAATGGAGTTACTTCAAAAAGTATTTTTCTTTTACAAAGCAATGAAGTTAAAACACTTAGTGCACAAAAATCGCTATCTTTTTCATTGGCACAAAATTTCAAAGCCATTTCTTTTTGTATCATAACAATAAGCCCTAAGCAATGCTCATCTTCCAAACTTTTTAAAACAAGATGACTTGCTATATAATAAGGCAAATTTGCAACCAAAAAATACTTTTCATCATCAAGGTTTGGCAAAAATGCTTCACTTGCATCTTGATGAAGTAATTTTAGTCTATTATGAGTTATCTCATTTTTAAATTTATCTTTTAATAATGAAACAAGCTCAATATCTATCTCATAAGCTTTTACTCTACAAATCTTTAAAAGCTCTTGCGTTAAATCACCTAAGCCAGGCCCAATCTCAACTATATTTTTTGTATCTTTGGGTATGGCTTGGATGATTCTGTTTAAAATACTATTATCACACAAGAAATTTTGCCCATAGTGCTTTTTTGCCTTAATCATTAAAACGCATTGTACCTAAAAATTCTTAATCTTAAGTCTTTTTAGCTAGAATTATTTTAAAATTTCATATATTAAGGAAAAAAATGTTAATTTGTGCAGGTGCAAATGAAGAATTTGAATTTGCAAAAAGCATAGGTGTTGGTTTAATTGATTCTAGTATAAATTTGACACAACTTTGTTTAGAATTAAAACCAAAAGAATTAATTTTTATAGGTACCTGTGGTCTTTATGATAACAATAATAAGCTTTTAGAAATTTACACAAGCACACACGCATTTAATATAGAATTTTCAATGCTAAATGCTAATTTTTATACACCTATATCAAATGAAATTAAAAATGTTTCTTGTGAAACAAAAAAAAGTTACAAGGTAAATTCATCCAATTATATATGTCAAAATAAAAACGCTAGTATAGAATTTGCAAAAATTGGTTTAGAGCTTGAAAATATGGAAGCCTTTGCCGTTTTAAAAGTAGCACAAAAATTTAAACTTCCTACTATTTGCTATTTGTGTGCTACAAATTTTTGCGATGAAAACGCTCATAAAACTTTTTTACAAAATCACAAAAAAGCAAAAGAAAAACTTGAAATTTTTTTAAAAGATAAAAATTTAATTTAAGGACTATTTTTGAAAGAAAAAATAAATTTATTAAATCTATTGCCTAGTGAACTTGATATTAAGCCCACGTTTCGTGTGAAACAAATTTTTAATTGGATTTATCAAAAGTATGCAGATGATTTTTTAGCTATGAGTTCTTTACCTAAAAATTTGCGCGTAGAACTCAATGAAAAATATTATTTTTCATCTATTAAATGTATAAAATACGAAGAAAGTATGGATAAAAGTATAAAATATCTTTTTGAATTAGAAGATAAAATGTGTATAGAATCTGTGCTTTTATCTATGAAAGAAGAAAAATATGATAAAAATGGAAAATTAATCTCACATAAAAAATATACTATTTGCATCTCATCTCAAGTTGGTTGTAGAAGTGGTTGTACCTTTTGCCTTACAGGAAAGAATGGCTTAAAACGAAATTTAAGTGCTGGAGAGATTGTAGAACAGGTTTTATGGATTAAAAAACACAATAAAATTCCATATGAAAGACGAGTAAATATAGTTTATATGGGAATGGGTGAGCCTTTGGATAATCTTGAAAATGTAGCAAAGACAGTAAAAATTTTATCTCATAATGATACTTTAGCAATTAGTCCACGCAGACAAACCATTAGTACAAGTGGCTTAGCAAAGCAAATAATTAAGCTTGGAAAAATGAATTTAGGAGTTTTATTAGCTATTTCTTTACATGCCGTAGATGATGAATTAAGAACTAAACTTATGCCTATAAATAAGGCTTATAATATAGCTAGTATAATAGATGCGGTTAAAAAATTTCCTATTGATGAACGAAAAAGAGTAATGTTTGAATATCTTTTAATTGATAATACTAACGATAAAATAGAACACGCAAAGATGCTTGTTAGATTATTAAATGGCATAAAAGCAAAAGTAAATTTAATACTTTTTAATCCTCACGAAGGAAGTATTTATAAGCGTCCAAGCCTTGAAAATGCAATAAAATTTCAAGATTATCTAAGTAAAAAAGGCATAACTTGTACCATAAGGGAAAGTAAGGGGCTTGATATTTCAGCAGCTTGTGGGCAACTTAAGGAAAGGAACGAGAAAATATGAATTTATTAGATATAGTTGAGCTAATATTTATAGCTATTATAGTTATCATAGGCTTTGGTTCTATGGTATATGTTATAAATAAGAGTAAATAACTTAGGATATTAATAATTATTAAATTAATACAAAATATTTTTTAATTATTCTTGTGAAATTTTTCGAATTATAAATTGTGGAGTAACTAGTGAGCGAAATTCATTTTTAGAAATAGACCCTAAAACATTAATAGTATCATTTACATTTGGCTCACTATCAAAGTTAAAAAACAAGGCCTCGAGAGTTTTGTGTTCTTTGGTTAAAATAAGTTTTAAATGCTTATTATTCTTACCTAAAATCTTTTTATTTTTCACCCTTAAATTTTTAAGTACAAAATATGGTCTTGGATTTTTATGCCCAAATGGTTCAAAGGATTCTAAAAGTTCAAGCATTTCAAAGTCTATCTCATCAGGTTCTAAAATACCTAAAATTTCATCTGTGTCATAAAAACAATCCTGTGGTATCTTTGCACTTTCTGCTTGAATGAGTTTTTTAAATTTATCATAATTTTCAAGTTCTAAACACAATCCAGCCGCCCCCTTATGTCCACCATAATTTATAAGCAAAGCACTAGCTTTATTAATAAGGGTTAAAATATCAATCCTGCCAACACCCCTAGCACTTCCTTTAAGCTTATTTTCATGTATAGAAAAAACAAAAGCTGGTTTATTAAAATGTTTTGCTAATCTACTTGCTACTATGCCAAGCACCCCATCGTGCCAGTCCTTACCCGCGGCAATAACGCAAGATTCATTATCATCTATTTGAGTTAAAGACTCATCAAAAAGTAGCTTTTCTTCATCCTTTCTACTTTCATTAAAGCTAATAATTTGTTCTAAGTACTTTTGAGCCTCATCATAATCTTTTGTAAATAAAAAATTATAAGAAACACTTGCATCATCCATTCTACCAGCACTATTTATAAGAGGGGCGATTAAAAAGCCTATATTATCGATACTAAATTTATCTTTTTGATAATATTGCTTTATAGCCTTAAAGGCTACCCTTTTTGATTTATTTATATTTTCTATACCCTTTCTTACCAAAACCCTATTTAAATCCCTTAACTCCATCATATCAGCCACAATAGCTATAGCTAAAAGTTCTATAAATTTACACATATTATAATTTAATTTACACACTTGTTTTAAGGCAGCTATCAAATACCAAGCCACCTGTGCCCCACAAATTTCAATATCAGGGAATTCACAATCTGCTTGTTTTGGATTAATTATAGCAAAGGCCTTAGGTAGTATATCAAGGGGGGTATGGTGGTCAGTTATTATTAAATCAATACCCTTTTTAGCACATAATTCCCCTGCCTCAATGGCTGCTATGCCATTGTCGACGGTTATTATTAAATCAACATCAAGTTCGTTTATGATATTTTTATTTAAGCCGTATCCATCCTTAAAGCGATTAGGAATTTTAATTATAAAATCAAAGCCTATATCAGTGAAAAATTCAGACATTATAACGCAAGATATAATGCCATCGACATCATAATCACCGACAATTGCAACCCTTTCATTTTTTTCAATAGCCTCTTTAATCCTATAAGCAGCCTTATAAGCATCTTTTAAACAGTTTGGCAAAGGTAAATCGCAAAGCTTATTGTGTATATCCATATCAAAACGTTGCTTTAATATGCGTTTAATCTCAATTTTATCTATTTTTTTATCTACCTTGTTCATTTTCAATCGCTACTTTTATAAAGGCATAAATTATAGGATTAACCCTTTCAAGCCTTGAAGTAAATTCAGGGTGAAACTGCGTAGCTATAAAAAAAGGATGATTTTTTAATTCTACAACCTCTATTAAACCATCACTTTCTCCACTTACTATCAAACCCTTATTTTCAAAATCTTTTCTAAATTTAGGATTGGCCTCATATCTGTGGCGATGCCTTTCTTTAATGCTTTTTTTATGTGAGTAAATTTCACTTAATAAAGTATTTTCTTTAATCTTGCACTCATAAGCCCCAAGTCTCATTGTGCCACCCAAAGGCGTTTTACTAGTTCGAATTTGTTTAGTACCATTTGCATCTATAAATTCATCTATTAAATAAATAATAGCTTCTTTGCAATCCTTATCAAATTCGCTAGAATGGGCATTTTTTAAATTTAAAACATTCCTAGCAAATTCTATTAAGGCTAACTGCATACCAAGGCAAATTCCTAAAAATGCTATCTTTTTTTCTCTTGCAAATTTAATAGCTAGCATTTTTCCATCAATTCCTCTTTCCCCAAAACCTCCAGGTACTAAAATACCACTTACATCTTTTAAATTTTCTTCTAAATTATCAAGTTTTTGACTATCAACCCATTTTATATCAATGTGCGTATCAAGTGCTGCCCCTGCGTGAATTAAGGCCTCAGTTAAGCTCTTATAACTTTCTTTTAAATCGATATACTTTCCAACAAAGGCAATTTTTATCATTTTACTTGGGGCGATTACCCTTTTTACTAGATTATCCCAGTTTTGCATATTTGGCTTTAAATTTTTAAGGTGTAAGGTATTAGAAATGGCACTTAATATATCTTGATTTAAAAAGGCTAGTGGAATTTGATAAATACTTGCTGCATCAACGCTTTCAATAACGCTATTTTTTTCAACTCCACAAGAAATAGCTATTTTATCTTTAAGTTCTCTATTTAAAGGCTTTTCGCTACGACAAATTATCATATCAGGGCTTATACCTATACGTCTTAACTCCCCTACGCTATGTTGAGTTGGCTTAGTTTTAAGCTCACCCGCTGCCTTTATGAAAGGAACTAAGGTTAAATGTATATTCATAGCATTTTTTTTACCAACCTCAAGCCTTAATGCCCTAATGGCTTCTAAAAATGGCAAACCCTCGATATCTCCAACCGTTCCTCCAATTTCTACTATCAAAATATCTTGGTCTTTCCCTGCTTGTTTAATCCTTTCTTTTATCTCATCAACTATATGAGGAATAACTTGTATAGTTTTTCCAAGATATTCCCCTCTTCTTTCTTTTTCTATAACGCTTTGATAAACCCGTCCTGTGGTAAAATTATTAAGCTGACTTAAATTTTCATCTAAAAAACGTTCATAATGTCCTAAATCCAAATCCGTTTCTGCCCCATCATCTGTAACAAAAACCTCTCCATGTTCAAAAGGACTCATTGTACCAGGGTCCACATTTATATAAGGGTCAGCCTTTAACATACTTACTTTAAGACCTGAATTTTTTAAAAGTGTAGCTATAGAAGCAGCGGCTATTCCCTTGCCAAGAGAGCTTAAAACACCACCTGTAACGAAAATATATTTAGTTTGTTCGTGTTTCATTCTAATTTACCATGATTATTTTTTTAGTAATTATACAAAAGAATACTTATTAAATTATTACAATATCAAAAATTTATTTTCTAAAATTTAAAAAAAGCTAGACAACTCAAAAGCCACCCTACTATATGTAGGGGACTAGTATTTTCAAGTAGGGAGCCTTTCGTAGTTGCACCGTAATTATATACAAAAAAAAAAAAAACGCAATGTCAAATTTAAGCAAAGTTTAAAGCTTTTTAAAATTGTGCCAAATTTAAGGCATTTAGCTTATTATAAGCCTTTATAAGTACTTTCATCTCTTTTTGAAATTTTAATTATGTGTATAATTTTAAATTCGTTATTTTGCACTATACCTATTATCCTATAATCATCGAGTCTCCAGCGATAACGATTGTCATCAAAGCTCTTTAAATCTTTTGCATTTGGCAAAGTACAAGGGCATTCTTCTTCGCTTCTAAGTTGTATAAAAATAAATTTATCTATAACTTTAAATTGTTTAGGATTGTTTTTAGCCAGTTTTTCTAATAAATTTATTAGCTTTTTTTCTGATTGTAACTTTATAACCCATATATTATAAACCATGAATTTGTCGTTTTAATTCTTTATTTATTTCTGCTTTTTCCTCATTGCTTAAACTAGATTCAAGCTTTTGTGCTAATTTATGAGCTGTTGACTTCTCATAAGGTATAAATTCCTTATCGATACGATTTTTTAACTGCGTTTTTAAAAATTTTTTTAATTTTATAAAATCCTTTAATTTTTCTTGAGTTGAAACTTTTAATTTTGTCATTTTTTCATCTATATTTGAGAGAGAATTTAAAAGCTGTTTTTCACTCATATTGACATATTTTTTATAATCAATTTGCATATTTTTCTCCTTTTAAATTTTAACTAAACTAGCAAAATTATAACATAATGCTAATTTTTTGCAGAATAATCTCACTTTTTTAAATTATAACCAACTCGTTAATAATTTTTTGCCAAATTTCAAAACTTTTTTAATCATACAATTTTTCTCCTTATTTTTAATAACACTTATCAATATTTAAGACAAAAAAAGCCCTAAAATCGCTTAGAAAAAGTTACAAATTTATTATAAATAAATAACTTTATTAGCTATAATATATAATATTTATCGCTCTAGTTTCGATTAGTTACAAAAAAAAAAAAAAAAAGGTTTTTTTGATAAGAATTTATATTTGGTTCACAATAATAAGTTTATAATCCATATTACAATTAAATGGGGACAATTTTAAAAAAGGAGAGACAAGCAATGTTTTCTAGATTGCATTTAGGCACAAAGATTACCTCTATGGCTGGCTTAGTTGTTATTATCATTATGTTCTTTCTTACAATGACTATAACCTATAAAGTAAGTGGAGTTTTAGAAGAAGATGGCAAAGACCTCTTAATAAGTGCAAATTCCCGCTCTATTAATAGACTTGAAGGTATTATGGGAGAAATTTTTAACACAGTTGAAGTTTCTCAACAAGCTATAAATGCTGCCTTTGAATATAGCAATACGGCTATGATAAATGAAGAAGTATTTGATAAAATCTTAATTTCATCAATAGAAACAAATCCATATATGAGTTTTGCCTATATTTATTTAAAAGCGAGCACGGGCTATTCTCAGTATGCAAGAGAACATAACCTGCACGAACATTTGCTTCCAAATGGCGATTTTATGATTTTAGTTGATGATAAAGAACCTTCTAAAAAAGGTGGAGTTGATATAATAAACGCTGATATGAATATAGCAAATTTAGACTCCGTTTCAATAGCTATAAATCAAAAAAGATTAAGCTTTGGTTCTCCTCATCATTTTAACGTAGGCGGTGAAAATTTATTTGGCATAAATATAGTAGCCCCTATTTTAAATAGAAACAAGCAAGTAATTGGAGCACTTGGGGCCATAGTTGATTTTAATCAAATTGCACAAGTTATACTAGACCCTAGAAGACAAGTATTTGAAGGGGATAGAAAATTTTTGATAAGTGAAGATGGAACTATCTTACTTCACCCTGATAATCAATATGTAGGCAAGAATTTCTTTACCGAAAATACAGTTATGGCAACATCAATTACAAATGCTATGAAAAATGATGATAGCACAGCATTAAAATATACAGAAATAGATGGAGATAGTGATTATCTAGCAGGGATTGCTTCTGTAAAACTTCACGAAAGTCTAGATAATATCTGGACTCTTTTAACCGTGGTACATCGTGACAAAGTCCTTGACTCGCTTACTACAATTCAAAGTAGTATAATTATAGGAAGTATCATTGCTACTATAATTACTATTGCATTAATATATCTTTATGTGCAATTTAGAGTTTCTGCTAGACTTCATAATCTCAAAAGAGTACTAACTGACTTCTTTAAATATATCAATTATGATATAAAAGATGCACCAAAACTAGCCTCTATAACAGTACTAGATGAGATAGGACAAATGGGAACTTTGATAAATGAAAATATAGTAAGCACTCAAAAGGCTATGAAAAGAGATGATGCTATGGTTAAGGCTAGTGCAGAAGCAGCTAAAAATGTTGAAAAAGGAACTTTAAATATAAAACTAGAAACTAATCCAAAAAATCCTGACTTAGAAGATTTGCAAGATTTATTAAATAAAATGTTTAATGTCTTACAAGATAAGGTTGGAAGTGATTTAAATAAGATAGATGAAATTTTAAGAGAATATGATAACTTTAATTTTACTGCGTCTTTTGAAAATCCAAAGGGTTATATTGAAAGGGCTGTTAATAAACTAGGCTTTGAAGTAAAAGACTTGCTTTTATCTTCTTCGCAACTTTCTGGTAAGCTTGAAGACCAAAGTGAGCGTTTAAAAGAATATGTTGGAAATTTAACTCAAGGAAATACCACTCAAGCAGCTGACTTAGAACAATCCTCAATTGCAACGCAAAATATATCCTTGGCTATGCAAACCATTAATCAAAATGCAAATACTACTATAAAACAAGCAGATGATATTAGAGAAATCATAAATATCATTAAAGATATAGCAGAACAAACAAATTTACTTGCCCTTAATGCAGCTATAGAAGCAGCTAGGGCTGGAGAACAAGGTAGAGGCTTTGCGGTTGTGGCTGATGAGGTTAGTAAGTTAGCTGAAAGAACTCAAAAATCCTTAGGCGAAATTGAGGTAAATATCAATGTCTTAATACAAGGCGTAAATGATATGAGTGAGTCTATTAAAAGACAAACTGATAATATCGCACAAATTGATAAATCAATAGCCGATATAAAAGGCATTGCTACTGACAATGCTGAAATAGCTAACAAAACTAATAATATAGTCCTTGAAATAAATAAAATAGTAGCAAGCGTTAGAGAACTTCTTGGTTCTAAGAAATTTTAAAATTTAAGGGTGAAAACCCTTAAATTTTCTTTTAAATTCTTTTACAAAATAAACATAAAATGCTATAATCTTTTTAAAATTTCAAAAGGATAAGAAATGTCAGTTGATTATGATAAATATTCAGATATGAATGAAAAACAACTCGTAAGTACCTTAATGAGTACAAAGAAAAAAGAAGCAAAGCTTAAAGTTACAACTCAAGAAAAATTAAAAGAATATAAGGCATTAATTAAATTTTTGAAAAAAGAATTAAAAAATCGCATTGATAAATTAGGCTATGAAGAAAAAGCAAAATCAAAAGAAGAAAGAGTAGCAAAGCCTAGAGGTAGGGCGAAAAAAGTATAAAAAATTTAAGTAGTGAGTTTATAATAATCTCACCACAAAACAAAGGTCTTAGCCTTTTTTATGCTTGAAAAAAGAAGTTTAAATTCCTTTTCTTCATTTTTTATTATTATATTTTCATCTTTAACGCTTATAATTTCACCTTCAAATTGTTCTTTATCATCAGTTGTAATTTTAACCATTTCACCTATACTTAAAGAAAAATGTTGCAAAGTTTTTAAAATTCTTTCAAGCCCTGGGCTACTAACTTCTAAAAAATACTCATCTTTTGTAGGGGCATTTATATCAAGCATAGGAGATAATACTTCGCTTACTTTTTGACAATCATCCAAGCTAACCCCACCCTTTTTTGTGATACTAACTCGGTAAATTTTTTTACCATTTTCACTAAGCAAACACGCATCATAAAATTTTACACCAAGTTCTTCACAAAGTGCGTTTAAATCAATATCTTTCATCTATTTTTAATCTTTTCAAATAACTCATTCATGTGATTTTGATATTCTAGTCTATCATCAAATTTAAAATGAAAATTTGGGCACCTATACCAGCCTTGTTCGCTCATGCAATAATTTTGCAAAGTCTTAGCTGCCTTTTTTAATTGATTTAAAATTTGTTCTTGTTCGTGTTCATTTAAAAACATTTTATCTAAGTAAACAAAGGCATCATATCGCCCTTTTTTACACTCAACATCAGTTACACAAAGGGTTTTTAAGGATTCATTGTCCAAATTTGCTAAGGCTTCGGGTATCAATTCTTTTAAAATGCTTTCTGTGCGAAGTTTTTTAATCTCACTTGCATTCATAAACTAACCCTTTCTTCAACCTCTTTATAACTTTCTATATAATCTCCAACTCTCATATCATCACAACCTTCAATACCAACGCCACACTCATAACCCTTAGCAACCTCTTTTGCATCATCTTTAAAACGTTTAAGTGAGCTAATATTGCCTTCAAAAATCACGACACCATCTCTAATAAGCCTAATCTTAGCACCCCTAACTATACTTCCATCTGTCACCATACAACCTGCAATTTGCCCAGCTTTTGGCACATTTATAACCTGTCTAATTTCAGCTTGACCAAGTTCTTCTTCTGAGATAATAGGACTCATCATACCACCAAGCAAGGCTTTTACATCATCTAAAAGATTATAAATAACATTATAGGTTTTTATCTCAACGCAGTTATTTTTAGCCCTTTCTTTGATATCGCCCGTAGGTCTTATGTTAAAGCCTAGTACAATAGAATTTTCACTAGCACTTGCTAATTCTATATCGCTTTGTGTAATGCCACCAACACCACTATGTATAATATTTACTTTAATCTCATCATTTTTAAGCTTTTCTAGACTAGCCTTAATGGCCTCTAAGGACCCTTGCACATCGGCCTTTAAAATAATAGGCAAAATCTTTAAATTTCCTTCTTTTATCTTAGCCCCTAACTCATCTATGCTAACCTTAGTAGACTTGCTAAGTTCTTTTTGCCTATTATAATCATGCCTTTTTTGAGCGTATTCTCTTGCTTCTTTATCGCTTTTTACTGCAATTAATATCTCACCAGCATCAGCTACCTCGCTAAGCCCTACTATAACACCACACTCGCCCGGTTTTAATTCTTTTAAATTGTGGCCCTTATCATCACTCATTGCCCGAATTTTTCCATAAGACTCACCTGCAACAACCGTATTTCCAACCCTAAGCGTTCCATTTTGCATAATGATAGTAGCAACTGCCCCACGTCCTTTTTGTACTGAACTTTCTATAATACTAGCCTTTGCTAGATTATTTGGATTAGCCTTTAATTCTAAAATATCAGCTTGTATTAATAAGGTTTCAAGTAAATCTTCAATCCCAGCCCCTGTCTTTGCTGAAACATTGACAAATTCATAACTTCCACCCCATTCAACAGGCATTATTTCCATTTCGGCAAGTTGAGTTTTAACCATATCAGCATTAGCACCTTCTTTGTCTATCTTATTAACAGCTATGATAATAGGCACATTTGCAGCCTTTGCGTGATTTATAGCCTCTCTTGTTTGCGGCTTTACCCCATCATCAGCTGCTACAACTATAATAACTATATCAGTTATACTCGCACCCCTTGCACGCATTGCTGTAAATGCCTCGTGGCCTGGGGTATCAATAAAGGTAATATTTCTATCATTTTTCTTAACCATATAAGCACCCACATGCTGGGTAATACCACCGGCCTCCCCACTTGCTACGCGACTATTTCTTATATAATCAAGCAAAGAGGTTTTACCATGGTCAACATGCCCCATTATAGTAATAACAGGGGCTCTAGGGCTTAAATCATTCTCGTCTTCTTTATAATCTTTCACATAATCAAAGGCATTTGCCTCATCAACCATTTTTATCTCAATGCCAAATTCATCAGCTAAAATTTCAATAGCAGTTTCATCTAAAAAATCATTTTTAGTAGTCATCATTCCAAGCATAAAAAGCTTTGATATAATCTCGCTTGTGCTTTTTCCAACCTTATCAGCAAATTCATAAAGTCTAATTTCTTTTGGAATTTCGACGCTATTTACTATCTCTCTTTCTTTTTTTTCTACCTTTCTAGAAGGCTTTTTGCGACTTCTTCTTTGTATGCTACCTTCGTTAAAATGTGCTGATTGTCTTAAAAAATTTGGTTGTTTTTTATTAAGTGGAGCTGGACCTTCTTTTTCTTTAACGCTAAAATCAGGCAAAACAATCTCGTCATCATTATCCAAACTAATATCTGCAAAATCATGGTCGCTTAAAAAATCTATCTTTTGAGTGTTTTCTTTTTTACCATGGGTAATATTCTTTTTTTCTTTTTTCTTTTTCTTTAAATTCTCATCTGTATTTGAAAAAATCATAGAAAGGCTCATTCTTTCTTCTGTGCTAGCTACTGACTTTTCTTCTTTTACTATCTTATTTTCATCACTATTTTTCTTTTTAACAATAACCAAGCCTCTTCTCTTAGCTAAGGTAGCACTAGCAATACTTGGTACCTTTTTTTCTTCTACGACCTCTTTAATCTCTTCTTTTTTTTCTATCTTTTCTTGTTTAATTTCTTCTTTTTTTATTTCTTGTTTAAGCTCTTCTTTCGCGGGTTCACTTTTTGCCTTGCTTGGTGCTTTCTTTTTAGTTTTTGTAGCACTTTCATTTTTTACATTTTCGCTTTTTACCTTGCTTTCATCTTTTTTCGTATCTTTTTTAACCTTGCTTTCTTTTTTAATCTCTTTTTTTTCAGTTTTTTCTGCCGTTTTACTCGTTTTTTTCTCACTTTTTTTGGGTAAAAAATTCTTAGGTATTTGATTTGTTTGTATATATTCATAAATAGCTGCGGCAGTTTCTGGGTCTACTGAGCTTGAAGCAGATTTTATATTAAGCCCTAATTCATTTGCCTTTTCTATAACTTCCTTACTTGAATAGCCAGCATCAGTGGCGATTTCATGAATCCTTACCTTATCCATTAGAAAATATCTCCTTAAGCCCTTCTTGTTGAAGTGTTAAATTTAAGCTTTTACACAAGCGAAATAATGCTTTTTTTGTATGTTCTTTGTTGCCATTAAAACAAAGTGAACACATATAAAAACTACGACCAAAACTTAAATTTGTACAAATCATTCCATCATTTATAAAATAACGTTGTAAAATCTTTTGTTTAAATCGTTTTTTGCATACAATGCACATTCTTATAGCTTCGTGTTTTTTTTTCAAAATTTAATCTTTATTATATCTTTTTTTTCGCATTTTTTAGCAAATTTCAAAGCCTTTATTGTTAAATTCTAAACAAATAACTTTAAAATCCTTAAATTTATCTTGCATTTTTTGTGCAAAATAAGTAGTCTCATCCTTAAAAACTAAAGAAAAAAAGCTAGAACCAGAACCTGAAAGCGTACTCATTAAGGCCCTGTTTTCAAGGGCAAATTTTTGCACCTCAAAAAGCTGTGGTAAATTTTTCATACGTCTCATTTCATGTAATCTATCCTTACTAGCAAGCCTTAATAAATCATATTTTTTTTCTAAAAAACAAGCTGTTAAAAAAGAAGCATGGGTTATGTTAAAAACGCATTCTTTGAAATTTACATTATTTGGCAAAGTATTTCTACTTTGTGCTGTATTCATAGCAACATTTGGTACAACAATAACGGCCCTTAAATTCTCATCTATCTTTTTTTGAATGCTATAAACTTTATTATTTTCAACCAAAGAACAAACAAAGCCTCCAAGAGTAGCAGGTGCGATATTATCAGGGTGATTTTCATAATTTAAGGCCTCGTTTAAAATTCTTTTTTTATCCACACTAAAACCACTCATAAAATAAGCACTACAAATAGCCCCAACAATAACAGCTGATGAGCTTCCAAGACCCCTTGAAATTGGGATATTATTATTAAATATAAAACGAAATTTTTCTTTTTTGCCACTTAATTTTTCATAAACTTCATTGAAGATATTTATAAAAATATTATTTTTTTTCAAAAATAAATTCTTACTTCCTTCTCCATGAATTTTAACGCTAAATAAATTTGATTTTTCTATTATTGTTTCATTAAAAAGTTTTAAGCTTAAACCTAAACAATCAAAGCCCGGACCTAAATTTGCACTAGTTGCAGGTACTAAAATTTTCAATTTAAAAAACCTCATCTAAAAAATACAATGGTAGATTATCATTATCTTGATTAAGTTCTTTTAAATTTTTAGGCAAAAAAAATTTAGAAGGGGTATTTTTTTCTAAAATTATCTCTTTATCTTTATACACAAAGCATAAATTTTTATTTGCACAAATAGGGCCAAAATTATTTAATTCAAAGGCATTTACAGCAAGCAAAGGGATATTTTTAACTATGCTTAAAGTTTTTAAACACACATAAGAAATTTTAATACCCATATAAGAACCCGGTCCATTAGCATAAATCAAGCTTGAAAATTCATATTTTTTAAGCAATTTTTCTAAGATACAAGGTAGCCACTCGCTAGCCTTTTCATCGCTTTCATAGCTTTTAATTAAGGTATCGTTTTGATAAATTCCAAGCATTAAGGGCTTTGAAAGCGTATTTACTAACAAAGAAGTTTTTATGCAAATACCCTCTCATAATCTTTTTCATAAGCCTTATCAAGACTTACTATCTCATAGCTTTGCTTATCTTTTAAGACCTCTTTTGTTAATAAATGGTTTAAATGGTGACTTCCTGCGTATGAGTAATAATCCCCATAAACCCTATATCCAAGCAAGGTTAAATCACCTATGGCATCTAAAATTTTATGACGAACGAACTCATCTTTAAAACGCAAGCCATCAGGGTTTAAAATACGATTATCATCAACTACTATAGTATTTTCTAAACTTCCACCAAGTCCTAAATTCATAGCCCTAAGTGCCTTGACATCTTTTAAAAAGCCAAAGGTCCTAGCCCTTGCTATATTTTCTATATAATTTTTCTTGCTAAATTCGAAACTATAGCTTTGTTCGCCAATCATAGCATTATCAAATTTAATAGTATAATTAATCTTAGGTTCTTTGCTAGGCGTTAAACGCACATATTTATGCCCATCCTTTACCTCTACTACCTTTTTTATAACCATTATTTTTTTAGGAGCGTCAAGTTCTTTAACCCCTGCCTCGTCAAGCATCATACAAAAACTTATACTACTTCCATCCATAACAGGAGCTTCATTTGCATTTAGCACTATACGAACATTATCAATCCCATAAGCATTAATGGCACTCATTAAGTGTTCAATAGTAGAAACATAACCCCTACTATCGCCAATAACAGTTGCCATTTGTGTATTTATCACATTGCTAGGGTCAGCCTTATAAGTAGCGTTTAAATCACTTCTAAAAAAAACTATCCCACTATCAGCTTCTAAGGGCTCAAGTAAAATTTCTATAGGCTCACCCTTATGAAGTCCTATACCTACGCCTTTAACGGCTTTTGCTAAGGTCAATTGTCTCATTATTTGTTCCTAAAATTGTTTTTTTAGCATCGTTTAATACCTTGTATATGTTATTTTCTATCCATCTTCTATCTTGCCATTGTTCTGGTCTAACCTCAACGCCTTGTACCAAAACACCAAAATGCAAGTGGTCCCCAAGGGCTAAGCCACTAACTCCTGTTGTAGCGATTGTGCTATTAAGGCCTACTTCTTCATCTTTTTCTGTATATTTATCTGTACAATGCCCATAAAGGCTATAAAGTCCAAAGCCATGATAAAGTATTAAATTCAAACCATAAATTCCATTTTCATCAGCAAAAACAACCTTGCCACTATTATTACTAATTATAGGTGCTCTTGCAATACTTGCTAAATCAAGCCCCATGTGATATGATTGACTTACTTCTTTTCCATCATAATAATAATATCTATGATCAGCAAAATCGGCTACTTTCTTACCATTTTTCAAAGGTAAAAATAAATTTATCTTAAAATCCTCTATAATATCTTCTGGTACATTAGTAGTAAAATTATGAATTAAATCCTCATTTGAAATTCTCAAAGTTTCATTAACAAATTTAAATTGTTCAAAACGCGTTAATTCCTTATCCTTTGGTCCATAAAGTTCTGCTAAATCCTTAATCTTTCCATCAAGGAATCTATCACTTAAATTTATCTTTGAAACTCGGTATTTTCTATTTAATAGATAATACTTTATACGCTCTTTTGAAACATTACCTGCCTTATCCTTAGCCACTACAAAGGCACGAAATTCTTCTTCTTTTGCATCCCAAGCGATTAAGGAAGTGTAAAAACCTTGCTTTACAAAGGGGGTAACCTTAAAAATTTTATCCTTATTAGTTTGAATGAAAACCTCATCTAAATTTGCATCATCTACGCTAAATACAACGCTAGCTGCCCCACCTTGTTCTATTTGATAAGAATTGCTTAAAATATTAATCTTTGGACTCATATCATCAATGATTAATTTAATTTTCTTTTTAGCCACATTACCGAAATTCCACCAGCTAGAATCCTTTACATAAATGTCTAAAATATAGGATTTTATCTTTTCTTTATAAGCAGGTTTTGGCAAATTTACTTGCAAACTTAGTTCGTTTTTATTATCAAATTTATCATCTATCAAAGTAGTAGAGGTGTTATTGTTATCTTGTTTAAGGGAAATTTTCACATTTTTTATGCCACTGCCCTTATCTTTTAAGTCTATTAAAATAGGGTCCTTTGAATTTGAATAAATAATATTTTCAGCGATAATCTCAGGCTTACTCGCATCAAATACATTAGTAGTAACCCCTAAAAGTGCCAGTATAAATACCAAAAAAATAGCAAGTTTAATTATAATCTTTCTTGTTCTACTCATCATTTTCCCTATGTAAATTTGCAAATTTTAATACAATTTTAGTTAATACTAAGCAAATTTTAAACATTTTATAAAAATTCTCTTAATGAATTTGCCTTACCCATCCACGAATTCAAAGAACTTACTTCGTTATTTTCTATCATTTGTTTACATTTTTGTAACTCTTTTTCAAAAAGTCTTATGCTTTCAAGCAAATTTTCCTTATTTTGTTTAAAAATTTCACTCCACATTATAGGATTTGATTTTGCAATCCTGCTCATGCCCCTAAATGAACCCCCAGCTAAATGAATAATATTTCTTCTATCTTCTTCTTTTATAACAAAATTTGCTAAAGCAAAGCTAATGGCGTGAGGAAGGTGCGAGATTATAGCAACATGATGATCATGTGCTAAGCTATCCATAAAGACAATTTTCATTCCTATATGAGAAAAAAGCTCAACGCCTCTTCGTCTATGAACTTCATCTAAATTTTCAGCATCGCACAAAACACAAACTGCATCTTTATAAAGCTTTTTTAAGGCCGCACTAGGACCACTATTTTCAGTACCAGTCATAGGGTGTGCAAAAATAGTTTGTTTAATTAAATGCTTTGGCGTATTTTCTATAATCTTTCTTTTAGTACTTCCTAGTTCTATAATCGTAGTTTTTGAAGATATAAAGGCTAGCTTATTTAAAAGTTCAATTATCGCATCAACAGGGGTTGCTATAAAGATAATATCACAAAGTTCTAATTTATCAAAGCTAATTAACTCATGAATTAAACCCAAATTTAGTGCTTCTTCTTCATTTTCCTTACTTAAATCAAGTCCGTAAACCGTACTAATTAATTTATTTTCTTTCAAACAAAGCCCCAAAGAACCACCCATTAATCCAAGTCCTATAATAGCTATTTTCATTGCACTTGCCTTAAAATAAAAATTCGTTAAATGTTTTTTGCTATTATACAAGCTTTAAACAATTTTTAGGTAAAAAAATGATAAAAAAACTCATAAGTATATGTATTTTTTGTTCTTTTTCAAATGCTGTTATTATAAAAGAAATTAAATTTAGCGGGTTATATCAATTATCAGATGAAAGTGCCCTAAACTTAACTGGCTTAAAAATAGGCGAGGAATTAAATTTGGTCAAGGTAAATACGGCTATTTTAAATCTTTACAAGCAAAATTATTTTAATAATATAATAGTAGATGAAGAAAATGGCGTTTTAACCTTTATGGTTAAAGAAAAGCCAAGCATTGCAAAGATAACAATTACAGGCATTGCCTCAAATGATAGAAAACACCTTGAAGAAATTTTAGGCATTAAAAAAGGAAATTTATTTGATGAAAATGCTGTTAAAAGTGCTACTGAAAGAATAAAGGCTTATTATGATTCAAAGAGTTATTTTGATACTGTTGTGGAATTTAAAACTAAGGATTTAGAGAATACCCAAAGCATAGAACTTGAATTTATAGTAAATCGTGGTGAAAATATTACCATTGAAAATGTGTATTTAAGTGGAAGCAAGGAATTTTCTTATTCTGATATAGAACCTTACATAACCAATAAACAAGCTGAATTTATGGGCTGGATGTGGGGTATGAATGATGGAAAATTAAAAATTTTTGAATTAAGTAATGATAGTTCGCGTATTGCTGATGAGTATATGAAACAAGGCTTTTTAGATGTGCAAGTTTCTTCTCCCTTTCTTAAAACCTACACAGATACCTATAAGGCAGATTTGACCTATTTTATAAAAGAGGGCAAGCCTTATAAAATCACGCATATAAGCATTGAAAATCCACTTTTTACAGATGAAGAAAATGAGGATTTTGTGGATGATTTATTATCTAAGGTTGGGGCTATTGTAAATATAGAAAGCGTTAGAACTGATGTGAAATTTATAGAAACGAAGAGTGCAGATCTGGGCTATGCTTATGCACAAGTTTACCCTGATATTCAAAAAGATGAATTTTCTCAAGAAGCTAGTATAATCTTTAAGGTTATTCCAAATGAAAAAGTTTATATAAGAAATGTTATTATTTCTGGCAATTCTCGCACTGTGGATAGAGTAGCTCGTAGAAATTTATATTTAACCGAAGGAAATTTATATAACAGAACCGACCTTACTGAGTCAAGAAATGCTTTAAGAAGGACCTCATATTTTGAGGATGTTAACATTAAAGAAGAAAGGGTTGATGATACAAATATTGATTTAATAGTAGAAGTAAAAGAGGCCTCTACTGGTTCAATATCAGGTGGTATAGGTTATGGTTCAAGCGATGGTTTGCTTTTAAATGCATCTTTGTCAGATACAAATATCTTTGGTTCAGGTTATAGAAGTTCGGTTCGTGTAGACAAGGATGATGATAGCCTTGCAGGTCGTATTAGCCTTAGCAATCCTCGCATTAGAGATAGTTTTTATAGCCTTGGTGGCTCACTTTATGCAAATGATTATGACTGGAATACTTATGCAGAACAAAACTACGGCTTTGACATAAGCGTAGGGCGTGAATTTTTAAGATATTTTAACGCTAGTTTAACTTACAATTTAGAACAAAGTGAAATCTATGCCCTAAGCGATAGTCTTTTAAGAACTGGTTATAGGCTAGGGACCACTTGGAAAAGCTCTATTACTCCACAAATTAGCTTTAATAATACAGATGATTATTATTTGCCAAGAAGTGGGATAATAGCCTCGACCGGGCTTGAATATGCAGGGCTTGGTGGAGATCAAGAATTTTTATATTCTAATACTCGTTTTAATTTTTATCAAGGAGTAAGAGACTACATAGGAATTGACTTAATTTATCGTTATAAGGCTAGTTTTTATAAGGTTTGGAATCAAGGTTATTTGCCTATTAATCAAAGAATTTATCTAGGTGGAATTCGCTCAATTCGTGGCTTTGAAAGCAGAACCGTAAGCCCTAAAAATCAATATGGAGACGAGATAGGCGGGACTATAGGCTTTGCAAATTCCTTTGAACTTTCCTTTCCTATACTTGATAGGATTAAATTAAGAGGTGCTATATTTTTTGATTATGGGGCTATTGGTAGGGTTTATTTAGATGAAATTCAAAGAATGAGTACGGGCCTTAATATAGAATGGATTACCCCTATAGGTCCATTACAATTAATCTTTGCAAGACCTCTTAATGATAAAAAAGGAGACGATACAAATACCTTTGAATTCTCGCTTGGAACTAGATTTTAATGAGTACTTATAAATATTTTAAGAAAAATTCAAAATTTACACAAATAAACTATAAAAAAGCAAGAATTTGCCGAGCCTTAGACTTAATAAGCAAAGATAGGCAAAAAATTTGCTATAATTTTAGTTTTTAATAAGGTTGATTTTATGAATTTTACAGATATATTTTCAAAAATTAGAAAAAGACAATCTACGCCAAATGAAGCACCAAATCACTGGGTTAAATGCCCTAGTTGTCATGCTTTAATGTATTATAAAGAAATGCAAACCTGCCTTAATGTTTGTCCAAAATGTAATTATCATTTACGCATTAGCCCCTTAGAAAGAATAGAACTTTTAAGCGATGAGAAAAGCTTTAAGGAATTTGATATGTCCTTAGAGGCCACTGACCCACTTAAATTTGTAGATAGTAAATCTTATAAAAAAAGACTAAGCGAAGGCGAAAACAAAACAGGTAGAAAGAGTGCTGTTATAAGTGGAGAATGTAAGATTGAAAATATTAAAACTCAAATAGTTGTTTTTGATTTTTCTTTTATGGGTGGAAGCTTAGGCTCAGTTGAGGGCGAAAAAATAGTTCGTGCAATACAAAGAGCCATAACTGCTAAAACACCTTTGATTATCATTTGTGCAAGTGGTGGGGCTAGAATGCAAGAAAGCACTTATTCTTTAATGCAAATGAGTAAGACAAGTGCTGCTTTAAAGCTTTTAAGCAAAGAAAGATTGCCTTATATTAGTATTTTAACTGATCCTACCATGGGAGGTGTTTCAGCATCCTTTGCTTGGCTTGGGGATTTAATAATAGCCGAACCAGGTGCTTTAGTTGGCTTTGCAGGTGCAAGGGTTATTAAACAAACTATAGGAGCTGATTTACCCGGGGGCTTTCAAAGGGCTGAGTTTTTGCTTGAACATGGCTTAATTGATGCCATTGTACCAAGAGGTGAGCATAAAAAATACCTTGGCGATGTGCTTAAATTTCTAAGTGGAAAATAATTTGCAGATAAATATTTATTTTATACAAAAAAATGAAGAATTTAAGGCTTATTTTGACAAATATATAAAATTAATAAGCAAATACGCTACCTTTAAAGAATTTAATCTATTTAATAATAAGATAGCAAATGCCCAAAACATAGGCAAAGAACAGGCTCAAAAAAGCTACGAACAAGCCTTTAATCCTTACTTAAAAAAAGGCTTTTGCATAGGCTTAGATGAAAATGGCAAAAGCTTAACTAGCCTTGAATTTGCAAAGCTTTTAAAGGATAAATCTTTATTAAATTTTTTCATAGGTGGGGCCTTTGGCTTTAATAAAAATTTTATTAAAAATTTTGATTTAACTTTAAGTTTAAGCAATTTTACCCTAGCTCACAACATAGCAAGGCTTTTTTTGCTTGAACAACTTTATAGGACCTGTTGTATAAACAACAATCACCCATATCATAAATAAGGTTTAAAAATGAACAAGAACGAGTTAAAATTTTTCAAAAATTTTTTAGAATCAAGAAAAAAAATCATTTTAGAAAATTTGCAAAGCAATTTAAGAGAAATTGAGGCCTTGCATGATTCTGCCCCAAGCGATAGCGTGGATTTTTCTACTATAGAGACAAATTCTCAAATAGATTTTGCTATAAGCACAAATTTAAAACAAGAATTAATAGAGATTGAAAATTCCTTAGGAAAAATCAAAAATAAAAGCTATGGAATTTGCGAGGGTTGTGATGAAGAAATTGACACAAAAAGATTAAAGGTTAAACCTCATGCTAGATATTGCATATCGTGCAGACAAAGCGTAGAAAAAGGAGAATTATGAAAATCAAATTATTTGCCTTAGCAAGTTTCATTTATATAGGCTTTGTAATAGCCTTTGCCTTTTATTTAAATTTAGGAGATTACACGCTTAATTTAGGCACCCTTTCTTTATCCTTACCAGTAATGCTATGGCTTGGCGTGCCTTTGCTTATTTATTTTGTATTTGCTCTTTTACACATTAGCTTTTATGGCTTTTTGCGTTATTTGAAATTCAAGCATTTTTTCAAGGATTCTCGCCACTTTGAACACTTTGTAAGAGACTTGCTTTTAGAAAAAGAATCAAGGATTAGTTTTACCACTAAGGAATTTAGAAGAGTAGCCCAGTTTGCAAAGGTCTTAAAGACTCATGAGAAAATAGAAAACGAAACAAAAATCAATGAAATTTTAGACCTACTTGATGGCTTAAACAAAGAAGAATATTTAAATATCAATAAATTTAGATTGCCACAAAATAACGTCTTATACATAAAAAATGACAAAAATAGGCTTAAAAATGACCCTGATTATGCCTATTCTAAGCTTAAAAATTTAAGTGAGTTAAAAAACGAATTTGATGAATTAGCCTTTGAAATGCTTATTAAAAAGGGGGCTTACAATCAAATAAAAAATATTAAAATTCCAAAAACCCCAGCCCAAATAATAAGCCTTATAAAACGTTTTAAAGAAGGAAATTTGGAACTAAGCTTGGCTGAGTTTGAAATTTTACTAAGTAAGTCAAATTTAGGCGAAAAAGAATTCTTACAAGTTGCTAAGATGTGCACCAAGGTATTTAACCCAGATGCTATTATAAATATTTTCTTAAAGATTAAAAACGAAAATAAAGAAGCCCTTAAAGGATATCTATTTTTATTAGCCGAATTTTCAATGTTTGATGAGCTTTTAACGCAAATTAAACATGGGGATAATTTTGAAGATTTTAAAGCAGTTTTAGCCCTTAGAGAAAAAAATATACACTTTGATTTAAATCAACTTATACAATGATAGATTTTGCTAAAAAGCCCTTATTTTTAGCACCAATGGCAGGGTTTTCAGACCCTCCATTTAGAGAGGTAGTAAAGAAATTTGGTGCTGACATAACAATTAGCGAAATGATAAGTTCAAATGCCTTAGTTTATGAGAGTAAAAAGACCTTAGCAATGCTAAATCACTCGCCACTTGAAAGTCCATTCATAGCACAAATTGCTGGGGCTGATAGGGAAGTTATTAAAAAGGCTGTTTTGATTTTAAATGGGCTTAATTATATAGATGGCATTGATTTTAATTGTGGTTGCCCTGTCAATAAGGTCGTTAAACAAAATGCAGGCAGTTCTTTACTTGAAAATTTAGAACTTTTAAAAAGCTTGCTTAGTACTATAAAAGAATACAATAAAAAAAAATTTACTAGCGTAAAAATAAGGCTTGGTTTTAATGAAAATAAAGTTTGTGATATAGTTAAAATTTGCGAAAAAAGTGGAGCTGATTTTATAAGCATACATGGGCGCACAAAAAAGCAACTTTATAGTGGTAAGGCTGATTATAAGGCTATTAAAGATGCAAAAGAAATAGTTAAAATTCCTATAATCGCAAATGGGGATATTAATTTTAAAAATGCTAGTTTTGTACTTAGCTTTAGTAAATGCGATGGTCTTATGATAGGTAGGGCTAGTATTGGAAGGCCTTGGATTTTTAAAGAGATAAAGCAGGGCTTTAATGCTGATTTGACCCTTAAAAAAGAAGTGATTTTATATCATTTTAACGCCATGTTAAAGCACTATGGAAAGCAAGGCGTAAGCATTTTTAGAAAACACTTGCATGAATATAGCAAAAATCACGCCTTTTCAAGCACTTTTAGAGATGAGATAAACCACATAGATAACGAAAACAAAATGCAAGAAAAAATCGAAGAATTTTTTAGTTAGTTTTTTA
>NZ_VJNT01000008.1:0-28042 GCF_008633895.1 Campylobacter sp. LR264d
AATCAAGGAAATTTTGAAATAAGAATAAAAAATATAAATTTAAGTAAAACAACAAAACAAAGCAATAATATTATAATAAAAAATTTCTTTATATTTGTTTGTGTTGAAGAAAGCAAACAAAACTATATAGCAAAATTACAAATTACTACTAGGGATATAGAAAAAGGTTACATTGAAGTTGATTTTAGAGTTTTTATTATATCTTTAAGTGAGAGTAAAATGTTTAGGGAATAGGAAAGGGATAAGGAAAAGAAAGAGAAAAATAAAAATATACAATTTACCTTGCAAATGTTAAGACAAGTATTTAATGGGGTAAGTGATGAAGAAATAGATAAGATTAAAATTTTACAAGAAATGGTTGATGAGTTAAATAGAATTCATGATTGTAGACAAGCTATGTATATTCACATTATAAGCTTGATACTAGAAATAGAATAAAACATTTTTTGCACAAGCAATGATAGAATGTGGAAATACTTTAGAACTTGAAGAAGATTTGCGTTACACTAGAGAATCATTATTAAAAGATAAACGATTTACGGAAGAAGAAGCTAATAAATATGGATATATAAAAAATATTCAAATGGCTAATAAGATTCAAATTGCCAATATTAAATATAATGGTATATATGGCAATATTAAAAATAGTAATGATGGTTGGAATTTCAGAGATAGGGGTTTAATACAACTAATTACCAAGATTTTACAATAAAAGCTAGAGAATTAATGTGGATAGACAATACAATAGATTTTGAAAAAAATCCAAATTTGATTTGTGAAAATGGAAAATATGCCATTATGAGTGTAGCATATTTTTGGGTAAATAAAAAATGTTTTGAAAAAGCAAAAAATACGAATAATGGAAGTATAGATGCTATAACAAATATTATTAATAAACATACTGATAGTTATAAAATAAGGCAAGAACAATACCAAAGGATAAAAAATGCCAATATTTTTAAAAATTTTATTTAGTTGTATATTTTTCATTACTTATCCAAACTTAGATATAAGTTCTTATGCAATCTTAAATGAAAAATACTATCTTGTGGTAGTAGACAACTATATTAATGATGATTTTGGAAACAGAGGTTTATCTTATAATTGCATAAAAATCTTTAAAGATATAACACTAACTCAACAATTTTGTTTTAATGTAAATGCTATAATTAAAATAGTAAATAAAATGCCATTTTTTACCATAGAAACATTACAACAAAACAGAATAGGTGAAACTACAAACACTTATTTAACCTTTCAACTTATTAATGATAAATTTTATTTATACCAATATAGTAAAAAAGAGTGGCATATGTATAAGGATAAAGAAGCTATAGATAATATTTTTATTTATTATAGGCAACCTAGGGATTTACAAAATAAAAAGCTTATTCTTTTAGATAATGTCAATGATGAATTGTTGCAAAATCTAGAAGAAAGTAAGTAAAAAATAAAATAAAGGTATTTTTCTTTATAATATATTTTAATTTCTTTTTTATGGCATTGTATGAAATAAAAATTTTTCATGCTTTATATGATTACATTAAGATATAAAAGAAGTACAAAGAAAGTTTAACTTATATAAGTAATAAAATTGATTATAATGCAGGTCTTATAGTGATTGATTCTTTTATTGTGTATATTTTGTCTTATATTTTTTATTTTAAAGGCTGATATTTGTTTTTATTTTTGTATTTAAATTAAAATTTTTTTGCTCTTGTTTTATAATGTTTTTATGATTTACTTTTTATTTCTACATTTTTATACGCATTTATATTTTTTCCAGTTATAAAGAAAGAAATGTATTTTGCAGATGATAGTTTTATTATAATTTTTGAAATGACTAGATTATTGTTTTCTATTTTTTTATTATGCTTAGCCTATAAATTTGAAAATTTAACAATTGCTATTCTTATTTTTTACAATATGCAATTTATTATCACCTTTTAATTTATTAGAAAGATTTTTCTTTGGTATATGATATAATGAACTATGAAATATTTTATATTAATTGTATTGTGTGTATTTGGTTTTGCAAGAGATGATACTCTTATGCATAAAAACATAGAATTTTATTAAAATAAAAATATAGATTTTACACAAGAAATAAGTAGTGTTTTAGAAAAGTATTGTATAAAAGATAGTGGATGGATAGAAACTTATAATAATATTGAAGTTTTATATTTACATGCTTTTAATTATGATTGCAACTTTCAAACAAATTTGTTAAGTATTATTACACAATATATAAAAAGTATATACACTGATATAGATACAATTACAGCTTTTGAACCTATCAATAAAGATTATACGAGTATTTAGATGGATTTTTATATTAAAAGGCATTTAAATTTTCATAAAAATATAAGTTATAGTATACAATTTTATATAACTCATGATTCATTGTGGAAAAATAGTGATGGAGAAAATGGATTTTTAACAACTTATATTAGAGAAAATTCTGCCTTTTTAGGCATAAATCAATATTCTATAATAAAAAATTTATTTTCAAATGTAAAAGAACAATTAAATAAAAAATCATTTATTATTATTCCTATAACAATTCGTTTTAAAAATTTATTAGCAATTAATACTTTAAAAGATTTTAAAATGTTTTGTTCTTACAAGATATCAAAAAACCAAATAAAGAAGATGAAAAAAAGATTTTATTGCATATATCAAAAATATCTTAATAATTCTTCTTTACCTTACTGTGAGTAAGATAATAAATTTATAAAAAAAGATAAAGTTGAAAATATAGTTAAAAAATATTGCAATAATTCAGAATTTAAAAAAGCCCTAAAAAAGGGCTTTGTCTTAGGCTAGAAATTCAATATAAGCCATCTGGGCTGCATCGCCACGACGCAATCTAGTTTTGATAATCCTAGTATAACCACCATTTCTTTCTTTGTAATTTGGTGCGATTTCACTGACTAGTTTATTAGTAGCATTTTTATCTTGCAAATGTGCAAAAACAGCCCTATGTGCGTTAAAATCGCCCACTCTAGCCCTAGTTATAAGTCTTTCTACATAACCTCTAAGCTCTTTAGCTTTTGGCAGAGTTGTTTCAATCTTACCACTATTTACAAGGGCTATCGTTAAATTTTTAAACAAAGCACCTCGGTGAGCTGATGTTCTGCCAAGTTTTCTATATCCGTGTTTATGTCTCATTTTTTATCCTTCATTTTGTGCTTTTAATTCGACGATTTTTTTCTTTAAAATTTCCCTACTATCGCCAAGTTTAGAAGTACCTACAGGAAAACCTATGCTTTCCATAATGCTTTTAATTTCATCTAAAGATTTTTTACCTAAATTTTTAAGTCCTGCTAAATCATGCGTACTCATTAAGGCTAACTCACCTATATAAGTGATTCCAGCCTTTTCAAGGCAATTAAAACTTCTGGCACTTAAATTTAAGTCAGTGATATTTTGTAAAAGCTTGGTATTTTCTAACTCATTATTTGTAGCTTGATTTTTAATTACACTTCTTACATTTGTAATCTTATCAAAAACAGAAAGCTGTCTATACATAGCTTCTAAGGCATTTTGAAAGGCTTCATTTGGCGTAATTTGTCCATCAGTAGTTATGGTTAAAATAACCTTTTCATAATCAGGATTATCTTCAAACAATACCTTTTCAATATCATAAGTTACTTCTCTAATAGGAGTAAAAAAGGCATCAAGTGCGATAAATTTGGCATCACTTAACTTTTCTTTTATCTCCTCGCTTGGAACATAACCTATACCCTTTTCTATGATTAAAGTAAAATTTAACTCAACATCCTCGTTAATAGTGGCTAAATATGCATCCTCGTTAACTACTTCAATCTTATCATTGCTTAAATCTTTGCCATGAATTTCTTTTGGTCCCTTAAAGCTAAATTCAACTATTTCTTTCTCGCTCTCGCCCTTTACTTTAAAGCGAAATTTTTTAAGATTAATAATAAAAAGTGCTACATCTTCAAGCATACCACGCATACTATCAAATTCATGGCTAACGCCTTCAATATAAACAGCAGTAGGTGCAAAGCCAACAGTACTAGCATATAATAAACGACGCAAAGGGTGGGCTAGGGTGATTGCATAACCTATCTCAAAAGGCCAAGCACTTATCTTAGCCTCATTTTCACCGGTATTTTCAATAGTAAATTCAGTCGGAGTATAAGCATTTGTTGTAATATGTCTCATAGTTCGCCCTTATTATTTTGAATAAAGCTCAACAATAAATCTTTCCTCAACAGGAATGACAACTTCTTCTCTTTCTGGATTTCTAGTAAAAATTCCAAATCTTTTCTCTTTTTCAACATCAACCCAAGCAACAATACCTGTTTGTGCAGTAAGTTCTATAGCCCTGGTAATTTGTGGATTATTTTTACTTTTTTCTATGATCTCAATCTTAGAACCAGCCTCCACCCTGTAGCTAGGGATATCTACTCTTTTTCCATTTACTAAAACATGCCCATGTGTTACAAGTTGTCTTGCAAAACGGCGAGTAGTAGCAAAACCCATCCTATAAACTACATTATCAAGTCTTTGTTCTAAAAGTTGAACAAGTAAAACTCCTGTATTGCCTTCTCTACGAGCAGCCTCAGCAAAAAGTCTTCTAAATTGTTTTTCGCTAATGCCATACATAAATTTAGCTTTTTGCTTTTCTCTTAATTGAAGTCCATATTCGCTTATCTTGCCTTTTTTAGCCCCGTGTTGTCCAGGTGCATAAGGTCTTTTATCTAGTGCGCTTTTTCCAGCTAATCTTCTTTCGCCCTTTAAGGCTAAGCTTACACCAAAGCGTCTTTCTAATTTTTCTACTGGTCCTCTATATCTTGCCATAATATTCTCCTTTTAAATCTTAGACACGACGACGTTTAGGTGGTCTACAACCATTATGAGAAAGTGGGGTAATATCTTTTAAAAATGTTACCTTAATACCTTCCATAGCACCTACACTTTTTACAGCAGTTTCTCTACCACTTCCTGGACCTTGAACCTTAATGCCTACTTCTTTGATTCCATGTTCTTTAGCCTTATTTAAGGCATCTTCAACAGCTTGTTGTGCAGCATAAGGGGTTGATTTTTTAGAACCCTTAAAACCTAAGCCTCCAGCACTACTCCAAGCTATAGCATTTCCCATTTCATCAGTAACTGTTACCATAGTATTATTAAAAGTTGCACTAATATAAACAATGCCCTTGGCTATATTTTTTTTGACAACTTTTTTCTTAACGATTTTTCTTTTTGCCATTTTAAGTCCTTATGATTTTGCACCAACGGTTTTTCTTTTACCCTTGCGAGTTCTAGCGTTTGTCTTTGTTTTTTGACCACGTACAGGTAAGCCTTTTCTATGTCTTAAACCCCTATAACTTCCTAAATCCATTAAGGCTTTAATATCCATAGCAACTTGTTTTCTTAAATCACCTTCCACCATGTAATGTTCTTGAATTTCTTTACGAATAGCAGCGGCCTCGTCCTCGCTAAGCTCACTAACTCTTTTATCATAAGAAATTCCTGTCTTATCAAGAATCTTTCTTGAAGTAAAAAGTCCTATACCAAAAATATAGGTAAGTCCATACTCAATTCTCTTTTTCTTTGGTAAATCCACACCTGCAATACGAGCCATATTTATCCTTGTCTTTGTTTATGTTTTGGATTTTCGCAAATAATGCGAACTACGCCTTTTCGGCGAACTATTTTACACTTGTCGCACATCTTTTTAACCGATGCTCTAACTTTCATGCCCTTCTCCTAGAATAAAATTCCACTTAAATTTGCGACTACATATAGGTTTGTGAATAACCAACTATTTTTAAAACAAGCGGTAAATTTTAAAAATACTTCTTTTTTGGATATTTTTGTCGCAAAAAAGGTTAATTGTATCTAAATTTAGCTTTTAAAAAACTTATATTACTTGTATCTAAAAGTAATACGACCCTTATCTAAACTATAAGGCGTAAGTTCGACCTTGACCCTGTCCCCTGGCATTATTTTAATATAATGCATACGCATTTTACCAGCTATATGACAATGTATAATATGCTTATTATCAAGTTCTACTTTAAAATTTGCATTTGGTAAGGCTTCTATAACATTACCATCAATCTCTATGACATCATCTTTTGCCAACTTTTTCCTCCTTTTTTTAAAATTTAAACAAGGCTGTATTTTATCAAAAATTTGATTAAAAATTTTACTTTTTTAAAAAAATATTAAAATTTACTCTGTTAAAATTTGATAATAGGTATTATTTATTGGAGCATAAATGTCTTTTATAACCGAGCTTTTAAAACAAAATAAACTTAAATTTAGCCTTTTTTTATTTTTCTCATTTTTTACTAGTTTACTTGGGGTTTTAACCCTTGCCTTTATAAATGAATATCTTTTAAAAAATGCAGGCAATACGCCCATTATTTATTTTATTCTTATCTTAGTAGTATTTTTTTTAAGCTCCTCCTTTGTTGAATTAAGCCTTAGTATTTTTGGACAAAATTTTATCTATAAAATGCAAAGGCGTATAGTTAAACAAATTTTAGATACTTCCTTAGTACAAGTTAGCAAAACAGGCAAGGCAAAACTTTTGGCCTCTTTGAGTGCTGATGTTAGGAGTATATCTTTTGGCCTATTAAGATTGCCAGAATTCTTACAATCTAGCATTTTAATTTTTTGCATTTGCTTTTATCTTTTTTATTTATCAGCTCAAATTTTTATACTTTGTTTTGTGTGGATAGCAGTACTTTTTTTAGTGAATAATTTTTTAATGATGAGAGTATATTTGTATTTTAGAAAATTAAGAGAAAATGATGATAGTTTGCAAAAGGATTATCAAAATATACTCGATGGGCATAAAGAATTAGCCATTAATGTTTTTCGTGCAAAATATTATTATGAAAATGAATTTGATAAAAATGCAAAGAAAAAGCGAAAAAATGGCATTATAGGTAATGTTTTAAATAATATCTCTAACAATTTTAGCAATGTAACTCTTTTAGCATTGGTAGGGGTGCAGTTTTATTGTGCCTTGAAATTTAATCTAACTAGCCTAGAAAATGCTACTACAATAGCCCTTTCTATACTTTTTTTAAGAACTCCTTTAATCTCAATAATAGGTTCTTTTCCTACTCTTATACTGGCAAAAATTGCCCTTGATAAGATAGCAAAACTTGAACTTAGCGAGTATAAAAGCGAATTTAATCTTTTAAAAGATAAATTCACATGGCATAAAATTAGCTTTAAAAATACAAGCTTTTCTTATGATAAATTTCATTTAAGCCCTGTAAATTTAGAACTTCACAAGGGCGAATTAGTATTTTTAATAGGTAAAAATGGTAGTGGAAAGTCTACCTTTTGTATGCTTTTAACCGGGCTTTTTAAGCCAAAAGAAGGTCAAATTTACCTTGATGAAGAACTAATAAATGATGAAAATATTTATAAGTATCGCTCCTTGATATCAGTAGTATTTAGCGACTTTCACCTCTTTACTCAAACCTTAACAGATGATGAATTTGCAGATAATGAAAAGATAGATTTTTGGCTAAATTTCTTAGAACTTGAACAAAAAACCCAGGTGCAAAATGGAGAACTTAGTATTACTAAGCTTTCAAGTGGACAAAAAAAACGTTTAGCTATGTTTATAGCCTTGCTTGAAGAAAGGGATATTTTAGTACTTGATGAATGGGCAGCGGACCAAGACCCTGTTTTTCGTCGCTTTTTTTATAAAAAACTTTTACCACTTTTAAAAGAAAAAGGGAAAACCATTTTTGCTATAACTCACGATGATGCGTATTTTGATAGTGCAGATAGAATTTTGCTAGCACAAAATGGGGTTATAAGTGAGCTAAAGGGTGAAAATATTAAAGAATTAGCCTCAAATTTAATAGCAAGTTTTGAATAATTTGCTAAACTTTCAAAAAAGGATAAAAAATGATAAATGTAAAGCTTATAGAACATATTTTCAAGGCTGCTTCAATTAGTCGCTGGAATGATTACCCTAGAATGCTAAATTTAGTGGAACTTGACAAACAAGCCCATAAATTTATAATAGCTTATTTTATAGCCAAAATGGAAAAAGATGTAAATATGCGTTTTATAATTGAAGGTGGAATTTTTGAGTTTTTAAGCAGGGTAAATATCACTGATTTAAGGCCTGATGTTTATCATCAAATTATGATACAAAAAAAAGAACAAATCAATCAATTAGTTTTAACAAAAATGCAAGAAATGGCACTTGAAAATATTGAAGATGGTGCTTTTTTAAAACGTTTTGAAAATTATTTGCATGAAAAAGATAAGCAAGATTTTTCTAAGGAAAGATTGATTTTAAAGGCTGCTTCTTATTTTTCTACGCGTTGGGAATTTAATATAATCTATCAAACCTCTTCTTTTTTAAATGATATTGATGAGATAAAGGCCAAGGTAGAAGAAGAGTTAGAAGATTATTATGAATTAATAGGGGCTAGAAAGATAGCCTTAAATCAAAAAATTGCTAAAATCATAGATTTAAGTGGCAGGCTTCGTTTTCAAAAAAGATGGGCTCAAACGCCTAGAATCCCAGAAACCACGGTGCTAGGTCATATGCTTGTAGTTGCAATGCTTGGTTATTTTTACTCTTTAAAGGTAAAGGCTTGTGATAAAAGACTTGAAAATAATTTTTATTGTGCCTTGTTTCATGATTTACCAGAAAGTTTGACAAGAGATATTATAAGCCCTGTAAAATATGGCGTTGAGGGTCTTGATGAAATAATAAGCGAATATGAAATGAAGTTAATAAATGATAGAATTTTACCCTTTATACCACATGATTTAAAAAAAGAATTTTCCTATATTTTAGGCATTAGAGACAATAAAAAGAATGAATTTGAAAATCGCACCTTTAAAGATAATATTGCAGCAGTTTGTAGTGGAGAATTAAGCGATTTTAATAGCGATGAGTACGGGGCAATTGATGGCAAGGCCTTAAAATGTTGCGATAGATTAGCAGCTTTGATTGAAGCCGGTCTTTCCATAAGCTATGGCATAAAATCAAAAGAATTATTAAGTGGCTTTGAAAGCAGTTATAAGCATTTTGAAACAAATAAAACCTTAAATGCTGTAAATTTCTTTGAACTTTGTAAGAATCTTAGGGAGTATTTTGATATTAAATAACACAAAAAATTTTGTGTTATTTAAGAAAAGACTAATGAAAACGAAAAGCCATTACAGCACTTTTACAATTATCAGCATTTGGATATTTAAAATCTTCTCTAATTTTTAAATCAATGTCAAAACTTATTTTTTCATAAAAATCACGATTTTCTCGTATATTTTTGAGTTTAATTCTTTTAATTTTGTATATGTTTCATTTGTATACAAACTTGATTCTTTTAAACACTACTCTATTTTCTTTTCTCTTTCCTTTGTATTTTTTCTATAATAATTAGCAGTTTTTAACTCTTTATCTATGTAATCTCCACAACCCACAAAAGCAACACAAACTAAAATGCCTAAACCCAAAACGCCAATTTTTCTCATTTTTTATCCTTTTTTTAAAAAATTTCGGCGATTATACATTTTTTTTGATATTGCTTAAAATAAGGATAATTTTATAGTTAAAGCAAGATTAAAAATCTTGCTTTTTAGTGATTAAGAAAGTTGATTTTTAATCTGGCTAACCCAAGCATCAATTCTTGATTCTGTTAAATCTTCTTGATTGTCGTTATCCAACGCAAGGCCCACAAAGCTACCATCAACGACAGCCTCACTGCTTTCAAAATCATAGCCTTCCACTGAAACAGCTCCGACCAATTGAGCACCTGCATTTTTTAAATTCGTAGCTAATTTTCCCATTCCACCACAATATGTATCAGAATAACCTTGACTATCGCCCATTCCAAATACAGCTACCTTTTTGCCAGAAAGACTTAAAGAACCAAAATCAAAGGCATCCCAATCATCTTGTAAATCACCGCTTCCCCAAGTAGAAGTTCCACAAATCAAGCTATCATAAGAATTTAGCTTATCAGCATTTACACTGGCTATATTTAGCACATCGCTAACCCCTAATTTTTCGGCAATTAAATTTGCAGCACCTTCTGTATTTCCCATAGCACTTCCATAAACAACTGCTATTGACATTACAATCTCCTTATAAGTTTATTTGATATTGAATACGGAACTAATTTTAACATAATTTTGTTTAAATCGCATAAATCATGTTTGATTTGTATAAAATGTGTGAAGTTTTCACTCCTTGGGCAAACAATATAAAGTTTACAAAAGGAATTTTTAGTTATCAAACTTAATGCTTTTTGAATTTCGTTATCTATATCTAGTTTATTGGTATCAATTTTTTTATCAAAAATTAACAAGGCAAATTCTTTGTTTATAATAAGCAAATTATCCTTTAAAATAAAGTTTAAATTTGGATTTTGCCTTGAAATTTTATCATAAACATAGTGCGTAAAAAGTTCACTATTTTTAAAACAAGCCCCATAAAAATAAAGCTTAAAAAGCTTTTTTAAAGAGCTTTCGTTACTTTTAGTAGCATTAAAAAAATAAGGCTTCTTAGTTTTAAAATTTTTTACAAAAAGGCTAGCTTGAAGACAAATTTTATCAATCTTAGCAAAATTAACATTGCTTAAATCATATAAAAAAAGTTTAAAAATTTCTTTTAAATTTCTAGCCTTTTTTGCATAAGATAAGGGAATTTTCAAATCATCATCTACATTTGCATTGTATTGATATAAGAAAATTTCATTTATCTTTGTCCTATTATAATTTGCATAAATTTCTGGTATAAATTCATCTTTCTTATCAAAGCCAAAAAACATTTTAATCCTTAGGACAAGAAAATTCTTTATCTAAATTAAAAATTTTGCAATACTCACAAAACACGCAACTAACACTTCTTTTAGCACACACAAGAGGAATTTTGCGTTTTTTTGCCTCAGTTTTTATCTTTTTCATAGTGTTATGATTTAAAAAACTAGTAAGCATTACTATACATTCAGTATCATTTGGGATTGGTTTTCTATTAACGCGATTTTCGTTCCTAGCGTCCCAATGTTCAATCTTTTTTGCACCCAAATCTGTCAAAACTGCTTTAATAGGCGTAATCTCATCTGCCCCAATAACTAAAACTGACATAATAACTCCTTTTAAGTTGATAATTGTTATTATAATATACCAAAGCTAAAAATATTTTGAAATTTATTATCAAAAATTATTTTTTAATCAAATTTAACTATAATTCCTTAAAATTCATAAAAAAGGATTAAAAATGCCCTTTGTAAATATAAGAATTACAAAAGAAAATGGCACTCCAACGACTGCCCAAAAAGAAGCCTTAATAGAAGGAGTGACCGAACTTTTAGCAAAAGTACTTAATAAAAACAAGGCAAGTACCATTGTAATAATCGATGAAATAGATACTGATAATTACGGCCTTGGTGGAGAAAGTATAACTAAACTTAGAAAAAAATGATAAAAATTATTATGGAAATTTCAAACTATACATTAAATATAGTTTGAAATTTATCGTATATTTAAAGAGGTTTTTTAAATTCTCTTTCGAGCCTTTTGGCCTCAAAATAAAATTTAATTAATCCACCCTTATACCATTTTTTATAATGTTTTATAAAACTATCCCCTAACTTATAAGATAGATAATTTTTAATCTTTAAACTTTCTTTATAATCTCTGCATTTTTCAAATGGTGTTAAATTTATCTTTAAATTTTTTTTATGTTCTTCGTTTATGTAAGATAATACAAAGGGTAATCTAATAAGACCCATAAAGGATTTTGAATTTATAATAATAGCTTTTCCAAATTTATAACAAAGGTGATTTTTAACCCTAGTACAAGCAGGACCCTCGCAAAGACTAAGTTCATTTTTTAATTTTATGTTTTCATCTTGCAAGGGCTTTAAGGCTTTATTCTTAACCATTTGTGCGTATTGATTAAAATCTTTTATAAGTAAGAGTATATTAGGCATAATATGAGTAAAATCGTATTTTTTATCTATTAAGATACTATAAGTATTTAACTCATCAAAGTTAAAATTCTTTTCATCTTCTTCATTTTCAATTAGAAAAAAAGCTATTATGTCAGCATATTTATGGCATTTTGCATTTTCAAGCCATACCGTAGTGATATGGTGAATTTCACTTACAAAGTCTTCATAGTTGATTTTTACAATACTTTTTTCATCTATAATAAAATTTTTTTGTATCTCTATAAACATATTCATAAAGGGAAGCCCCTTGCTAATGTTTATATCTTTGTTTTCTAAAATTATACTTGAGTAATTCATTCTACATTCTATAAAATTTTTTACATTAAAATCAGGACTTAAATTTTTATCATTTAACCAAGAATGAATCCCTATAAGCTTTAATCCCTTATATCTTTCATCAAATTGTAAAATAGTATCCTTATTTAATCTATAACAAGTTTCATTAAACATAGAATTAGATATATTTATTTCTTCTAAATCTCCCTTTATTAGCTTCATTTCACTTGGTTTAACTATCTCAAATTTGGTATTTTTAGTTTTTATATCTTTCTTTGGATAAGAAAAATTATTTAAGTTTTTAATTATATTTTTTCCAATCTCACGCATTAAACTAGCTGCTTGGTGAACTCCATAAGACTTACCAAAATCACTTATTTTATTGTTTTCATAATATTTTTTAATATCTATTATATTAAAACCAAAATGGCTAGCATAGTGTTTATGTAGATTGTCTATTATATTACACTCTCCACGCCATAAGGGTAAAATTAGTATTAAAATCTTTGTATTTAAGCTATATAAATTTTCATAATGCAGTTTTAAATCCCTATTTATAAGCTTAAATGGTAATTTATGATAAGGTTCCAAATTATTACAAATTTCGTTTATATTGCTTTCTGTAATAACTAAAGAAGCTTGTTCTAAAATTTTTTGATTTCTTTTACTCTCATATAAGTTTTGTAGTGCAGTACAAGACCCAAGGCCAAAATTATGAAAGACCCCCCCCCATAGCCGTAACTTCTTCTTTTATGCCAAGTTGAAGTCCATTGACCATTACCGAATTACTTCCTCCAAGTAAGACTATATCCATGTTTATCCTTTTTAAGTTTTGGCTATTGTATCAAAAAAAAAAAAAAACATAATTCTATCGTCTTTTAACTTTATTTTTTAAAGCTTAGTGTCTAAACTAGCTTGTTTTTTAATTAATCTTTCAAAGCCAAAAAACCATTCATCATTAAGCTTAAATTTTTCATGTTGTTTAAGATTAAAAGAAAGTGGGAGCATTTTTTCATTTATTATTAAAAAACTATCAATTACATGTTTATATCTATCAATGCCTGTTTATTGAACACTAACTTCAAATTCTAAAATATCAATGTCTTTATTTTTTAATATATATTTCATTTATCTTATTTCGCATTTTTTATATTTTTAATATTATATAAAAAGTTTTTATTTTTTTCGTACTTTTTTGGGCTTTAATAATTTTATAAATTTTTCAAATCTCTCTTTTTCAAGAACTTGAAGTTTTTTAGCAAAGTTTAAAAAGTCTTTTATATTTTCTTCTCTTAAATATGCTATATATCTTTCTTTTTCTTCTTGGGGCACAATAATAGGGCTTAAATTTTGTTCTAAACAAGAATAAACCATTAAGAGTCTGCCAATTCTACCATTGCCATCGCTAAATGGGTGAATTCTTTCAAAGTTAATGTGGCTTTCTAAAATAGCTTTTGTTTTGTCGTCATCATTTTTTGCTAGGTCAAATTTATAATATAAATTGTCTATTAAATCTTTAAGTTGGATTGGCACTAAATAAGGCTTTGTCGGTTCAAAATTCGTCCCTATAATGACATTTTCTATTTTTTTAAATTGCCCATTATTGTCTATCAAATCTTGTATAATAAAATAATAAAATTCTTTTATAAGTTCATTATCAAGTTTTTTATAATGTTTTAAATTTTCTATGAATTTTGGCAAAAGATTTTTATAGTTTCTTACTTCGTAAAATTCTCTTTCTTTTACAGCTCTTAGAATGTAATTATTTAAAATGATTGATTTACACTGGGTATAACTTAGGGTATTGCCCTCTATGCCAATGCTGTGATAAGCCATTCTTAGGCATAAATCAAGTAAGTATTTTGATTAAATTTCACTTTAAAAAGCTGTAAGACTTAAAGCCCTACAGCAGAAAGTGTTTGATATTTACTCATATAAATTTGAGCTTCTATTTTTCTCATTGTATCAAGTGCTACTTGTACTACTATTAAAACAGATGTGCCACCAAAATAAAAAGGCACGCCCATAAATTTTACTAAGACCCAAGGAAGAGTTGAAACAAGCCCAAGGTAAATAGAACCAGAAAGCGTAAGGCGAGAGGCTACCTCGTTTAAATAATGTGCAGTTCCTTCGCCTGGTCTAATGCCTGGTATAAAACCACCTTGTTTTTTAAGATTTTCTGCTATGTCCTTAGCGTTAAATACTATAGAAGCATAAAAATACGCAAAGAAAATCACAAACAAAAAGGTTAAAAGATTGAAAACATAGCTATTAGGATTTAAAAAATCATTAATGGCTAATATATATTCGTTCGTGCTAGTTTGTAAAATGGTAGTTGGAAACATTAAAATAGCACTTGCGAAAATAGGAGGGATAACCCCACTTAAATTTACCTTAATAGGAATGTAATTCATAATACGTTTATTTTGATTTTGCATAACCACCTTGCGAGAATATGATATAGGAATACGTCTTTCTCCAAGTTCTACAAAGATGATAACACCTATTGTAACAAGAATTAAAAGTAAGATTATAAAGGCAGTTAAGAAATTCATTTCGCCTGAATTTATTTGTCCAACTGTGTTTGAGATAGCCGAAGGAATGGCTGAAACTATACCTGCAAAGATGATTAAAGAAATACCATTACCCACGCCTTTTTGTGTAATTTGTTCACCTAGCCACATTAAAAGCATGGTACCTGCTAACATAGATATAGCACAAAGTGCAATAAATACATTAATATCTTCTACCATAATAGCACCGGCCCCACCACGTCCATGTAAGCCTTGCAAACCAATAGCCACGCCTATACTTTGAATAAAGGTAATGAGAATGGTTGCATAACGAATTATTTGCATATATTTTTGTATGCTATCTCTTTCCTTTTTCATTTTGCCTATATTTGGAAAGGTAGCTGCTAAAAGCTCCATGATAATGGATGCTGTGATATAAGGCATAATGCCAAGAGAGATAATAGAAAAACGTTCGGCTGCCCCTCCACTAAAGACATTAAACAAGCCTAGGGCGTTGTTTTGATTAGTGTTAAAAAATTCGGCAATAACATCAGCATTGACGCCAGGAACAGGCACATAAGCTAGCACCCTATAAGCGAATAAAAATGCCAAGGTTATTAAAATTTTATTCGTCAATGCTTTATTCATTATTTTACACCACTAAGTGTTATATTTTCATTTTTAATTTTTGAGACTAAATTCCTTGCACTAGCACCTATAAGTTTAATCTTTGAAACAGATTTTGAAAGTTTATGTACGCCTTTAATACTTTCAATTGTAATCTCGTTTAAATCCTTTATAGCTACTATTCTTTCAACATTTATAACATAAGGTTTTTCGATTTTTGAACTAAAGCCTACCTTTGGCAATCTTCTTTGTAAAGGTTGTTGTCCACCTTCAAAACCTCTTTTTGCGTTATAGCCCTTTCTTGCAGTTTGTCCCTTGCCTCCACGGGTGGAAGTTTTACCCATACCACTTCCTTGACCACGACCTACTCTTTTTGTTTTATGTGTTGAGCCTACTGCTTTTGTTAAATTCATTATCTATCCTTTTAGCATTGTTAAAGCTTTTATAGTTGCACGAACTACATTTGCTGAATTATTTGACCCAAGCGATTTAGTTAAAATATCCTTAATACCTGCAAGTTCAACTATAGGACGAGTAGAACCACCAGCAATTACCCCAGTACCTTCACTAGCTGGTTTAAGTAAAATTCTACTTGCATTATATTTTACTTCTACTTCGTGTGCTATTGTATAACCCTTTGTTTTTACTTCTACTAAATTTTTAAAGGCATCATCTACGGCCTTGCGAATAGCATCAGGTACCTCCTTTGCCTTACCATAACCAACGCCTACTAAGCCCTTTCTATTGCCTATAATTACCAAGGCTGTAAAACGAAATCTTCTACCACCCTTAACAACCTTTGTAACTCTGCCTATATCAACAATTACTTCTTCAAATTCTTCTTTATTGTATTTTTCCATATTCTCTCCTTATAGCCTAATGCCATTTTCTCTTAAAGAATCAGCCAAGGTTGCAATAACACCATGATATACATAACCATTTCTATCAAAAATAGCCTTTTCTATCTTTTTGTCTTTTAAAATTTTTGCAAACTCACTAGCTATTTTTTTAGCACCTTCTTTATTTGCCTTAACTCCAACTTTTTTACCATCAACAGCAGCTAAAGTAATGGCCTTTGTATCATCTATTGCTTGAATATAAAGAGTTCTATTAGATTTAAATACAGAAATTCTAGGAGTGGTATCACAACCTGAAATTTTCGCACGAATTCGTTTTTTTCTCTTAATTTTCAAATTTAATTTTCTTTTTAATACATTTGCTCTCATTATCTATCCTTACTTTTTAGATGTCTTACCAGCTTTGCGTATAATGCGTTCATCAGCATATTTAACGCCTTTTCCTTTATACGGCTCAGGTGGTCTAAATTCACGGATTTGAGCAGCAACTTGTCCTACTACTTGTTTATCACTTCCCTTTACAATAACATTATTTTTATCAACTACAATCTCAATACCCTCAGGTATAGCAAAATTTATAGGGTGTGAAAAACCAAGACTTAATTCTAAAATTTTACCTTTTAAAGTAGCCTTGTAACCAACCCCATTTATTTCAAGTGTTTTTGAAAAACCTTGAGTTAAACCAATAACTACATTATAAGCTAATGCCCTATAAGTTCCCCAATAAGCCCTACTTTGCCTATCATCTCCTTTTGAAGTAAAAATAAGCGTATTGCCATCTTTTAACTCAACATTTACATTAGCCTTTGTGTCTAATTCTTTTGCTAAATTCCCTTTTTTAAATTTAAGCAAGGTTCCTTCTAATTTTACTTCAACCCCAGAAGGAATATTTATGGGTTGTTTTCCTATACGAGACATTTTTTTCCTTTTTACTTGTCTAGGATATCTTAAAAATACCCAATGCCATAAAAAGCATTATCTTACCAAATGGTACATAAAATTTCGCCACCAACACCAGCCTTAAACGCTTCATCATTTGCCAAAACGCCATGACTTGTGCTAACTACGATAGTACCATAACCATTTTTAAATCTTTTAATATCTTCCTTACCCTTATAAACGCGACGACCAGGCTTTGAAATTCTTTTAATCTCATTAATAACGCTTTTGCCTTTTTCATCGTATTTTAAAACAACGCTAATAAATTTCTTTTTATCTTCTTCTATTACAGAAAAACTTTCAATATAGCCCTTTGTTTGAAAAATGCCAACTAAAGCTTCCACAACCTTAGAATGTAAAAGTTTAGTAGTTTCAAGTCTTCTTAAACTTGCATTTCTAATACGAGTAAGTGAATCTGAAATAATATCATTCATCATAATTTATCCTTTTACCAGCTTGCTTTTTTAAGACCAGGAATTAAGCCTTCATTGCCCATTTTTCTAAGGCAAACCCTACAAATTCCAAAATCTTGATATACTGAATGTGGACGTCCGCAAATTTGACATCTTGTATAGCCTCTAACTTTAAATTTAGGTTTTCTAGCCGCCTTTGCAATCATTGATTTTTTAGCCATTTTGTCTTCCTTTTGCGAATGGTACTCCTATGAGTTCTAATAATTTTTGTGCTTCTTTGTCATTTTGTGCAGTGGTAACGATAGAAATGTTCATTCCATGAGTTCTTAAAATTTTATCATACTCAACTTCTGGGAACATTAACTGCTCATCAAGCCCAAAATTATAATTGCCCCTTCCATCAAAACCATCTCTTGATAAACCTCTAAAATCCTTTACCCTAGGCAAGGCTATAGAAATTAATTTATCTAAAAAGGCAAACATATTATCCTTTCTTAGTGTAACCATTACGCCAACAGGAAAGCCATCTCTCACCTTAAAACCAGCAACTGATTTTTTAGCCTTGGTAATAACAGCCTTTTGACCAGCGATTAAAGATATAGTATCAGATACATTTTGCAAAACCTTTTGGTCCTTTGCAAGCTCACCAGCACCTACGCTAATAACAAGCTTTTCGATAGCAGGGATTAACATAGGATTTTTAATATCAAATTCCTTAGCCAAAGCAGCCTTTATGCTTTGATTATATTTTTCTTTTAATCTCATAATCTAAACCTTTGCCACATTAGAAATATCCATAGGCATTTCTTTATTAATAAAACCACCATTTGGATTTTTATCATTAGGCTTTACTGCTTTTTTAGCAAGTTTACAACCCTCAACAACTACCTTTAAAGTCTTTGGGTACACTGCTAAAACCTTACCTTCCTTGCCCTTGTCATCACCAGCGATAATTTTAACGCTATCACCTTTTTTGATTTTTAACTTAGCCATTATAATACCTCCGGTGCAAGTGAAACGATTTTCATAAAACCACCATATCTAACCTCACGACCTATAGGACCAAAAATACGAGTTCCAATAGGCTCTCTTTTATTATCAAGTATAACAGCAGCATTTTCATCAAAACGAATCAAAGACCCATTATCTCTATGAATTTCTTTTTTTGTTCTTACAATAACTGCCTTTACAACTTGCCCCTTTTTAACCTTACCATTTGGCAAAGCCTTTTTTACAGAAGCTACGATAACATCACCTATGGTAGCATATCTTCTTTTACTACCACCTAAAACCTTTATACACATAAGTTCCTTTGCGCCACTATTATCAGCGACTGCAAGTCTTGTAAAACTTTGAATCATTACTCAACTCCTGTAGATAATACAGCTTTTAAACGAAAGGCCTTTCTTTTTGAAATAGGACGACACTCAATCGCAACAGCGACATCGCCTACTTTTAGCTCGTTTTTTTCATCGTGAATAAGATATTTTTTAAAACGTTTTACAATCTTTCTATATCTAGGATGAACAACCTTTCTTTCTGCTAAGATATTTGCTGTTTTGTTTCCAGAAATTTGAACTACAACACCTTGAATTTCTCTTTTTAATGCCATAATTTATCCTTGTTTTAAAGCACTGATTGCTGTATTAATTCTAGCAATATCTTTTTTAACTTGACCAATCTCTTTTGGATTAGTAAGTTGCATTGTTTTTAGCTTTTGTTTTAAAGTAAATAAAAGCAACTTTTTTTCTTTTAGCATCTCATTTAACTCGTCTTTATTTTTGTCTTTAAGCTCAGTAAATTTCATTTTGACTCTCTCTTGTAACAAATTTAGTCTTAAATGGTAGTTTATGCATAGCTAAAGTTAAGGCCTCTTTTGCCATTTCTTCGCTAACACCTGCCATTTCATATATAATGCGACCTGGTCTTATATTCATAACCCATTCTTCAACGCCACCTTTACCTTTACCCATACGAGTTTCAAGAGGCTTTTTTGTCAAAGGTTTATCAGGGAAAACTCTAATCCAGGTTTTACCTTGTCTTTTTACAAAACGCGTTAATGCAATACGAGCTGCTTCTATTTGACGAGAATTTATACGACCTGCTTCAGTAGCTTTTAAAGCATAATCACCAAAGGTAAATTCAGTCCCTCTATTAGCATAGCCTCTATTGCGACCCTTCATCATTTTACGATATTTTGTTCTTTTTGGCATTAACATGATTATTTACTCCTTCTAGTACGTCTTGTTTTTTTAGCAGGAGTTACTTCTTCATTTTTATCAGCTTGAACGCCTTTTTGTAGAACCTCGCCTTTAAAAATCCATACCTTAACACCTATATTTCCATAAGTTGTCCTAGCCTCAGCAAAACCATAATCAATCTTAGCCCTTAAAGTATGCAAAGGAACGCGTCCTTCTAAATACCATTCAGTTCTAGCCATTTCAGCCCCACCTAAACGACCAGAAACAGATACCTTAATACCCTTTGCACCAGCCTTTTGAGCCCCTTGGATAACCTTTTTCATAGCCCTTCTAAATGCTATTCTTTTTTCAAGTTGAGTGGCTACGCTTTCAGCAGCAAGTTGGGCAGAAGAACCAGCCTTTCTTTCTTCTTTTATATTGATATTTACATCTTTTCCTATGAGTTTTTGTAACTCTTGTCTTAGATTATCAACATCGCTACCCTTTTTGCCTATTATAATCCCAGGTCTTGCAGCTACTACTGTAACGCGTAATTTTTTAGCTGTTCTTTCTACTAAAATTTGGCTAATTCCTGCATAATAAAGCTTTTTCTTTAAAAAAGCCCTAATCTTATAATCTTCACCTATATTTTCTGATAAATTCGCCTTAGTTGGAAACCATCTTGATTCCCAATTTCTGTTGATTCCTAATCTTAAACCAATCGGATTTACTTTTTGTCCCATTAATTTTCCTTTTTACTCGCTTTAGTGCTTGACTTAGTTTTTTTAGTCTTTTCTTCGCTTTTTTCAACCTCTACTAAGATATGTGAAGTAGGTTTTCTAATGCGACTTGCACTTCCTCTAGCCCTTGGTCTAAATCTTCTTAACACAGAAGCTGCATCAACACGGCAACTTTTTACTATCACTTCATTTGCCTCAAAGCCACCATTTGCAACGGCACTTGAGATTGCATTTGCTATGTATTTTGCACCCTTATTTGGCATAAATTTTAAACTAGCCATAGCAAGTTCGGCATTCATACCTTGTACTTCTCTTGCTATAAGCCTTGCCTTTGTAGGAGATAATCTTATGAATTTAATCAAAGCCTTACTCATAATACTCTCCTATTTGCCTATTTTCTTTTGCACTGAGCCCTTGTGGCCTTTAAAAGTGCGTGTTGGTGCAAATTCACCTAATTTATACCCTATATGATTTTCAGTAATATACACAGGGATAAAACTCTTACCATTGTGAACATTAAAGGTTAAGCCTATCATATCAGGTATGATAGTACTACGTCTTGACCAGGTTTTAATAGGCTTATTATCATTTGCCTTTTTCGCCTGTGCTACCTTTTTCATAACATGTTCATCTACGAAAGGACCTTTTTTAAGCGACCTAGCCATTTTATTTTCCTTTTCTTCTTGAAATTATTAATCTATCACTTGCTTTTTTGCGACGAGTTTTTGCGCCCTTAGTTGGTTTACCCCAAGGTGTTACAGGATGACGACCTGAATTTTTCTTACCCTCACCACCACCATGTGGATGGTCTACTGGGTTCATAGCACTACCTCTTGTTTGAGGGCGAATTCCTAGGTATCTATTTCTACCAGCTTTTCCTATGCTAATATTTGCCCATTCTTCGTTCCCTACTTCACCTATACTAGCCATGCATTCTGCTAAAACCTGTCTCATTTCACCACTTGCAAGTCTTAAGATAACATATTTTTCTTCTTTACCCATGAGTTGTGCGTATGCACCGGCTGAGCGAATCATTTGTCCACCTTTGCCCGGCTTTAACTCTATATTATGAACTATAGTACCTACTGGTATACTTTTAAGTTTCATTGCATTACCCGGTTTTATATCAAGTCCACTTTCTGCTGAAGCAACTTTATCGCCTACTTTTAAGCCACGAGGTTGGATAATATATCTTTTTTCCCCATCTTTATAGGCAATAAGGGCGATTCTGCAGTTTCTATATGGGTCATATTCTATGCTTTCAACCTTGCCTTCAATGCCAAATTTACGACGTTTAAAATCAATAATTCTATAAAGTTTCTTAGCTCCTGCTTGTTTATGGCGACTTGTAATGCGTCCATAGCTATTTCTACCTGCATGGGCTGGAAGTTTAACTAGTAAAGAACGAACGCTAGGCTTTGCTGTTATGTCATCTGAGCTTAACCCTGTTATATATCTTCTACTTGGGGTGTAAGGTTTATAAGTTTTAATTGCCATATTAAGCCTCCGTATTTTCTAAGCTAACGCCTTCTGGTAGCTTTACATAGAATTTTTTATAGTCATTTCTTTGACCTACGCGTCCACGAAATCGTTTAATCTTTCCACTCATCTTTAAAGAATTTATGCTTTGAGGAGTTACACCAAAATATTCTTTTAAAACGGCTTTTAAGCCTGTTTTTGTCATTTTTGGCGAAGTTTGTATAACTACAACTCCACTTTCTTGCAATTTTAAACTTTTTTCAGTGTAAAGTATAGTTTTAATATCAGTAATATCTGCCATTAATTATCCTTTGTTATAGATTCTAATGCGGATTTTTCAATAAGCACAGCATTAAATACAGAAATTAAATAAGCATTAATCTCACTTATATCAACTGCATAAGCACTTGCTAAATTTCTAAACGCAAGAAAGGTTTTATCATCAAGCAAATCTTTGACAATCAAAACATCTTTAAAGCCAAGTTTTTTAACTAAATTACTAGCATCCTTTGTCTTGCCACTTTCGATATTTATGTTATCTACAACAAAAAGTGCACCCTTTGCTGCCTTATCTTCAAGGGCTCTTTCTAATGCTAATCTTTTTTGTTTTTTATTAACTTTTTGATAGAAATTTCTATTATTTTTAGGTCCAAACGCAACTGCACCTCCTACCCATACATTTGTACGAGTTGAACCAGCCCTTGCACCACCACGACCCTTTTGTCTCCAAGGCTTTTTACCACCTCCACTTACTTCACTTCTACTTTTTGTATGTGCTATATTTGCCCTACAAGCTGAAAGATAAGATTTTACATACAAATAAAGATTATGTGAATTTATTTGCGAATATCTTTCAGGTAAATCAAATTCACTTACCTTTTCAAAATTGTCGTTTAAAACACTAACCTTACTCATTTTGCAATCCTTATCCTGCCTATTGCACCGTTATATCCAGGAACTGAGCCTTTAACTACTAGAATTTGATTTTCTGCGTCATAAGATATAACTTCGTTTTTTACGCTTATTTTAACATTGCCATAATGTCCAGCCATTTTCATACCTGGTTGAACGCGACCTGGCCATTCTCTATTACCAATAGAACCATGTCTTCTATGAAATCTACTACCATGACTTGCTGGACCACCTGAAAAGCCGTGTCTTTTCATAACGCCACTATAACCTCTACCCTTAGAATTAAAGCTAATTTTTAAAATTTTAGCCTCATTTAAAGGACTTACATCTAAATCGCCAACTTCGGTATTTGCTACTTCTAAAACAACAAAACGATTAAATTCTTTGCTAAGATTGTATTTTTTTTGTTGTCCAGCTATGCATTTATTATTTGCTTTGCCTTTAACAAATGCCACTAAAGCCCTGTCATTGTCAAGCTCACATACCTTTGCTTTTACGATTTTTAGCAAGGTTACAGGGATACTTGGATTGCTAATAGTTCTACTCATTCCTATTTTTTCTACTATATATTCCATTTTTTATCCTTATTTTCCCATAGCCCTAACTTCAACATTAACCTCAGGGGCTAAATCAAGTTTAGTTAAAGAATCAACCGTATCAGGTGTAGCTGCGATAATATCTAGCATACGTGCGTGAATTCTTATCTCAAACTGCTCTCTTGAATCTTTGTTAATATGAGGAGATTTTAAAACTGTGTAACGTTTAATCTTAGTAGGCATAGGCACTGGACCTCTGATATCAGCACCTGTTCTCTTAACAGCTTCTACAATTGCTGCAACTGTTCTGTCTAGTACTCGATGGTCATAAGCTTTTAGCTTAAGCCTTATTCTTTCCATAATTTTTCCTTTAAAAAGAACTTGTTAGTATGAACTAACTAAAAATAAAATGTGATTTTAGTAAAAACCTTTTAAAAAGTCAAGAATTTTGTTAATTTTTTTGTATTTTTATACTTTTTATAAGGACAAAAATATAAATTTAAGTCCTTTAAAAATTTTATTTTTAACTGCTTTAAACTATGTATTTTTAGAAATTTAAGGCTTTTTTGAATGGGTTTTAAAGTGGGTTGGATTTAGTGAGTTTATATTTAAAAAAATTTTTATGAATTTTTTTTAAGGATTTTCAAAATTTGAAAATCCTTAATTTAGCTATTTTCATTGACTATATTATTAATCTTATCCATTATAGAATCAAGAGTGTTATTGAGTGTATCCCTTTCTTTTTTTATTTGTTCTATTAACTCATAAGGCTTTAAAATTTCTTCTTCTTCTTCATTTATAAAACCACATAAATCAAAATTATATTCCCTTTGTATAAGCTCATCTTTGCTAAAAGATTTTGCTTTAAAATTGTTTTTTTTATCTATTATGTCATTTTTACCATTTTCATACCACTCATAAAAAGGCTTAAAATGTTCTAATTTTATAGACTTTGTCTTACCAAAACTTTTAATCCCTTCTGGCATATCAAGGCGATAAAAATATGTATTTTGCGTTCCATTTTTACATTTATCAAAAAATAAAATATTTGTAGTAATACCAGTATAAGGTGCAAAAACGCTTTTTGGAAGTCGTACTATTAAATGTAGATTAAATTCATCTAAAAGTAGCTTTTTTATATTCTTTTTTATATTATCATTGCCAAATAAAAAACCATCAGGTAAAACCACAGCAGCCCTGCCATTTTCTTTTAATCTTTGAGTGATAAGAACCATAAATAAATCAGCCGTTTCATTAGCCTTAAATTTACTAGGAAAAAGATTTTTAATCTCAGAACCTTCGCTTCCTCCATAAGGTGGATTCATAGCTATTATATTAAATTGTTCTTTACTACATAAGTCTTCAAAAGCAGTATTAAAGGCATTATTATGGTCTAAGTTTGGATTTTCTATACCATTTATTAAAAATCCTGTTGCACAAAGTATATAAGGTAGAGATTTTTTTTCACAACCATAAAAACTATTATTTAAAATATCTCTATCAGCTGCACTTAATTTATTATTGCTTTCTAAATAATGATAAGCAGATATTAAAAAACCTCCGGTTCCACAAGCTAGGTCAGCTATTTTATCTTTAATTTGTGGTTTTAACATATCTATGACAAATTCAGTGACAGCCCTAGGCGTATAAAATTCACCAGCATTTCCTGCACTTTGCAAGGTTTTTAAAAAGGTTTCATAGGTTAAAGAAAGATTGGCCATATCATCTTTATTTTTAAATTCAAGCTCATCGATAATATCTATCACTTCTCTTAATAAAGTCCCATTTTTCATATAATTATTAGTATCTTCAAAGGCTTTTTTTACTATTCTTTGGTGAAGTGGTGCTTCACCATTTAAATAATTGATATTTTTAAGTGTTGGAAAGAGTTTATTATTAATAAATTCTAGCAACTCATCTCCAGTTTTTGTTTGTATAAAAAACTTTGTACCACCTTCTATTTCATAAGATTTAGCCCAATTATCCCAAGCTAATTCATTAGGTATTATAGAAGTATATTTTTTATCTAGCAAATTCGCCTCTGTTTTCCATTTTTTTTCATATAAATCATATACCTTTAAAAATAAAACCCAAACAATTTGCTCCATTCTTTGTGCATCCCCATTAACGCCTGCATCCTTTCGCATAATATCTTGAATCTTTTTAATATTTAACGCCATAATATTCTCCTTTATTGATATAGTTTTTCTTTAAACGTATTTATAGCTTCTTTATAGTTTTCTATTCCTCCAAAGGGCAAAAAAATTTCATCAAAATTACCATTAAATGGTTCATTTTGAAACACAGCTGGATTTTCTATTTCTACTATGCCATGTTGTGCATATTTTTCAAGTAATATTTCTAACACCCTTTTTGCATTTAACTGAAAGGTATTTATAAAATCATTCAATTTTTTAGCCCTTGTTTTTCTTGTAATAGGTTTTTTTCCATAAGCAAGAGAAAGGATTATATCAAATTCATCATATTCCTTATATTCTTTACATCCTTTTATATATTCAATAAAAATCAAATTTTCTTCAAGAATTTTAAAGAATTTAGTTTTATTTTTATTAGCATTCCAATCCCTTAAAAAATCTTCCAAACTTTGATATTTTTTGATTAAATTCTCCCTAGAATACCCTATGAAATCATCAGTTATTAGTTTGCCATTACTATCTAAAAGTTGGTGTTTTTCTCTTATTATATAGCAATCGATCCCATTTATTCTTATTTTTTCAGTAGGTGGCAAGGGTGGTGTTGGTGGGTCTATTATTATTGGTGGATATCCTCCTTTACCACCACTAATGCTACCACCTAATTTTCCTTGTATAGTTGGATAATCAGTAGGGTCAAAGCCTTCTTGCTTAAAATTTTCAACACTATTTTTAAAATCAAGTATGGTAAAATACTTTTTTCCTTTTTCTTCTAAAAGTCTAGTGCCTCGTCCTATAATTTGTTTAAATTCAGTAACCGAGTTTATATTTTTAGCTATAACAATAACCTTTACCATCTTTGTATCCACGCCAGTTGATAAAAGCCTAGAAGTTGTAACTATAACAGGATATACACTATCAGTGCTTACAAAATCATCAAGATTTTCTTTTCCTGTTTTATCAACCGAGGTTATACGAAGCACATAATGCTTTTCTTGTGCTTGAGCCCTGCTAACTTCATCGCTATTAGCGTTAATTAATTCTCTTCTCATTGTATTAGCATGGTCTTGATCTTCACAAAATACAATGGTTTTTGCATATCTATCTTTAAGGGTATATTTTAAAAAATTACTTATAGTTTGTGCGACAAGCCTAGTATAATCCTTAATCTCAATCTTATTATCAAAATCTTTTAATTTATATTCTTTATCATTAACAACAATTCCATCGTCAATATTACTATTATAACTTACCACCTTATATGGTGCTAAAAAGCCGTCTTCAATGCCTTTTTTAAGACTATAAACATAAATAGGTTCGCCAAAATAATCAATATTATCCTCTTTTTTTTCTTTATATTTAGGAGTAGCAGTCATACCTAATTGAATGGCAGGTTTAAAATACTCTACTATGCCTCTCCAAATAGAAGTTTCATTTGCACTTCCCCTATGACACTCATCTATAATAATCAAATCAAAAAAATCTTCTTTAAATTGCTTATAATGTTCTACTATTTTATTATCATCATTAGAAAAAAATTGCTGATAAAGTGCAAAATAAATATTATAATTTGATTTCATTTTTTTATTTTTTATTTTTGTCATCTTATCTTTAAAGACCTTATTAAAATCTCCTTGCATGGTTTGGTCAATTAAAGTATTTCTATCTACAAGATAAAGCACCCTTTTTACAATACCTGCCTTAAAAAGTCTATAAACAATCTGAAAAGATACATAGGTCTTACCAGTTCCAGTTGCCATTACAAGTAAAAGGCGATTTTGCCCCCTTGCTATAGCCTCTATACTTAAATTTACGGCATTTTCTTGATAATACCTTTCCTCTCTTGTTTTTCTATCGTTATTTATTTCATAATACCCAGGAGTTTGAAGTAGCTTTAATCTTTCTTTTGGTATGTTTTTATTTTCTATATAGCGATTATAAAGTTCATCAGGACTTGGAAATTCATCTATATTAAATTCTCTTTCTTTGCCAGTAAAACAATCATGTTCTATAAATTTTTTCCCATTACTAGCATATACAAACTTAATATCTAATTTAAAGGCATATTCTATAGCTTGTTGAATTCCATCTTCTGCTCGTTTATCATATCTTTTAGCCTCTATTATTGCAAGATTTACGCCATGTTTTCGTAAACAATAATCATATCTTTTATTTTCAACCCTTTTAACTTCATCTTTTAAAAAAACCATTCTTCCCTTTGTAAATTCCACATGTTTTCTCATGGTCCTTTCTTCGTTTATATCATCATCACGCCAACCAGCCCTAAGTAAACTTGGTGTAATAATCTTTTGCCTAACTTCGTTTTCATCCATATTGCAAGCCTTCAACAAATTTATAAATTCTAACAAATTTTTTTAAATCAAAAAATTTATTTTACCTTTTTTTGTTAGAATTAAACTTTTTAAAAAGGTCCAT
>NZ_VJNT01000009.1:0-659 GCF_008633895.1 Campylobacter sp. LR264d
AGCTAAATTTTCTGTCCCCTTTGCATAAATTTTATAATCACTAGCAATCTCTGCAACCTCGTTAAAATAACTTGTAAAATATTCATCCTTATCACACCATAGCCTAAACTCTCACTTACAGCTTGTGATTTATGGGTTACTAAATTTGAATTTCTAGCATTTTGTGAATTTAAGCTTGTATTTTGCGAAGTGGAATTTTTAATATTTATATTATAGCTTTGATAGCCTAAATTAACAGAACTTAGCATTTTTTCCTTAAAAAAATTTAAATTTATTAAGAAAATAATCGTTTTTATTTTAAAAATTTAACTTTTTTTATTAAATATATTTTCATTTTGTATAAATTTATTACATTTTTAAAATTTTTATTTTTAATCTATAAAGTTTTAATTTTTAATTTGTCGATATAAATAGAAATACTTTAAGGGTGCATAAAATGATAAATAGTGTAAATTCTTATCTTAATAACCAATATGTAGCTTTTAAAAATTTAAATGAAAATACAAATTCAAACTCAGAAAATACTAAAAATTCAAATTTAGTAACCCATAAATCACAAGCTGTAAGCCAAAGTTTAGGTTATGGGGTAGATAAAGATGGATATTTTTACAAGTTATTTTAACGAGGTTGCAGAGATTGCTAGTGATTATAAAATTTAT